>DAHVEJ010000131.1 GCA_027313145.1 Phycisphaerales bacterium | reverse complement strand
CGGATCATGCAGCAGCAGATTCGGCCGTTTATACGTGGCAAACCGCCGGGCAAAACCCAGTGTCAGCACATTGGGATCCAACAAGTGCCCTGCCGCCTGCACCTCCTGATTTGAACTGCCCGAGGCCGCCAGTTGCCGTGCAAGACGGACGCGCACCTCATCAATCAGCGTATTTCGCCCGTTGGTACGTAATTCCCACAGTCGGGCATCGGGTAACTTCTGTAGCTTTTGCGTCAAAACATCCGGCTTATGCAACCAGCAGTCCGCTCCACACTCTTTTGTCCAGAGTTCCTCCGCGGCCGCCGATTGCCACGTTGGCACATGAACGCCATTGGTGACATGCCCTATGGGCACTTCATCAATGGGCCAACGCGGGAACAGCGATGAAAACAGTGCCCGGCTTACCTGCCCATGCAGGCGGCTTACGCCGTTGGCCGCACCGCTGCCCCGCATGGCCAGATACGCCATGTTAAATGGCTCGTTGCTATCCGCCGCATCGCGCCGCCCCAAGGCCAATAGATCGCCCACGGATATGCCAAGCTTCTCTGTGGCATAACGTCCCAGATATTGATTAATCAGTGTTGCGGAAAAACGGTCAAACCCCGCCGCCACTGCGGTATGCGTGGTAAATACATTACCCGCCCGCGTAACGGCTAAAGCTTCTTCGAAAGATAGTCCGGTTTTTTCCTTAAAACTCCGCGCCCGCTCTAAAATTGCAAATGCGGCGTGGCCTTCATTGAGGTGGCATACCTCCGGCTTTAATCCCAATGCTTCCAACAATCTCCAGCCCCCGACTCCCAGAAGTATTTCCTGCTGAAGCCGCAATTCCGGACCGCCCCCATAAAGTTCACTGGTGATGCCGCGATGAACGGGATAATTCGCGGGATCATTGCTGTCCAGAAGATAAAGTTTTCGCTGTCCCACCTGCACCTGCCAAGCCCGCACCCACATGGCATATCCAGGTAGCGCGATTTCAAGACGCAACCATTCCCCGTTCGCATCCCGCAACGGCGTAATCGGCAATTGGCCGGGATCATTATACGGAAACAAGGCCTGCTGGTTGCCATCGCGATCAATATGCTGACGGAAATATCCCTGCTGATACAACAAACCCACGGCCACGACCGGCACACCCAGATCACTGGCGGATTTAAGTTGATCGCCGGCCACATTCCCCAAGCCACCGGAATAGATCGGCAGCGCTTCACTTAACATGAATTCCATGCTGAAGTACGCCACGCACGTCAAGGGGGCTTCACGATGCTCCCGCCTGAACCATGTTGGGCCGTCCGCCGGCAGCTTTTGGTTTCTCAGTAACGCCTCAACCTCGGTGCAAAAGTCTTTGTTATCCAGAAGACTTTGGAGCTTGGCCGGCGAAACCGTCTGGAGAACCAGCCACGGGTTACGCGTTTCCGCCCACAATTCCGGTTCAAGTTGCCGCCAGACGCCATCAGCAGCCCGGTTCCAACTCCACCGCAAATCCAAAGCCAGTTCAACTAAAGCCGCATACCCCGGCATATCCATACGCAGGGCATTGTGAACATAGGCAAGTGTCTCGCTGCGTTGTGTCATATCACACCCGTTCCGCGTTTCTACAAATTGCCCCGCAGCTATATGACTATCATAGCGCGGGCGGATTCCCAGTCAAGAAATATACTTTTTTTGCTTTTTTTACCGCCGTTTGCTTAATCTGCTGCTTCCTGTCCCCCGGTTTTTTCTGTTGTCGCTTTGGCCTTTAATTTATTCCCGCGTTGCCATGGCTTTTTGTGTTTACAGAGTTCATAATGCTTTATAGAAATAGCTGCCGCGGTTACCCATTATCGTTTGATCTTAGCGTCTGCTGCGGCGTGTCCTCGGAGAACGCGTGATGAAAAGCCTGCCCCATCGCCACGTACATGTATTCGTCGCCATAATGGCGTTTTGTCTGTTGATATTCTCCGGCGCTGCCGGGCTTAAAGCCGCTGCGATAAAAGGGCCGTTACGCATCGCCTTTATTTGCTCCGGCAGTGTGACCGATGGCGGATGGAATCAGGAAGGGAAGGATGCGATTCTGGTCGTGAAGAAAAAACTGCATGCCCATGTATCAATTCTGGAACATATTTCCCCCGTGCGGGCGGTGGATGTAATGCGTTCTTACGCCATGCGGGGATACAATCTCATCATCGGTCACGGCTATGAATTTCTCATCCCAGCCACGCAAGTTGCAGCAATGGGCGGTAAAACGAAATTTGCCGTCAGCGGTGCCGACACTACCAAGCCCGGGGTGCTGACGCTGAATTTTGATCTCGCGCAGCCCTCCTACCAACTGGGAATTCTGGCGGCCATGTTAAGTAAAACCGGAAAAATCGGTTTTATCGGTGGCGAAGCCATTCCGTCGGTTGTGGCGTGTTATCGTGGGTTCGCGGCCGGGGCCAGAAGTGTGAATCGCACCATTAAAATCGCCGCTGCCTACACCAGTTGGGACCAACCGGCATTGTCTAAAAGTCAGGCACAGGCCTTTATCCAGCAGGGAATTGATGTGATTTATCAGAATGTTGATGCGGCCAGCCGGGGTGTGTTTGAGGCCGTCGCACAAGCCAACAAATCCGGCCATGGCCCAGTCTACGTGTTCGGGTCCAACAGCGATCAGAATAATAATCCCACCTGTTCCCGTTATACTCCGGCCAGTGCGGTTATCCGCCTGGACCGGGCATTTCTCCGCGTCGCCCGGCAGGTGCAACGCGGAACTTTTAAGCCGGGCGTTGCACCGGAAAACCTGCAAAATGGTGTGTGCATTGTGGTATTAAATCCCAAGCTTATCGGGTCGGTTATTACACCCGCCATGCGGCAAGCCCTGGCTCGAGCGGGGCGGGAATTACTAACCGGTAAAGTGCATGTTGCGGGATGACCGCAGGAGTGGCCGCGCGACTAATGCGCCCGCCCGGCACTCACGCGCCGCGCGCCGTTCATAAAAATTGCTAAACGGAATGTATCATCTATGACGGATCATAATAACACGTTAAAGCGGCGTTGCCTCCGGAAAGGAGGACTTTGATGGCCGCAACACCTTTGGCTTTAAAACTTACCGGTATTTCCAAAACTTTCAGCGGTGTCTCGGCGTTGGAGGATGTCACCTTGGAAGTGGCGGCGGGCGGCGTGCATGGCATTCTTGGTGAGAATGGAGCCGGTAAAACAACGCTCATGAATATCATTGCGGGCCTCATGCGCCCGGATTCAGGGCGTGTGGAAGTCATGGGTGTCCCGGTACCTCTGGGATCCGTGCGCGCCGGTCGCGCACAGGGCATCGGTATGGTGCATCAACACTTTAAGCTCGTAGAGAATCAAAGCGTTCTGGACAACATTGTCCTGGCCGTCGGTAAATCCCTTTTTTCGCGCAGCCCGCGCAGATTGTTGCGAGATATTAATTACTGGTGTCGAGAATTAAACTGGCCGCTGGACCTTGATGTGCCCGTTGGCAGCCTGGCGGTGGGGCGTCAACAGCGCGTCGAGATTATTAAAGCGCTTTGCGGCGGCGGTAAAATTCTTATCCTCGATGAACCCACCGCGGCTTTGACACCGGCGGAAGTGGACGACCTGGCCATGGCCGTCGCGGGGCTGACACGCGCGGGAATGACCGTATTATTCATCAGCCATAAGCTCCTTGAAGCCGTGCGAATATGTCGCACGATTTCCATCTTGCGGCGGGGAAAGCTGGTCTATTCCGGGACGACGACGGATTTGTCCGTGGATCAGATTGCGGAAAAAATGGTCGGGGCCAAAGTGGATGTCCCGCGGCTGACGCAACTGGCCGGCCACACTGAAATCCCGCCGATGCTGGAGCTTGTGGATGTGGAGTATCGCGATGAAAAACGCGGGCCGCCGGTGTTAAAGCAAATCAATATGGCCGTGCGTCCCTATGAAATTTTGGGCGTCGCCGGTGTGGATGGCAACGGCCAAAGCGCGTTGGCCGCTCTAATTTCCGGGGCGGTAAATCCCACTGCCGGGCGAATTGTCCACCGCAGCGGCGGCCATGGCAACGCCCGCATCCCCTTGGGCTATATTCCGGAAGATCGGCATAAAGAAGCGCTCGTGCTGCCGCTGCCGATTGTTTCCAATTTGTTGTTGCGCAGTTACCGTCAACGCCCATTTGCCCGTTGGCGCTTTTGCCGCTTCGGTGCCTGGCGAAAGCATTCCGCTGATCTGGTGCGGCAGTATGACATTCGCTGCCGCCGGGTGGAAGATGCCGTGGCCACGCTTTCCGGGGGCAATCAACAGAAAATTGTTCTGGCCCGGGAATTATCGCAGCAGCCGGAATTGATTTTGGCCGTCAATCCAACCCGCGGGCTGGATGTTGGCGCAACGGCGTTTGTGCTGCGGCAGTTGCTTGAGGCCCGGGAGCGAGGCGCGGCAATTATCCTGATTCATGGCGATCTCGATGAATTGCTTTCAATAAGTGATCGCGTTGCTGTCATCCACCGCGGAACATTGACCATCACCGCATGGCCCGATACGACCCCGGCGCAGATTGGCCGCTTGATGCTCGGAGGAATGTGATGATCAAGCGATTTCTCGTCAACATGTGGAACGCGGTAACCGCTGTAGCGCTGGCGGCACTGGTGTGTGCTGTGGTATTGGCTCTGGCGATCGGGGCCGGGGCGCTTTTGGGATATCCACCAATACACCTGGCGGATTTATGGCTCCGCGGGGCTGCGGGAAGCTGGTACGCATTAAGCAGTTCCTGCGCTGATGCCTGCCCGTTACTCCTGACCGGTCTGGCGGCGGGAGTCGCCTTTCGCGCCGGCGTATTAAATATTGGAGCACAGGGACAATTCCTTCTCGGAGCCTTGGTGGCCGTTGCCTTAACTACCCGTATGATGATTTTTCATCAGGCGGAGCTGGTGATTCCAACCGCCTTGATCGGTGGGGCGGTGGCGGGGGGGCTGTGGGGCCTTATCGCGCAATACCTTGAACGCTATAGATCCGTACCTGTGGTGCTATCAACAATTCTCCTCAATTTTGTCGCCCTGTATCTGGCCCAGGCGGCTTTGCAGGGGCCGTTGCAGGCTGTGGGAACCGCTGCGGCGGAAAGTCCTGAGGTTGCGGGGAAATATTGGCTGCCCCTGTTTGTTCCCTACACGGATTTTCACATCGGCATTATTTTGGCTCTGGTATTGGCTATTCTGCTATGGGTGTTGCAACAATACACCCTCTTCGGTTTTGAAGCACGCGTGGTGGGATTAAATCCCGGCACCGCAAAAGCCATGAAAATGCCCGTAACAATTCGGCAATTTCAAATTATGTTCATCAGCGGGGCCTGCGCGGGCCTCGGTGGTGCCATTCAACTTCTGGGACAGGTGCATTTCATGACGGCTCACATGGGCAATTATGGCTATGCCGGCATTGCTGTAGCGCTTTTAGGACGCCTGAATCCGCTGGGAATTATTCTCTCCGCCCTATTTTTTGGCTTCCTGGATACCGGGGCGTTTCGCGTGGAGGAAAGCTCTTTGGCGCTTCCGCATGACATGGCCAATGTTATTAAAGCTTTGGTAATTCTGGTCATGCTGGTGCTGGCCGGATTATCTCTACGCCGCGCCCGCCGTGCCGGCCGGGACGCGGCAGGGCCATCAACGCCTCCAATGCGGGAGTCCACGCTATGACCCCTGCGCAAAATATGTTCACTTTCTTATCACGTCAGGCCGTCACTGCCGCCACGCCTATGATTCTCGCTGGCGTCGGTGAACTCGTCGGTGAATTATCCGGCGTTATCAACATCGGCATTGAAGGCACCATGCTGATGGGTTGCATTGCGGCGTACACCGTCACCGGTGTAAGCGGTCACGGAACGGTCGGATTGTTGGCGGCCATGGCGGCGGGGATGGTCATGGCCGTGATATTCGCCGCCGCCAGCGTATGGGGCAGGGCCGACCAGATTGTCGCCGGTACGGCCATGGACCTTCTGGGCGTGGGTTTAAGCGGCATGATCTGGATGATGTATCAGAACTGGCGGGAAAATCTCGGCTTTTCCACCGCCTTGCCGCGCGGCAGCGGCTTTTCCGCCGTGCCCATACCTGTGCTGCATGATATTGCCTATCTGGGGCCGGTGCTTTTTGACCAGTATGCTTTGTGTTATGTAACGATAGGTCTATGTGTTGTGATGTGGTGGGTGCTGCGTCGCACGCGCCTGGGATTAATTATCCGCGCATTAGGCGACGCCCCGGAGGCTTGCCATGCCGCCGGTGTGCGGGTGCGGCTGGGACGGTCCCTGTGCTTGCTGTTTGCGGGGGCGTGTTCGGGAGCGGCCGGGGCATATTTAAGCATTATGCAAACGCACGCTTTCGCTTCGGATATGACCGGTGGCGAAGGGTTCGTGGTTTTAGCGCTGGTTATTTTTGGTCGCTGGAAATTGCCCGGTCTCATCGGCGGATGTCTGTTTTTTGGTTTAATTAACAGCCTCCAGCAAACCCTACAGACCGCGCGGTACGCCTCCCAAAATACCGCCCTGCACGCCCTGACGCATGTGCCCTTCCAGTTTTTTCAAATGCTGCCCTATCTGGCCGCCATCATAGCTCTGGCCATCATGTCCCGCAAAGCCCCCGGCCCCCGTTACATCAACGTGCCCTGGCCGGAGGTTAAAACTTAAGTTGGAACTGCACAAAGGATACCAGGTTCTGCGCGTTGCTGACAATGTTCGTACTGCTGCTGGAAAGCGCCGCGGCATCAGGGATATAGATAATCGCGGTTTGGAAGCGGGCGTTGCTGCCATATAAATAATAATTCAGCCCCAGGCCATATTCCATCATTTGTCTGTTCCCTGATTCCGTCAGTAATTCTCCGGCGCGTCCGATGATCTGCCAGCGGCGTGGCACCAGAAAATATCCCATCTCTCCATAATAAGCGAACTCAAAAAGACTGCGGCGTCCAAACGCGGTTGCAAAGCTGTCGGTGGATGCTCCCGCCGGAGGTCGGTCATTATATTGCTGAAAAAATGCGGTCGCGCTGGCGTCAAGGCCTTCATATTTAATGTGGAGATCCGTGGTAGCGCGGTAAATGGCCCCATTGGCCGGAATACTGGGGTAGTAACCCGCGCCATCCGGTGTGGCCAGACCGGGCAGGGTTAATGTTGTCTGTGGGGCGGGAAACGCGGTGGACGTGGAATTTTGTTCCTCATACCCCAGCCCCACGCCCAGCATCCAGGCTAAATGTCGCCGCAGGCGAAAGTCCGCTTCCCTGTCGAAATTCAGCACGCGCTTATCCGACCACTGCGCGCGCACGTAATAGCCCAAACGATTGTCCACCGCCGTCGAGGTGCTGCTGGCTTTCGAGCCATTGTTGATCTGCATGTCGTAGCTGAAATGACCACCGGCAAGGCGGCCTGATAAATCCAGTCCCATGGAACGCTCGGCATTAAATGGTACGGACAGCAGGGGGTAGGCACCAAAGTCATCTCCCGTGACTGGATAGTCACTTAAAAAAGTAAAAGGCACGCGTAATACGCCCGCTCGGAACACCAACGCTTTATCAAAGCGGTAACCGCCATAGGTAGTTTTAAGCTGGAAATAGCCATTGGTATTCGTTGCTCCCGCGAAATCTCCGGATATTTCATAGATAAGCTGCGGCTGAACAATATACCCCGAAAAAATAAGCCGCGCCCGACGCAACGTCAATTTACTCGTGTCGCCCACGGCCGGCGGTCCAATTGGATTGCCATTGACATTCAGGTTCTGGGCGTTGCCTGCCGTACTACTGGCAAACGTATATCCCGCCTGAATATAGCCGCGAATCCTCAGGCGAAATAGGTTGTCGGGCGCGGCAATGAAAAAGCCATGATCGTAGCCGGCGGTGGCCTGCCGTTGCAGCACTTGAGCCTTGCGCTGCGCGTTGTTGAGCACCGATTCCACAATCGCGTGTACCTGCTGCGTGGTGAAGCGACTGTCCCACTGCTTTTTCTGCTGCGTCTTAAGAGTGGCCACCTCTTGTTGCAGTGAGTCTATTTCCCGTTGGAGTTGTTGTATGTTCGCAGTTCGAGTTCGCGGGTTATTGTTTTTTGTCGACGCGGCCGGGGCAGCGCCGGCCAACAGCGCCGGCAGGGGGGATGCAAGCAAGGTGCTTAATACGCAGATCCGCTTGGCAAATCCGTACACCATAAATCATCCCTACACCTTCACCATTTCCCGGACCGGCTCCCAGAATTTCATATCCGGCATTCTGCACCCTGTAAAAGCAAAGTGCTTCCCAACCGTTCCAACTCCTACGCCCTTCATAATGCCCAAATAATACTACCACCCCGATGGGTGTAACGCGACTTGCTCGGGCAATCCCCGCTTCCGCATGGCCACGTCCTTCACTGGTCGCTCTATTTACGGTCAGACCGCCGTCGGACTTGCCGGAAATCGCTTCTGCCCGCAGAATACGCGATATGCACAATGTTAAATCAGCCCGACATGAATCGCCTCACGGAATGCTGCTCTCCAGCGGGCCGGAACTTCAGGCGTTATGTGAGCAACTGAAAACCGCGGCGGCTTTCGGCATTGATACCGAGTTTATCGGCGAAACCTCGTATATCCCCATCCTCTGCCTGATCCAGATTTCCATCGGAGATCAGGTGCACCTTGTTGATCCCATGGCCATTGATGATCTTTCCCCTCTACTAGCGCTTATGTCCGATCCGGCCGTTGTAAAAATTTGTCACGCGGGCGAGCAGGATTTGGCCATCCTCGCGCAGCGCGCCGGCGCACGGCCCGCCAACGTCATGGATACGCAGGTCCTGGCTGGATTGGTAGGCCTGGGCTACCCGCTTTCTTATGCCCGACTCGTTGAGTATTTCTGCGGCGTTACGCTGGCCAAAGCCCACACGTATAGTGCCTGGGACCGCCGTCCGCTGTCACCGGCCCAGCATGAATACGCCATTGATGATGTCAAATATCTATCCGCTATTTACGCGGCCCTTTCGCAACGCCTGTCTTCCCACAAGCGCCACGCCTGGGCCACGGCGGCGTGCGAGGAACGCTGCGATGCCGCGGTGCGACCCAATGATCCGCAGTTGGCGTATCTGAAACTTAAGGCACCCCGCAGTATGAATCCGCTGCAGTTGGCGGCACTGCGTGAGTTATGTGCCTGGCGTGAACAATTGGCTTTCGAACATGATTTACCTGCCCGCACCATGCTGCCGGATAACGTGCTGCGGGATATCGCCAAGCAATTGCCATCTAGAGCCTCAAGCCTTAATAACATTAAAGATTTCCCGTCGCGTGAATTAGCCTCGTATGCGGAATTTATTGTGTCGCTTATTGCGCGCCTGAAAAATCAACCCGAATCAGCCTTTCCACCCGCCGCCGATGAAATTGACGAATCCCCGGATGCTCGCGTGTTTGGCGAAACCGCTTGGGCGCTGGCCCAAACCATTTGCCTTGCTAACCATGTCAGCACCGCTCTGGTCGCTTCTCAAACCGACGTACTGGAGTTCGCGCATCTGCTGCGCGCCGGCAAACCTCTGACCAATCATAAACTTACCGGCGGATGGCGGCATGAATGCCTTGGAAAGGCGTTGCTGGAATGTCTGACCGCCCAGCGCTCCATTACCCTTAGCTGCCGCAATGGTGTTCTTGAACCTTTGACACAGTGAGTTCTGGCCATGTGTGGTTTTGCCGGAATTATTCAATGGAATTCCCCCGCTGACAAGTCCGCCATTTCTGACGCCACACTTGATACTGTTGACCAACTTCTCGCTCATCGCGGCCCGGACGGCACCGGCCGCTGGCGCGACCCCCACAACCCCGCCTGCGCTTTATTGCACCGCCGCTTAAGCATTGTTGACATCGCCGGCGGCAGACAACCGATGGGCAATGAAGATCGGAGAGTGCAGGTGGTTTTCAACGGCGAAATTTACAATCATCGGGACTTGCGGTCGCAATTAAAACAATTGGGGCACAGCTTTGCCAGTGATCACAGCGATACGGAAGTTCTGGTGCATGGCTGGGAACAATGGAATTCAGCGATGCTGGAAAAATTGACCGGCATGTTCGCCTTCGCCATTTGGGACACCCGTAGCCGGACGCTATTTTTGGCCCGTGATCGTATGGGGCAAAAGCCGCTGTTTTATCAATCTGTGGACAATGGGCTTTATTTCGCCAGCACAATTCCCGCGCTGCGGGCGCTGGGTGCCCGGGCCGTGGTATCAACGCGGTCCGTGGCGGGGTACCTGGCGCATGGCTACCTGCCGCCGCCATTTACCATTTATGACAACATTTTTCAATTAGCCCCCGGCGAATGTTTGACCGCCCGTCAGGATCAACTCCACCGGCAATATTATTGGCAGCCCGCTGTGTCGGCGTCGAATGCGCCGGCATCGGACGGTGCGGATATTTCAACGGTTATCAGCGCCGCGGTTGCTTCCCAAATGCACGCTGACGTTCCCATGGCGTGTTTTCTTTCGGGTGGAATTGATTCGACAATCATCGCCGGACTTATGCAACGTCACGCCGCCAAGATGGGCTTAGACCGCATTAATACCATCAGTATCGGCTTTGCCGAGGCGCCCTTTGATGAAACCTATTTTGCCCAGATCGCGGCCCGCCATATTGGCTCGCAGCATCACACCTTTCAGGTAAGCGCCGGTGCCGATGTTATGCAGACTCTGCAATGGCTGATGCGTTATACGCTGGGGCAACCCTTTGCCGATTCCTCTATTTTGCCCACCTATTATCTGGCGAATTGCGCCCGCATGGTCGCCCCCTGCGCCATCAGTGGTGATGGCGGGGATGAGCTTTTTGGCGGGTATGACCGCTATCGTGCCTTACAACTCATTACCGCGGCACCCCGGTTATCACGGGTTCTGGCGAATGCCGCCATGCTTGTAAACCCGCAACCACGCAATCGCCGGTTCGCTGCCGCAACCCAGCAAACCTCCTGGCCGTTGCGCTACGCCGCATTAACCAGACTATTTTCCCCAACGGATATTCACACGTTGCTGCCGGAACTTTCGGAGGATGATTTCCTGTTAGCGTGGCCCGCCGTGCGGGAAAAGTTATCTGATACGGCGCGCGGTGCCATGCAGCTTGATCAGCGGCATTATTTACCGGGCGATGTCCTGTGGAAAGTGGATAGCGCGTCCATGGCCAACGCTCTGGAAGTTCGCAGCCCATTTTTGGATCACCACGTGACAGCCTGCGCCGCCGCCATACCCACGGCAGAACTGCTGAATTACCGCAGCGGGAAGCTGGCACTCAAAAACAGTTTCCCCGACTTACTTCCACCAGCCATATCCCGCCGCTCCAAACAGGGCTTTGGTTTACCCATCGGCCAATGGTTCCGCCAGCAGTTGCGTGAACCCCTGCACGACCTGTTAAGTTCCAAAACGGGATTTTTCCAGTCCGCGGAAGGCCAGAGGTTTTTGCAGAAGCTGCTGCAAGAACATCAGCAATCCCACCGCGATCACACCCATCGCCTGTTCGCCTGCCTGATGCTGGAACTGTGGCACCAGCGTTAGCGGCCGAGGTTGCGGGGGCAATGAGCACGCAAAAGTTAGGAGTTGGGAGTTAGAAGGATTTGAAGAGCTGCGCTGCCATTTTGTTGGATGGGCTCGCAGAAAAGGTGTCAGGTACGAATGGCACTTCCTTAAGGATCTCTATCATGCGGCAATGGCCTTTCGTATCAGTTGGTGC
>DAHVEJ010000130.1 GCA_027313145.1 Phycisphaerales bacterium | reverse complement strand
ATATCCTTTTTACCTGCTCAACCCCGACTTAAATTTCGCACCGGGGTTCTGCTGGTGGAAGCAGAAGTTGGGCCCGCTTATGGATGCGTTGGATGATCCATGCGGAGAAAAGGTTTCCAGGGGGGTATTCTGTGTTGAGTTCTTCCCGTACCACTCCGAAAAATTCAGCGTGCGGTGGAATGCCAACATTCTGCCTTCGCAGGAATACAGCTTCCGACTTGTGCAGCGGGCAATCAGGCGAAACGCCTTGATTCTAATCATGCGTGGCGGCAATATTTGGCGTGAACATGTGCCCGAACTAAAAAAGTACAGCAAAGATCGTTGGGAAGAGGCAAGCTCGCCCCAAAATCCTGCCATCAGTCTCAAGAACTTTCCAAGGCTTTTTTCCAAGGTTGTATGCACGCTGATAGACTCGTAGCCCGCACCCCCGAGGAAAATATCAGCCGGTTATCTTTATCGCCATACGCAAGTGGCCAAAAGAGCGGCTGTCGCCGGGCACATCGCTCCTGCGGGCTATTTTCAACTCTCTACTATCATCGCTTGGATAACTCATGGCGTTTGCCTTTAAAAAACTCGCTGTTTACCGGAAAACACTTGGCTGGTTGAGCAAATAAGGTTGAAGCAAATACATGACGGTTACCGAATCAAAAATCTCTCCTTCGGTTCAACTCCCCCTATCGATTGCTCTTAATCTGATCGTATTATTCTGCACGGTTGTTTCGCATTGAGATAGTTATATGTTTATCGGTACTTGCTCGTGCCTGGGGCGATTCTTCCACCGGCGGTGAATCCATAAGTACTGCGTGGGATCTTCACGAACAAATGTTTCTATGCCGCGCGTGTAGCGTTCGGTAATATAACGCAGTGGCTCATCGTGCGTCCGCCAATCCGCGGGGTAAATGATGTCCGTTACGCCGATGTCAAAATCAAATAAATCACCCCTGCGGCGGGCATATCCGATAATTACCGGCACCTGATGTTGCATGGCCAGCAGGCCGATACTTTTATAGGTGCTGGCAAGACGGCCAAAAAAGGGAACAAACATGCCTTTGGGGCCGGCATCCTGATCGGCAATAAAGCACAACACCCCGTTATTTTTCAAAATGTCCTGTGCGGTGGCGGTAACTCCGCGCTTGGATAAAATAATCTGCCCGCGTTTTTCCCGCACGCCCAAAACCCATGCGTCAATATGTGGGTTGTCAATGGGGCGCGCCACGCTATACGATGGAAAGCCCAGCGTCGCCATGGTATAGCCCAAAATCTCCCAGTTGCCATAATGGCCCGTGACCATAATAGCGCCTTGTCCGCGTAAGATAATCTGCATCGCCGCCTGAAAGTTATGCAAGTGGACATGCTTATGCCACGTTTCAACATGGATAATGCGGGTGGAAAATATCACGTCTAACGCGAGTTCACAAAAGTGTTGTATGGATCGCTGGCCAATGCGTTCCAATTCTTTTTGTGGAAAATCCGGAAAGCTGGCACGAAGATTCTCCAACCCGCGAAGGCGATGCTTTTTATCAAATGCCCATAAAAGCGAGCCAAACCCGCGGGCGGTTCTCAGATTGGCGTTGACTGGAAAAAATCCCAACATCATGGCCGCGCTGCGGGCCGCAAGATAGGTTGCCTGATCCAAAATAGGTGACGACTGCTTCATTGGGAGACCATATTAACCGCCCGCCGATAATCCGTTAAGGGAAAGGCCAACGCACGAGAGGAGTTACAAAGTTAAAAGGTTTTGTGCCTTGCTGCTAATTTGCGAGATTCCAACTTCCATGCGCATGGGCGTGGCCTTATTTCCGGGTATTTCCGGGCATGATGTGTTTTGGTCTGATTTTGATATGATTTACGGCTTGTCCGTCCTCGGGACGTGATGCGCGGTTAATGCCCGCGAATGCGGTAGTAAGATGGAAATGCAGTCCGTGAAAAAAATATATCTTGAAACTTTCGGTTGCCAGATGAACGTCCTGGATAGTGAGCTTGTGGAAGGGCAACTTCGGGCGATGGGGTATGATTTTGTCACGGAGAGCCAACAGGCCGATGTGGTATTGTACAATACCTGCTCGGTGCGGGAAAAATCAGAACAAAAAGTACTTTCACGTCTGGGCAGGCTGAAGGTACGCAAGCAAGATAATCCGGACCTGGTGATCGGCGTGATTGGCTGTATGGCGGAACGCGACGGCTTAGGCATGTTAAAACGGTTGCCGCAGGTGGATTTGTTGTGTGGTCCAGGTGAACTGGACAAACTTCCCGGATTGCTGGAAAACGTCTTGGCCACGCACCGGCAACAGGCGGCCCTGGCGGGTGACACCGCGCGTCGGTCCGGAACGCTGGCCTCAGCCGGGGAAGACCATCTGGAACTGCTGGACTTATCGCGCAGTTTTTCACCGGAAAAAAACAAATATCAGGCATACATCCGGGTCGTGCGCGGCTGCAACAAGTTCTGTACGTATTGCGTGGTGCCGTACACCCGCGGGCCGGAAGTCAGCCGATCACCGCAGGCCATTGTTGATGAGGCTCGTCGGCTGGTGGATGCCGGGGCGCGGGAAATTACGTTGCTTGGTCAAACCGTCAATCATTATGTGTATGAGGATTCCTCCGCATCCGGTCCATCGGGACCGCTGGCGCGCCGCACCACGTTTGCGCAATTGCTCCAGCAGGTGCATGATCAGTTGCCGGACCTGCCGCGCCTGCGATTCATCACCAGTTTCCCTGCGGATTTCGGTGATGACATTCTGCAAACCATGGCTCAATGTCCAAGAATATGTCGATATTTACATATTCCGGCCCAAAGCGGCTCCAACCGGGTACTGAAATTGATGAATCGCGGCTACAGTGTGGAAAGCTATCTGGAATTGCTGCAGCGGGCCAGAAGTTATATGCCGGGAATTGCCATCGTGGGTGATTTTATTGTGGGGTTCCCCACGGAGACCGATGCGGATTATCAGGCCACGCGGGAATTGGCGGCCCAGGCGAGCTATAAAAATGCATACATCTTCAAGTATTCGCCCCGGCCCGGCACTGTGGCTATCCGGCGGTATGAAGATGATGTCCCGGAGGCGGTGAAGCGGTCCCGCCATCAGGATCTGCTGAACTTACAAAATGATATTTGTGAACAATTAAATCGCGAACTTATCGATTCTACCGCAGAGGTACTGTGTGAAGGCCCCAGCGGATGGGAACAACCCGCCGAATCGGTCATCGCCGGTGCCCTAAAGGGCGTTCCCGAAACGAAAGCCCACGGCCCGCGCATCGAGCTGGGTGTGCGTTTGGCCGGTGCTATGCGGAATGCCGATGCCCGATTCGAGGATTCAACATTCCGCGCGAAGAGAGGGGCTATTCAATTAACGGGGCGCACCACAGCGGATCAGATCGTGGTATTTGACGGTCCGGCGAATCTGGAAGGAAAAATTGTGCCGGTCAAGCTTTGTGTGGTACATGGATTGACCATTTTTGGCAGACATGTGGGCAGTGCAAATGCGGTACCCACCGAGCCAATTGCCGCCATGTAAATTTATGGGACTGCACAAGGCATAAAATTTTTTCATTTATCACTTGCCAAATACCGATAGAAGTTTGTACATTATCACTTAGCTGATTCTACGTTTTACGCATCTGAATCAGCTCGTCGAGAAAAAACTGGTCCGGAAGGGTATTGAAGGGAGAACGTCTTATGGCACATGAAATTGATTTGCAATGGTACTTGGAAGAGATACGCCGGTTTCCGCTTTTAACGCCGGAGCAGGAGCGGGATTTAACGCGGCAAATCCGCGAACGAGGTGATCCAGCTTCCCGGCAGGAAATGATTCGTTGTAATTTGCGGCTGGTAGTGAGTATCGCCCGGCGGTATGTTCGCCGAGGCGTGGCGTTGATTGATCTGGTGGCGGAAGGCAATATCGGCTTGGTGCGCGCCGTAGATTTATTTGATCCGGAAAAAGAGGTGAGATTCAGCACCTATGCCACCTGGTGGGTGCGGCAGGCCATACGCAAAGCATTAATGCTTAATTCACGGCCAATCCGTCTGCCGGCGTATATGAGTCAGCGCATCGCCCGTTTGCACGGCGAAACCACCAGCAGCCGCGATGGCAATGGTGAGGCTGTATCAGATGTAGAACTCGCCGCCCGGATGCATTTAACCGCCGCGATGGTGGCGGCAGCGCGCAAAGCGTCGTGTACCATGTATGCGGTGGGGGAGGCTTCCGACGCCGGTAATGATAATTCCGTTGCGGTGCACGAGTTGCTGGAAGATCTCCGCACACCGGCACCGGAAGCCGCGGTGGAGCATAGTGAGTTGGCCCGGGTGATTGAACTTACCTTGACGCATCTGGAACCCCGCGAGGCGTTTATTTTACGCCTGCGCAACGGCATTGGCGTAAGTGGAACATTTACGCTGGACCAGATCGCCGCACGCCTGGGGGTTACGCGGGAGCGCGTGCGGCAGATTGAAATGGCAGCGTTGAAAAAATTAAACCATCTGCTGCAAGGCCAGGAGTATCTCTTGGATCGCACAGCCCGGCATCTTGGCAACGGCGTGCGGCAAGTGGTGATGGTGTAACGGACCGGGGCACCGGGCACGGATTTCTATGTCCGCACCAGCTTGGTCACGTGTTCGACAATCTTGTCGATACTTACCATTTCCGGATCTTTTTTGGATCGTTCTTTGAGTTCCACTTGCCCCGTGGCCAACGACTTATCCCCTAATACAATCCGCAGTGGAATACCGATCAGATCTGCGTCTTTGAATTTTACACCGGGCCGCTGGTCGCGGTCATCCACCAGCACATCAATTTGCCGGGCCGAGAATTCCTTATGCAAGCGGTCCGCGACCTCCCGGGCTTGGCCGTCGTATTTGATGGGTGTAATAATCACATGGAACGGGGCAATGGCCATGGGCCAACGGATACCGTCCGCATCAGATAGTGTTTCCAATGCACCAACTAAAATACGCCCTGACCCGATGCCGTAGCACCCCATGATAACGCTGTGGCTCTGCTGTTTATCGTCGCTGTAGACGGCACCAAGTGCGTCGCTGTATTTGGTGCCGAGTTTAAATACGTGGCCCAGCTCAATGCCCTTGCTGAAAATCAAATCGGTGCCATTGGGGGCTTTATCTTCCGCGGTAACATTTCGGATATCCGCGATAATGGCCTTGGCCTGCACATCGGCTGACAGATGTTGTTTCCAGTTGAAATTTGTCACATGCCAATGCAATTCATTGGCACCGGACGTAGCGTTGGCGGTCAACAGGGCGTCGGGGTCGATAATCAATTCAGCCTCAATGGTGTTGGCAACATGCGGTCCGACGTAGCCGATGACAAATCCCGCGGCTCGGGCGGCCGCTTCATCGGCGAGTTCCACGGGGCCGGCGATGCGACGAATTTTAGCTTCGTTAATTTCATGGTCGCCCCGGACGCACGCGACAATCCATTTTCCAGTCTTGGCGTCGCCGGAGCGAAATACCATGGTCTTGATCATTTGCGTGCTTTGGATATTCAGCAGCTTACAGACCGCATCAATCGCGGCCGCGTCGGGCGTTTGGATTCTGTCTAGTTTCGCTTCAGGCATCTGCGGGGCGGCGGAAAACGTCGGCACCGGGGTGCTTCGGCCCGCGCGTTCCAGATTGGCCGCCCAGGAATTATCGGCGGCCCGCACAACAATATCTTCCCCGGCTTCGCACGGGCAGATAAATTCATGGCTGGCATCGCCGCCAATGGGTCCACTTTCGGCTTCCACTGGAATAGCGGGAATGCCGCAGCGCTGGAAAATTTTTACATAGGCATCGTACATATCATGATAGGTGCGATCCAGACTTTCCAGTGAACTGTGAAAACTGTATGCATCTTTCATAAAAAATTCACGCACCCGCAACAGTCCATTGCGGGGACGGGCTTCATCACGGAACTTGGTTTGAATCTGGTAGAGCGTGATGGGCAGTTGTTTGTGGCTGCTGACATAGGCTTTAACAAGTTCGGTAACGCATTCTTCGTGCGTGGGGCCAAGGATCATCTCCGTGCCTTTTCGATCTTTGAGCTTAAATAGCAGCGCGCCGTAATCAAAATAACGGCCGGTCTGTTTCCATAATTCCGCCGGCAGCAGGGCGGGCATGTGGATTTCCTCGGCATTAATGGCGTTCATTTCCTCCCGGATGACGGCGTTTATCTTCTGCATGGCCCGCCAGCCCAGCGGCAGCCAGTCATAAACACCGGCGCTGATGCGGCGGATTAACCCCGCACGGATCATAAGTTTATGTGAGAGAATATCCGCGTCGGTCGGGGCTTCGCGGCTCGTTGGAATTAGGGTGCGGGACCAATACATCAGGGGGTACTCCAAAAAGCTTCCAAAGAACCATAAAAGGCAAGCCGGCAGGGGCCGCCGCCGATTATGGTGTCAGCAGTTTGTATAAGCACAGCGATTTAATTGCAAGCGGTGTCGCATATCAACCGAAAAACGTCGCAATATTTCCGCTCTAACGGGCAGTGCGGCAAAACCTTACCGGGGAGCCTGCCGGAGTAATGGCGGGGTTGCGACGGCGGGATTTTTGGCCTCTTGGGGAGCATCGCCTCATAGAGCGGAAGTAATAACTCCCAGGTCGGTTCGCGGCACTTGATCAGCCACCGCATCAACCACCGGATTGATCATCCAGTGGTCTAAAAATAGCGGCATTCACCTGCCGGTTACGCATGTCATGGTGATATCACGCCGTGCGGCAGCGTTTTCCAGCACCAGCTTTACGCGCAGCGGAGATCGGCCGGATTCGTCAAAGACCGTCAGTGTATTAGTTCCTGGTTTCAAGTAGCAGGAAGGAATATATAGCCCTTTAGTCATCACCGGATCCGGGTAGCGGCCCAGATTATGGCCGTTAAGCCACATATAACCGCCACCGCAATAGCCCCAGGCCGCCCGCATCACGGGATGTTCGCCATGGCTGTAGTGGGGCAGGGTGAACGTGCTACGGTAGTAGCAGGGGGCATCAGGAACTTGGGTAAACGTGTGCCAGTGCGACCCCGTGTCCACACGCCCGCCATGCATGCGCCAGGAGGTGATCAGCCCCTTATCTTTAATGGCTGATTTGTATTGATAATGCTCAAAGCCTAATGCGGGAAATGCCTTCAAGGGCTTGCCGTGCGTGGGAACCAGCACGCTTAAAACATTGCCGGATTGGTGATGCCAGAATTGTGTGGCCTGACGGCCAGACCGGGTTTTCGCCCGGATGACAGCGAGTCGTGCGGAATTAAAGACGATCACCGAACCGCGTGGAAGATCTTCCCAGCGCAGCACCAGATGATCGGCGGTAATTGCAGGCAATGCGACACGAAACCAAATCGCCCCCGGTCCCGAAGGTATTAAGCCCGGCGCTTTAGGTAAGGGCTTAAATTTTGCCATGTTGCCGCGATCTTCCATGACCTGCATCATGGCATTAATGGGTGGGGCGGTGATTCGACGGTAAGACCAGCCGGTGATGCCGCCGAGCTTAATAGATTCAAATTGTGTCGTAAAGTGCATCAGCCGCACGGGACCCCAGAGGCCTTTCTGGGCAATAAGAGCAAACGGCCCGGAGTAGGTCCAGTGCTTGCGCCGACCATCACATATCGTCAGAATCGCCAGCGTGTTAACACCCGCTTTCAATTTAATATTGGCAATATGACCGGAAATATCCGTTTGCAATCGGCCATTGGCAAATACTTCACCCCAGTCTTTGACGAATTTGATTTTCAGCTCATAGGCTCCGGCGGCGGGAACGGTAATTTGCGTGCGGTACCATTCATACGAACCGGGATAATCATCAGCGCCCATGGGCAAAGGATCAGTGACCGGCAGCCAATTCTCGGCGTTGAAGCTTGCGCGGGCGGGCGTATCGGCCAAGCGTATTTGCCAATGTTCCAGTTGTGGTGCGCTTAGATGCACAGGCACGGCGGTATTGGTCGGGGCGTTGAAGATCAGCGGCGTAGTGGATGCAGAGTATAACTTTGCTGTAGATATTGTCGCGTTAAGCGGTTCGGTCGTCTGCAAACGCAGAGTATTTCTTTGGCGTGTCAGCGTGCTGACGTAACGTGGGCCAAAAATGATCACGCGTTTGCCCGCATCGTGGAGAAACCAGGTACGACGGGCCAAACCGCGGCGCACCACAAAAATTCGCAAAGTTCGCCGACGAACAGTCAGGCTATAAATTTTAATCCCATGTTCGGGGATATTGGTATGGAGAGAATATTGATGGGTAAAGATTCCCGCTTCTTTAAATCCGGGTGACGCGGTTGTCGGGGCTGAAGTTTGTTGATTAAAGCGGAGAAGTATCGCTGAATTGGCAGGCCCGTAGGTAATCAGGCTGGTAACGTTGCCCTGATGGACGATCCGCAGAATCCGCGCACATCCGTGCTGGAGAATAAAGTAACGGTTTAATACAAACTTGCTGACCATGGGGAACAGATGTTGTGGTGGAATGGAAATCGGACAGCCGCCGGGAGGGGTGCAAGTGACCGTGCGTGGAGACAAATTTTGAAAAAAATCGATGCGTCCATGCGGGCTGACCCGGCTGAAGGTGCGCATGCCCCAGGGGAGGCCTGAAATATGTACCCCGACATTGATGCTGGTTTCCAGAATTTCCTGAAATGAGCGGGCGAAATCGTTGGTGAATTTATAATGGTAATATAAGGCGCGCAGATCACCGGCTTGCCCGATGGGCGCGGCGAAATCATAGCTGGCTTTATTAATATTGTCATAAAAATGCGATGGAGTCGTGCCGCCCACGGCCATGTATACGTCGTACCCGTTTCCGCCATAGCCAATAACATGCCATGGAGCTTGATAGGTCAATACGTGCTGTCCAGGGGCACGATGCCGATAATCGGTATACCATCCGCACCACATTTCCGTCGTGTACCAGGGGCTGGTGCGGTTGAGCGAAGGCCACGGCCCGACGCCTGCGGGGCTGGCTCCGTGGTGCTGGCCGCTGAAAAACATGGGCACGGTGATGCCCAGGGAAATGGCTTTGTGATAAAGATACTGGTAATAAGGATTAGGTAAAACCGCGCCCCAGCCCGCGCCATCTTCATTTTCCAACTGTACCATAATTACCGGGCCGCCATGGCTGATCTGATTGGCTGCGACAATCGGTAAAAGTTTGTCAAAATACCCGCCCACGGCATGCAGGAATGGCGCATCACCCTCTCGGATGGCCAAACCGGGGATAAACTTCAGCCAAATCGGCAGGCCGCCACTGTTCCATTCACCGTTGCTGTAAGGCCCGACGCGCAATACGGCATAGAATCCCATTTTTTTTACCAGATGCAGAAAGGCCGCCAGGTTTCTCCGGCCATGAAATTTGAACTGCCCCTTTCGCGGCTCCTGATAACTCCAAAAAATATACGTTTGTACACAATTAAAACCATCGCGTTTCATTTTCAACAGCCGATTTTTCCATAATGCTCGCGGCACGCGCTGATAATGCAGGGAACCGGAAGCCAGAAAAATTCTTTTGCCGTTGATGATAAAGCCGCGGCCGTCAAAGTTGATAAACTTACCGGCATTGCCCCGCGGTGGAAAAAAGGAAGCATGTGCCCGGTGGGGTGGCAACATGCTGATTGTCAAAAACATTATAACCAGCATCAGGTAATACCTGATCGGTAATGTCCTAACAGGCGAATATTTGATTATTTGCTGAGTCATGGCGAAGTTTGATCCTTTTGCTGGGCGTGGGCTTTGTATGGGCAATGCGTTTGAGCCGTCAGGGTGGCCCCTGCTGAATTGCCCCTATCGGTGGTGGCGTCGACCGCATGATTGCATCGAATGCTTTCCGATCTGCCGGCAGCCAAACGCATAGCTTCCATCGCCAGCGCGCCAGGAGAGTTTGCGGAAAGTTGTGAGCCTGGGCATAGCGGTAGGCCATGATGCGATCCGGCCATTGCATGGCAATGTCTTTTTTGCTGTAAGAATGGCGCTGATCAAGTAATTGCCAGAGCTGATAGGCTGCGCCGGCCGAAACTGCGGCGTCACGTTTTACCAAAGGCGGTCTGTAATTGCTTAAAGGCAGACCATCCAATTTGGTGTAACCATTATCACCTTTCGGCCCGGCAAGCCGATCAAGAAACATTCCTTGAACCGCCATATTCAGGCTGCCATTGCGCGCCAGACGCACCGGATAAACGCCGGGGCCTTTTAATAAAAAGGTGGTGTACATGCCGCCCCAAAACTGTTTGATTCGGCTTTGCGCCAGGGGCTTATCCGCTTGCCACGCAACGGCCGGGGGCAGGCCTTGCGGAAACACCTGGACCGTAAAGTCCCGCACCATATTGAATCCGCTTTCACCGTCCTTATTATGGAAATAAAAGGACAGGCGGTACAAGCCCTTGGGAATGGTCACCGCCAGCCACATGTCCGGGCCTTGAAAGAATCGGGAATAGTCCTGTCCAACATCATTCCATTCGCCTTCGACCCGCTGGCCCATATCCGGGTCATAGAGCGTGCGGCGTAATGTGGAATGGTCCCACGCAACAGAGTAGCGCATATCCCCGGATTGCAGCATGTGCGGCGACGCCTGCTGGTCAATGCGGGCGTCGCCCAAGCCCCCAATAAACACATCCTGGCCGGTTTGAGAGTTCGGGCCGCCATCGCAAAGTATGGCATAGGCTACACCATAATGCCCCAGCCAGTCGCCCTCTGTACGCCAGTCCGAACCAAGGCTCGCGGCTGCGACCGCACGTCCTTGGCCCGCTTTTACCGAAGCAATCAGGGTTTTAAGCATAGCGGCCGTGGGAGCACGGGCACCGGCAGGCAACGGAGGTGCAAGCCTTAGCTTTGGTGACGGCTTAAATGCAGCTACCGCACCGGCCGGAAGATGCGTTTTAACTGCAAACAATCCGGATTCATAGCTCCCCACCAGCATTCCGCCGCTGGGCAGGGGGGCCATCGAAGCGATAAAATCATGCGCTGTTAAATTACCGGATGAATCCGCGACGGGGAAGATCCGAATATTATGCTGATTTAAGATCTCTAAGCCGCGCGTACGGTGGCCGATCCAGATGTTTCCATCGGCATCCACGGCCAATGAAGTGATGTAATCCGTTAACAGCAAATTCTGTTTAACTGTGGCAGATGGGGAGGGCCAGCGGGCGGGAACATGCCACAATCCCTGGACTTTGAGGACGTAATTTCGCCCACGAATAAACTGCCAGAGCCGGCCATTATCTTCGCCATAGGCCAACCCGGATTCTGTTCCAACGTAGACCCGGTAAGCCGGCTGGCCATGACGGAAACCGCGCGGCACCACGACCAGCGCATTGACGCGATCATCCGGCAGTCCGACACCCCAGGCCGTAGTTGGCGGCGTGACAGGGCCGGCAATATGCGTCCACGTCGCATATTGATCTTTTGGCGAGCCGATGGCCAGACCGTCACACTGCATACCGACAAAAAGTGTGCCATCGGGAGCAAAGGCCACGCAGGAAAGTTCATTGGCCGGCAGGCCATTAGCAAGAGTGTAGTATTGCCACGTGTTTTTATGAACGTGATAGCGCGCCAAACCTTTGGTTCCCGCGATCCAGACGTCGCCGTCCATGGGAGAAACAGCAATGGCAAAAATCCGCTGGCCCAACGGGCCTGCCCGACCGGTCGTGGGCGCATCCGGATCAGCAACAGCGTCCCCAGCCGAACCGGGGTTTCCCGCATTCACCAAGCCATAGCCCTGACCGGCAATGAGATCATAATCCCGCCATTGTTTGCCATTGTACACGCACACACCGTGCCGCAAACTACCCGCCCAAATTCGGCCCATGCCGTCACACGCCAGAGCATATACATTATTTGGAGCAAAATTCTTTTTATTAAACTGCCGACGGCGGTGTCCGCGGGGCTTTGACGGATCGTAACACGTAACCCCCTGCCCTTCCGTGCCCATCCACCATCGTCCCCGCTGATC
>DAHVEJ010000012.1:10433-42917 GCA_027313145.1 Phycisphaerales bacterium | reverse complement strand
CTTTGTTTATATCATTGCGAACCATCCAAACGTCCGCTATCATGAAAATTAGTAGCCCTACAATTCCTTGGGCCACAACATCATACACATACAGTGTCACCTGCCCATCGGCATCGGTGGTGGTGAGCGTGCGGCCAAAGTTGTCGTAAGTAGACGAGGAGACGGGAGAAAGTAGACCGGAGGAAGGAGCAGGCAGCGTCTTGGAGATCTGATGGCCGAAGGAATCATATTGGTACGTGGTGGTGTAGGCAGATGGATTGCCACCGGTGACATTCCCGTTGGGGCTGGTGCTGCTGATTTCATCACCGAACTGGTCCTACACCTCAGAGTGCAAGGCCATTTGCTTCCGCAATCTCTTTGAAAAGAGGTATCCCGAATTCAGCTAAGCTGGCGCATGCGTGTGCGACCTCCGAAGTGACACGATCGGCGTTCGGCATCCCGCTGGCGAGGATTTCGGAAAGCCGCCGACTGTACTGATTCCACGACTCCTCGGCCCCTTTTCCCGCGCCCAGCGCCTCAAGAAATGCGTCACAATTTTTGGCTCGTTCCCCCGGGACCGGCTTGCCATCGTTCCACCAGACGTCCCTACCGTGGCTCAAGAGGCCGAGGCGGATGCGAAAAGGCGACCTCAGCAGCAGATTTTTCTCCGACATGAGGCGCGATTTCGTTACCAGTTTAGGAAGTAGCTCGTCTTGGCTGCTTGCGAGTTCCAAGGTGAATTTACTCCGTTGGAGATCAACTTGTACACGGACTTGGAGTCGCCACGGGACCTTCAATACGCGGGTGTAGACAATGAAGCGGAATTCCTCGGAGTCATAAACAGCGGTCCTTTCGAACAATGGTAAAACGCGTGGAAAGATCGCGTCAAAGGCCGCCTGAATCTCCTGTGCATACTCACTCATTTTCACCTTAACATCCGCCTCATAGTCTAAAGTAGTTCTTTACGTAATTAAACAATTCCACAGGATCGCTTATGAATGTAATCTTATCAATCTCCACCCCTTGCTGGGCCAGGTAATCCAACACTTCGCCCGAGAACCCCTTGACCGAGTATACTACCAGACCTCCATCGCCGGAGTCTATAGCCGCCTGGAGTTGCTTGGCGGCCCTTTCCAGCGATTGCTGGTTCTCAAGAGAAGATAGGTCGTATTTGGCCTCCACGAATAGGGATTCGTTACCATATCCAATCAGACGGTCTATCGTTTTACCATATTCGACCTCGGCGTTCTGCTCAACTGCGTCAGCAAGCTCAGGGAACAGTTCCAGCACCTGGTCAACGATATTTTCCCCGAATTGTCCAAACACTCTGAAAAGTGAATTTTGACCGCCCTCGCCAAACGCAGCTGCTGCAGTAGCACCCGCACTGGCTACGAACAGGTCCACACGTATCGAGATATTTACTAACACACTCGGGATAGTGAATGCGTTTCCGCTCGGGTCCCACATGTTCACCGGATCGGCACCGGCATACAGATACTGATGCAGCGTGATCGGATCGCCGTTCTGGCCGGCGTAGGTGTCGCGTGTCAGGAATGTGCCGGTGTTTTCGTTGTAGACGCGGGCGCGGAGGTCGTAATCGCCCGTGCCTAAATCAAGATATTCACCCGAATAGAGAATCTGGTTCGGGGTACTGCCGGCACCAGCGATCTTGATGCCAAAGGCATCAAACGTGTAATTATCGGTCACGGCACCGGCGCTATCAGTCAGGAACCTGACGGAATTATGGCCGTCGTAGCCATAGAAGCTGGTCGCCCATGTGCCGCCGATGCTCTGCGTTTCGCTGATGATCCAATGTCCCAGCGTGTAGCGGCGTGTGACCGCACCATTGACGATCTCCTCAACAATCTGCGAATAACCCGTTGGGTTATTGCCGTCGATCAGATATTTGGTTGTGACGCCACCGACGGTTTCGGAAACCTTGTTTCCTGCACCGTCATACGTGATATCCACCTCACTGCTGGTGCCCGCATCCTGCTTCACCAGTCGATTCTGGCTGTCATAAACGAAGGTTACAGGTGACTGGTTACCGGTTACAGATTCAACTGTATTCCCGTTGGCATCATAAGAATAGCTGGTCGTGACCCCGCCGCTGACTTCACTGCTCAATTCATCATTGGCGTTGTAGGTATCGGTGACCGTGGAAACGCCCGCGACATTGCTGGTGCGACTCATGCGATTGCCGGTTAGATCATACGTATAAGTAATCGTCCCGTTGCCGCCCTGGCTGTCGCCGGAGATTGTTTCGGATAATAATCTGTATAGATTGTCATATTGATAAGCAACCGTTCGCGTATCCATTGTGCCGTTCGGCAGCAATTGTGTTTCCGTTACGCCCGTGCGATTGAGCGAATTATATGTATACCTGGTCACCATGCCGTTGGGATCCGTGTCAAATGATCCAGTTCCTCCAATCCGTATTCGGTGGCCTCGTTGGTTTGTATTTCTTTGGATCACCGGTCGCCAGCACCTCGGCGATTTGTTGGAAGGTCTCAGTCCGGCTGGGCAACTCCCGGTCCGGCATGACGGGGTGATACCATTCATGGAGCCGAAGCACAAGGGGGAGCGGTTTCGTCAGCCGCGCCAAAAGGGCCTCGTCGGGTTCGAACACCGCCGGGCCATGAGCAGAGGAAAGCCACTGCAAAAACTCCTGAACCTGCACATCAGGTGGAAAATCGAGGCGCACGCCAACCTCGCCGTATTCCACGAGCGATTTTGGAACGGCTATGTCTCTTCCGCGAACACGTACCGCCTTTACGCCATCCAGCAACGCGAAAATAGGATTGCCCTTGTGCTCCCTAAATTCAAATTCCGGCCAGAACGGGCCTTTCTCCGCGATGTAAAGAAGACCATCGGGTGCTAATCCGTGATTGCCATAAACTAAGCTTCCGTAGGGGTAGATGAAATCCACGAGGTCATCCATTCCGTTGGAGGAGTATCCCTTCTCCAAAAGCTCGAAAAACATGGCCCAATCCGATTTATCGGAGAAGACCGTAAGGCGCACCGAAGCCAAAAGCCAATTGGCGTTGCCGAGCCGCGGAAACCCGCATACATCCGTAACCGCCATCTGGTCGAGATGCGCCAAAATATCATTAGGCTGCAATTTAGGAATTCCATTTCCTCCTATACATCTTCTTATTTAATCGCCGCCCTCAAGTGCGACGACAAAAAAGCCAAACTTTTCCGCAATGAATCCGTTGGCGTTGTAGAAATCTAATAGGTCGGTCCCCTGCAACAAGTTCTCCCATGCTGGCACGGGTGCGACGGTTAACCAAGGCTTAGCCCCACCTTGGACAGTTGAAGCGAAGGGGTATTCGTCCAATTGCTCGAAAGGCCCTTTGATGGCGACCGCAGCCGCCCACCGCGGCGTTTTTCTCGCCATCGGCCGGTTCAGCAACTGAATTCCGAGGACGTATTCCAGATAATCCGGCGCACCATGGTTCGTAATGGCGTTCCAGTCGTTTATATAGATGTCCGGAGTACGGGACTGGTAGACGTAGAAGGTCGGGATTTGGTCCTGAATTCCTTCCGTGGCTAGCTTAACCTCAATGGCCAAGGCTGCGGAGCTCACGCCAGCACCTAGGACTGCGAGCAACGACCTTGCCCATTCCTGCGAAGCAATATCTTGCGTAAGCTGGCCTGCCAGAGAAGTAGCGCGCCCAAGTGAAGGAGCGAGCGAAAGATCCAAGCTCTCCCCGATATCAACCACGCCCAGCGTTTCAGCAAAATCATGTCCACTCGGATCCGCGAACATCACCGGATTATCCGCCGTGTACACATAAGGCAACTGGCCGGCATACGTGTCCCGCGTCAAGAACGTGCCCGTGTTTTGTTGGTATACCCGCGCCCTTAAATCATAATTCCCCGTCCCCGGATCAAGATATTCGCCGGAATACAGAATCTGATTCGGGGTTGTGCCGTTCCCGGCGATCCTGATGCCGAAGGCGTCAAAGGTGTAGTTATCGGTGACAACGCCGTTGGCGTTCGTCAAGAACCGCACGCTGTTGTGGCCATCATAGCCGTAGAAGCTTTCGGCCCATGCTCCACTGATGTTCTGCGTCTCGCTGATGATCCAGTGTCCCAGCGTATAGCGCCGCGTTACCGCACCGTTGACGATTTCTTCCACAATCTGGCCGTAACCGGTCGGATTATTGCCGTCAATCAGATATTTGGTGGTTACGCCGCCGACGGTTTCCGACACTTTATTCCCGGCACCGTCATACGTAATGTCGATTTCATTCGACTGGCCCGCATCCTGCTTGACCAGCCGATTCTGCGAATCATAGGTGAATGTGGTGGTTGTGGTGCCGTTGGAAGTTTCCGTCGTATTCCCGTTCAGGTCATAGCTGTAATTTGTCGTGACCCCGCCGCTGACTTCACTGGTCAATTCATCATTGGCGTTGTAGGTATCGGTGACCGTGGAAACGCCCGCGACATTGCTGGTGCGACTCATGCGATTGCCAGTCAGATAATACGTATAAGTAATCGTCCCGTTGCCGCCCTGGCTGTCGCCACTGATGGTTTCGGATAGTAATCTGTATAAGTTGTCATACGTGTAGGCGACGGTTCTGGTGTTCACTGTGCCGTTCGGCAGCAATTGTGTTTCCGTTACACCCGTGCGATTGCCTGCGTTATCCAGCGTGTAGCTGTACGATGCAAGCGTAGTGCCGGCGGCATTCTTGACCACCTCATCAGTCAATCTGTTGAGCTTGTTGTAACTGTACGTGGTCACCACACCATTTGGCTCCGTGACACTGGCAATATTGCCGACCAAATCATACAAATAAGTCGTCGTATTTGCACCCGTCGGCAAATTAGCAAATATTTCGCTTGAACCATCGTGGTGCGTCAGAATAGGGCTCTTGGCACCGTCATAGGCGGTGGTGGTAACGGCCCCATTATCCATACCACTGCCGATGTTGCGGCTGGAGCGGTCGACGGTGTTGTTGGCTATTCCGCCGAAGGCGGTTGCGCAAAATGCGGCGCAGCAAGGGGCGGAAAACGAGGGCAATCGGTGAACGGTGGCATCCACGGAACCCGAAAAAACCGCTATTTTGAGTGGCTTGCCATCACATGCGTTTATTGACGTATCAAAGGACTACCCCCAACCGGATTCGAACCGGTGTATGCAGACTGAGAATCTGCTGTCCTGGGCCTCTAGACGATGGGGGCGAATTTTCTACTATGAATTTAGGTTACCGGCGGCTTGAAGTCAAACAGCTATAGTTACTGGTTATAGTTACAGGTGACAGCGGCACCTCCTGATACATACTGCGCGCGGCCGTTGGTGATACTTGGCCACAAAGGCAGGAACGGCTTAGGCACCGTCCCGGCACGCGCCGAGGTCCCGCCTGCTTTTATCGGGTTTCCGATGCAGGCAGGATGCCTGCGGTACAATGCGTTGCTTCACCTAATTTGTCCCACTGAAGGCCGATCAGAGTAATAGGTTGTCACCCATTGGGCTACGGAGCTTGACGGGGCATGGGGGCGGGTTTTGCTTGGAAGGACCACCGCCGACAAAGCCGGCGGCTAATTGAGTCTCACGTGAGCGACCGTGTTGCCCGGAAAATTTGCCACCCGCGGCTTGACCAGGACCGGGCCATGCGCTGGCAGCGATGCGGGGAATCGTATATCGTAAAACGTTATGCAAACGCCTTCGGCCGATGTGCCGGTACATTCAAGCTCCCCGCAGCAGCTTCTGACCGATGCCCAGCATGTCGTGCGCTCGGAAGGCCATACGCTTTTGCAGGTGGCGGACCGGTTGGACGGGGCCATGCCCGCGGCCATTGAATTGATTTATCGCTGCACCGGGACGGATTCGCCGGGCACGGTTGTGGTCAGCGGCGTGGGCAAATCCGGGCTGGCGGGCCAGCGCATCAGCGCCAGCTTCGCCAGCACGGGCACGCCGTCGCATTTTTTGCACCCGGTGGAAGCCTTGCATGGTGATTTAGGGCGCGTGCGTGCAACGGATGTGGCGTTGCTTTTATCTTACGGTGGAGAAACGGACGAACTTACGCGGCTCATGGATCACCTGAAGCGCGTGCGTGTGCCGACGATTGCCATTACCAGCCGAAGCGACAGCACGCTGGGCAGGCTATCAGATATTTGCATTGCGTTGGGGGCCATTGAAGAGGCGTGTCCGTTGCGGCTGGCTCCTACGACCAGCATTATCTGCATGAATGCCGTGGGCGATGCGCTGGTGTTGGGCGTCATGAGCAAGAGGAATTTTTCCGCGGAAGATTTTGCGGCCTTTCATCCGGCGGGGTCGCTGGGACGCAAGTTGTTGCGTGTGCGGGAAGTCATGAGTTTTAAGATTGGTGAAAATCTCGCGGTCGTGCGCGATACGGTGATTTTACGGCAGGCCATGGAAATGGAAGAATTGCCGGGGCGACGGGCCGGCGCAATGATTGTGATTGATGGGCAGGGGTTACTGGCGGGGATATTTACCGATGGGGACCTGCGGCGAAAATTGCGGCAGTCCGCCGGGGTGCTGGAGTTGCCGATGGGCGAAATCATGACCGCCAATCCCAAACGCGTGGATGCCGAAGCGCTGGCCAGCGAGGCTTTGGCCCTGATGAACAAACATCGAATTGATGAATTGCCGGTGGTGGATTCGCGGAACCAGCCGGTAGGGTTAATTGATGTGCAGGATGTTGTAAGCCTGCGAATTGTGGAATAGTCGCCCGGCAGTGACGGCGGTGATAGAAAAAGTATCTGTATCAGGAGTGAACCAGACATGAACGATTTGGAAAAATCAGCCCCGCGCGGCTTTACACCGGAAATCCAGCTTTTAATTATGGATGTCGATGGCGTATTAACCGATGGCGGGATCATCCGCGATGACAGCGGCCAACAGATCAAGCGCTTTCATGTGCGCGACGGCACCGGCATTGTGTGCTGGCGGAAACTCAATCGGCACGTGGCGCTAATTACCGGCAAGGAAAGTATGGTGGTGCAGCATCGGGCGGAAGAACTTGGTGTCCAGTACGTGTATCAGAATGTCAGCAATAAGCTGGATATTTATAATGACCTGCTGCAGCAACTTGGTTACAGTGATGCGCAGTGCGCGTATATTGGCGATGATTTGCCCGATTTGCCGGTCATGCGAAAGTGCGGCTGTCCGATCGCGGTGGCGGATGCGGCGGAAGAAGTGCGGGCCGTGGCGCGGTACGTGACGAAGTTTCCCGGCGGCTACGGTGCCGTGCGCGATGCGGTGGAATGGATGTGCCGGGGGATGAATTTATGGGATCAGGTATTGGCCCGCTATCAGTGAACTCGGGCAGCGCAGGCGCTTGAATGAGTTGAATGTCGATGCAAGAACGCTTACGCCCCCTTAGCCTTAGCAATGGTTTTTGATTGTCGGGTGTCGGCTATCGACTGTTAACGCCCGGCGTCCCGCTTGCAGATGGAGTAGCCAGCTTTTGAGTCCGGTATCGCGAAAATTATTTCTCTACATGGGCAGTCTGGTCTTGGCGCTGGCGTTATTTCTGGCACTGAAGGGGAGTTTCTTTCCATCCAGCGGCAACGGCACCGGGCAGAAAATCAAACCACTGGCCATTGTGCAGGGCACAGGCGCCACCCATATTTCCATTGAAAATCGCAATGCGCAAGGCGAGCTGCAATATGTCATGCGGGCCAGTCTGGCTAAGCCGGTCGGAGGTGGGGAATATCAACTCATTAAACCGGAGTTACAGTTTTATACCGCCAAAGGACAATCCATTTTAGTGGACTCCCAGACCGGGGATGTATTGATCGGTGCTACCGGCGGAGGTACGGCGGGAGCGGGACAGTTTGATAGTTTTGGCAACCCCTATTTGCGCAAGGGAACGCTCACGGGGCATGTCACCATCACAGCCGGCCCGCTGAACTCTTTTAAGCCGGGCGTCATGGTGCGGCAACCGGGGCAAATTCAAATGACGCTGGGCAAGCCTTTGCATTTTGATTACCAGCAGGGCCTGCTGACCAGCCGGGGTACGGTAGCGGTCCGTGGTGATCAATTGAAATTTGACGGGTCAGATCTGACCGTGGAAATCAATACCGCCAATAAGACTCTGGAAGATTTACAAATTACCCATGGCCGCACGTTGATTATCAGCGGATTATTCAATCATTCCGCAACAACCTCCGCGGCAAAAAGTTCCCAAACTACTCCAACAACCAAGCCAACCCCGGCAATCGCACCCGGCGCAAAAGCCGGTACCGCGGCCAAAACCATCACTCCGGTGCTGACCACGTACGCCCTGAGTTTTGGCCGCCACGTCAATGTGGCGCTGGGTGACCAAACCATGCTGGCCAATACATTACGTCTCTATTTTCAGACGGCGGAAAAAGCGACTGCGGCGGCGGGCACCAATGCCGCAACCGCCGGCCCGCCGGCCCAAGCAGGCCCGGCAACTGCGGCACCCGCGACTCACACGCCGCCGGCGGCAACAAATAAAACCGCTAATCCCCCTCTGGTGATCCACTGGACCGGCCCACTGGTGTTACGCCCGACGCGTCATTCCCCGGTTGTTCTAGCGGGAAGCCGCGATGTATTTCTTCAAGCCACGGGCACACCGGGCAAGCCTGTGGTCATGCGTGATGGCCCAGCCCGCACCGGCTACGCACCGAAAGTCACTTACGATTCCGCACAACAGAACGTCACGATGCTGGCGAAGGCCAATCAACCGGTACGCCTGGTAGATACGTCCATGGGATCCATTACTTGTGAATCGCTGGTTTACAATAATTTAACGCACTATGCCAGGCTTACCGGGCCGGGAGCTTTTGCTATGACCGGTGCGGGCGGGGGGAAAAATCCATGGCGCGGTTCATGGCTGAAAGAATTGACCGTGCAACTTGCGCCCGGTTCGAAAACGCCGCCGGCAGCGGCCACAGCACCGGCGATTGGCCAGGGGAAACTGGCGGTAAAAGATATAACACTTACGGGTGGCGCGAAGTTGGCCGACAGTCAAACTTCCCTGCACGCCGAAAAATTTGCCGCCGGCTTCGTACAAACCTCCGGTAAACACAGCGGAAGCGCTTTGCGGCAATTTGTCGCCGATGGAAATGTAACCATTGCCGCCGCCAATCCGGGTTTACCGGCCTCTGATATCAACCGCATGCGGTGCGCGAATCTGATGCTATTAACCCGGCGGCCCAAAACGCAGGGCAACCCGGTGCCCGACGAGTTAAAAGCCCATGGTCGGATTGCGATAACGTTTTATCAAAAAGCCGCGAAAGCCGGGGGAATACCGGAAAAATTCACCATCAGCGCCGGCATGCTGCACGCGCATCTGATCAGCCGGACCGGTTCCCGCACCGCGGCGGCAACCTCCCTGACGGGCAATCCGGGCGGTCAACTGACCGTAGGGCGATTCCGGATATGGAATAATACGGTTGTTCATATCTATCATATTGGACGCCCCATTAAAGCGACCGCGTATGAATTATCCGGAGATCGCACACAGGGCACGGTCACGCTGCAATCAGATCACTGGGGGAAAATTCCATCGGCCATATATCAGGGAGCCGATTGGCTTAAAGGCCGGACGATAAAATTACAGCGGGCACTCCAGCAGGTCACCGTCCCGGGTGCCGGAGAATTGAGCCTTCCCGAATCTTCCAAGGCGGCCGAACCGCGCGTGGATGTTACGTGGCAACATCAGATGCAGTATTCCGCCAAAACGCGGCAGGCCACGCTGGCGGGTCACGTCGTAGCCGCTCTGGTGGGCCGCCCTGAGCAGCACAGCAGTCTGACAGCGCCTGCCATGCTCATACACTTCGAGCACCGCACGGCGGATCGGAATGCCATGAAATTGGCACAACTGGTTGCTTTTGCGCCGGCGGGCGGTAACACAGTGGTGGCTCGAGATGCCAGCTACAGCAAAACCGGCGCTGTGTTGACAGGAATGCGGCTGAATTGCCGCAAGCTGGCCTACAACGCCATTGAAAGTCTTCTGAAAATTCCCACCGCGGGGGAAATGGTCCTGTTGGACTATCGCCCCGCCCGGACCACCGATACAGCGCAACAACGCGGGCAAAGCGCCTTTTCATGGTCGCAATCGCTGGCTTATCACGGGAAAACCGGCGTGGTGACATTGCGCGGAAAAGTTCACCTGCGGTTCCGCCCCACCAAACCGCTGCCGGTTCCAAAAACCGGCCCCGGCAGCAGCCCGAAAAATCCGAATTCCGGCATCGTGCTGTTGGATGCGGATGAAGTGTTGGCGAATTTAAATCATACGGCCTCACCGGTAAAAAACGGCGTGGATCTGGGCATGGGCGGCCCCACACGGCTCCAAAGCGTCACCGCCACCAATGCCGCCCTGGAGGTCAACGGAATGAATCTGGATGCGGGTATGCTAAAATTTGACGCCGCCAATGACATTGCGCAGGCGTATGGTCTTAACGGCCAAAATGCGATATTCTCCGATATCAGCGGCACCCTCCATGGCCAGGCACGACACATTATCTGGAACCTGTCCAAAGCGCGCGGCGGCGTAACGCTGATTCAACCCACCGGTACAGCCACCTTGCCGTAAAGGCGTTCTTAAATCGGCAAAGGCGGAGCTGATGCGTCAGCGACGCTTCGACATTTCGCGATATAATCACTGACGCGCTGCTGAAACGCCCCATCAAGTTCGTAGGGAATCTCGGTAGCCAAGGGAATTCTTTCGCTGCCGGCGCGGAGGCAGAACAGATGTCCCGGCCCCGCAGGGCCGATGATCAGGTCGGCCAATAGCGGACCGGTTGGCGGGCGGTATTCAATGGCCATCAAGGGGCAGTTGGCACCAAGCACGCTCCGCAGACAGGCGATCCAAATTCTCGCGCAATCCCACGGGGCAACACCATCCATCGGCAGACGCAGTGTTTCCGTGCGGACGGCGGCCCCCTGGCGACCGCAATTTTCAACGGCCTTCTGTAGACTATAAATAATCCGGCCCGCGCCATCCGTCGAGGGATTATCCGCCGCCAACGCGCGAATCATCTTTGAACCGGTGAGGAATTGATCCGGCTTGCCGTCGGCAAGGGGCAGCGTGCCGGTCAATTGATCCAGCTTAAGTTGCGCCGCCTGTACGGCAGATCGCACCGCCGCCACCGCCGTCGCGGCACGCACCGCATCCCGGAGTTTAAGAATAACCGGCCCGACGGATTCCACCAGATCGGACAGAGAATATCTGCGGGCCTGCACAGCGGTAACCAAAGGATAAAGGCCGCGGCCCTTGCCATCCCGCGATGCGGACACCGCCGCGAGAATGTAATAATCTTCTGCACTGTAAATAAGTAGATGATTAAATTCATTTAATCGCTGGGATTCCGGCAGATGGGCCCAGGCACCCGAGTCGATATTTCCGCCGATGCCCCGCACATAGAAAAGATGTTTGAACGCCAGCATTTCCGGAAATTGATGCCCCACATCGTCCATGTGATCATCCCATCCGGGGTGCTTGCCGAAAGCGTTCACGGCAAGCAGCGGGGGACGAGCGGCGGCGGGCATCATTTTGGCGGCGAACTTCTGAAAAAACTGACCCAAGCGGACACCTTCTCCTGAATACCCGGCGGACATCGGCTGTTATTTCTTTTCCTTCGGCCATTGCGACAACGGCGGCAAGGCGCGGGAAAACACCATTTCAAGCGTCATGGTACGCAACTTCTTAAACTGGTCCACCGTGTGAATGTGCACCAGCCACGTCTTGCCGTCTTTCGTGGTTCCGCCGTAGCGCACCAGCAACTTCAAGGCCGCCCATGGCCCATGAAATACCAGGCTGCGAGACGGTTTGGTTCCCGCCACGGCCGGATCGGTTTCGTAGAAATTAAGTTTCAGGGTTTGTTGCGTTTTTCCAGGGATGGAAATACTGCCCAGATTATCAGTGGATAATGACCGGAAACTCGCCGTTCCCAGGCGTTCGCCGGCGTCGTTAATCGTTAAGAACGGCCAGATAATTTCAACGGTATTATCATTGGCATCCTGCTTAATCGCCTGTGTGATAAGCAGCTTACACCGCAAGGCGTTGCTCCCGCTGACGCCGACGATCGCCGAGAGAATTTGCCGTATCGCCGCGACGGTCGACCGCGAATAACCAAAGTGCCAGTAGGAGACATTACCCTGAAGAATCCGCAGTTGCCGGTTGACCTGCGAATCCGGGGTGAGAATCTCATCCGCCGAGGCAACGGCCTTTGGCAAGGCGGAGAAGTGTTTGGCCAAGGCCCGGATTTGTGCCGGCGACCATTCGTGCTTGAAACTCCCGTTCACAGCGGTGGGAATAAACAGCGGGAAGAACGGCTTGGCCTGCACATCGGTAAGAATGGCGTTCGCCTGCTGCTGACTTCTCTGGGCCAGCGTGCGCAAACCGGCCAGTGTCACTGATTTAACATATTCCGACGCAAAATCCGGGGTTGCGGCATTGCTGAGAATATAGCGATGATACAGCGTGTCCGGCGTTTCAGAGAGCAACTGATTGCGCGCCGTATCCGGATCGCCGCTTAGCTGCGTCCAGCGATTAAAGCGATGACGGGCGGCACGCGCAAATAACGGCGCATTAAGCAGGCGGATGCCGGCCTGAATGTCGGCCTGAGCCGCGGCGACCTTTTGGGCCTGCGCCGCGGATGCGGGAACCGCCGCCAGCGCTCGCGATACCCGGTTACCATAGCTCTGGAGTGCCAGAAAAAGCTGATCCACCTGCACGCCCTGCAACTGCTGGAGAAAGGTTTTCCAGTTATTGCCGGGGATCGAAACGGATAAGCCATCGGTAAGCGTGGCAAGCCAGTATTGATAATAGGCCCGGCGATAGGAATTCCAGGCTGCAGAGCCGGCACTATAGCGGGTCAGCAATGTTGATGCGCCTAAAACCGGCACGGCACCAGCCGAGTTCCCCGAAGCCTGCCGCAGCAAATGCCCCACCTCGTACCAACCGCCCAGTAAATCGCCGGCCCCCTGCGGATTAAAACGGGGATCAAACGCCTTGCCGGCACCCGGTATAAACAGAATCATCGGCTTAATGACCGCCGCGGCCCGGGCGGTTTGCACCTGTTGGGCAACCGCCTGTTCAATGGTGGCGGCACTGGTCGGCGGATGGGAAACACACCGGCCGATCATTTCTTGCAGTCGGTAGGCCTGAATTGCCCGCATGGCCTTGCCGGCGGCGATAACAGCCTCTTGATTGTAGGCCGCGGAGGTTGCCGGCCCCGCAGATTTTAATGTGGCGGACGTTTGCCGGATTGCCGCCAGAGCCTGCTGGGATTGCTGATTAAACGCCTGAAAAAATGCCTTGGCATCCAGCACCGATGTCACATTCGCGGGGGTCGAAACCAGCGACGCAATGGCGGAATACATGTTTTGGCGCAGCGTAATTTCCCGATCCGCGCCGGCTCGGGCCAAAAACAACTCGTCCAAAGCGGTGATCCGCGATTGACCGGTTGCACCGAAGGGCGATCTTTCATCGGCAATATCATGGAGCAATTCAGCCCGCGCCGCTGTCAGCATGGCCATGCTCTTTTTTAAAACCGCGTGAGGGATGGACGGCCCACCCAACAGCACATGCGAAATAAAAGCGGCACCGGTTTTTGAGTTCGCGGATTTAGCCTGCGCATCCAGCCAGGCGGTTTCCCGCTTCAGGCGTGTGTACAATTGCTTTCGCCGATCCAACAACTGCTGTGCATCCGCCATATACGCCCCGGCAAAACTCGCATGGGATGCTAACGCGGAATAATTAAGCTTGATCTTCTGCGCCGATGCGGAAAGCGCATCAAGCAAACCGCTGACTTTCTGAAAAGCTGCATCCCCCAGTTGCGCATTATTGCTGACCTGGTAACCCGCGGACCAGTGGATCAGTGCGGTTTCCGATTTCTGGTAATCCCGTAGCGCGGTCTTTAACGCAATCAAACGCTGCAACGCCTGATTGCCGCTGCCCACTTCCCGGCTCCAGCCGGCCAGCACACTGGTCATACCATGCCGCACCGCAGCCGCAAAGTCCACGGATTGGACCAACTGTAAATCCGCCGGCGGCCATTGCCGTTGTGAGTTGTACAGACTACCCAGAATCGTCTGCGTGGAATCACTCTGGTAGGTTTGGTAAGACTTGTAATCAGCGGGCGACAGGATATAGGCAAACATCGCATCAAAATTTTTCAGACTATCCTTGCGGCCCACCGCGGATGCCGTTCCGGATTGATACGCGGCCCGCGCCAGGGCGAGAAATTCCAGCAGAGCGTGCGTACGCGCCTGGAGTTGCGGCAACGTCAGCGACGAGGCTGACACCGGCGCGGCGGCCAGGCGGGCTTCCGCCGCATGAATAACCGGATCAATAACCTCCTGGTCATACAATTTGAAAAACGCCTGGCGTTGCCGTGAGTTCACAGCGCCCCCGAGGAAAGAAACCGGCTTGAAAATCCAGGGGACCGATAAGGGCTTGCGGATCAGGTTAAAACCCTGCTGGTAAAAGTTGGCCAGCGACCGGCCCAGAATTTTATTGGTATGCCCCTGATACACATATTCCGGTACGCCGCCGGAATTATCCTTCGGCACAATAATGGCCATGAATTGCGGACTCGATGAGGTAAATACTTTGGCGGCGGCCTGCCAGTATTGCCGCGGCGCGCCAATACTGCTTTTTAATTCATAAAAGGCGTAAAACGTGCTGCCCAGCAGAAGAATAACCGCGGCAAATCCCGCCGCGAGAACCGTAATTTTGCGACGCCGCTGCTGCTGCATGGCGTTACCGGCCCGCGTAACCAGCCCGCGTTCCTTAAAGACTTTCTGAAGGAATAAATCGCGCAGGAAATAGGCGCGATCGCGCCGCCACACCCCGCTGGAAGGCAGCGCGTCAACCGACACGCCCAACGCTTGCGCCAAGTCCGCATCCAGGGCTTTGCCCTCTGACATCGAACTGGTGAAATAAATGCCCCGCAGAAATAACGGCTTGGCCGACCATTCCCCCGCGACAAAAATGGTTTCCAGATATTGCCGCAACCGCGGCGCAAGTTTGATAAGCGTTTCAGGAAATGCAAAAAGCGAATCGACCTGATCCAACCGATTATGCGATGGATCCTCAGTATTCACCGGATCGGCCAGCAGACGTTTTCGCCGCTCCACCAGCCGATCATGAACTTGCCGAAGATGATCTTCAACCGCGTCCATGTTAAATGGATCATCCAGAGCCGCCGGATTGGACCATCCCATGATCTGATGCTGCAACTGCGGATCCGTAAGATCATCAAAGAATTGGCTAAAGCCGGTAAGGTAATCCGCTTTGGTTATCAGGACAAACACCGGAAACCGCACACCCAGTGTGCGCTGGATCATATCCAACTGCTGGGCGATTTTTCCGGCGTTCCGGGCGATGACTTCGCCGGAATCTTTCAGCAGACTTTCCGCGGGAATCACCAGCAACATGCCGTTGATCGGGCAGTTGGGGCGATGTGTGCGCAGAAGTTTAAGGAATTCCTGCCATTCGCTGGTGGCCCCCGGAGCCACCTCTTCAAACATTAACCGCCCGGCGGTATCAAGGATAATGGCCTGATTGGTAAACCACCAATTCATGTTAATTGTGCCGCCGGAGCCTTGCAGTTGATCCTGCAACCCGGGCGGAAAACCGATGGCCGAATGTCGGATGGCTTCCGTTTTTCCCGATCCGGGTTGCCCAACCAGCACGTACCAGGGAAGGCTGTATAAATCCTTGCCGGCGGCGTGAAACTTTTCCAGACCCGTGGCAAACACCCGGCGCAGAGAGTCCAAATCCGCCAACTTTTTTGCGCCGCTAAGCTGTTGCGGCGCGGCACCGGCATTACCGGCCAGGCTCTGTTCCATCGGGCGCGATTTACGTTTTTGCCACCAGGCCACCAGCATCCGAAATATCACGAAGGCGACAACCGCGATGACCACCAGCATCAATAGCAACAGCAGTAACTGCCAATGCCCGCTGATGGCCAAGGCCCCGGCACCGACCACGCCCCCGGTCGCGCCGGCGGTTGCCACGAGCTTGCCGTTGGGGGAAAGACTGTTTAGAAAATCCAGAGGATTCATATTTTTACTCGCAGCGTTAACTTTCAATTTAATTCTCCCGGCCTAATGCGCCGGGGAGCCGGTTTTTGAGCCATGCCGCTATTTGCGCAGCACCATTGTCAGAGCCTGATTTAATTCCGACACGCTTTGATGAAATAGATAAAAATTAGCCACTAACAGCGTAATAATGCACACCACCAGCACCACCGCAATGCCCACGAGCTTAACGCCCGGCGGTTCAATCAAATCCGCGGTGTTGACGTTTTCATAACTGTCGGGACAGATTTTCCGGGAATCGGAATCCTGTGATCCGGCATCCAGGCGAAGGCGAATTTCCCGCGATTTTTTCCGTAAAAATTCAGGCTGTCCCGCATACCAGCCTGTAAAGCCCAACCCCAGACAGGTGTAGAACACCGCCAGACGGTCATTGGCCGCCGGGCTGGGGTCTTTCAGCGTTTCTTCCAGCAGATCAAAAAACTTTTCATCGCCGCCCAGTTCGTTACGGTCAAACGCCAGTTCCTTCCATTTTTTTGAAATGTTGTAACCACCTTCTTTGACCATAAAATCCGCGAAAAAAATCAGCGGCAATTCGACCTTTTCATATTGACCGGCCAAGCCCGCGGTGGCCGCGGCTTTGGCTTTCATGTCCGTCAGCAGTCCTTTTATTTCCGCGCGCACCAGCTCAGCATCCAATTGGCCGCCGCCATGCGCCCAGCGATTGAGCCGACATATATATTGAAAAAAAGGTTCTGTAAGGTCCGTAAGCGTCATGATTTTGAATCCTGTCAAAATTTCCTGACCATGCGGGGAATTGTACCACCAGTGCTCCGTCACGCCTACAAATCAGGATTGATTGGCCGCAAATGCCCAAGGCGCAAAGACTACCCCGGAACCGTCATAAACAGCGTCAGGGAATAATCACTGTTCTCCATGCCCAGCCAGCGGATGGCAACGGATTTTTCTTCCTTGATGCGCTCCCACATGCGCTGACTTTCCTGGCGGTTAATGCGGAAATAATGCTGTCCCGCCTGGGCCGGCAACTCCACCGGTGGATAGCGTTCTTCCTGAAGCTTTAAGCCAAAAATGCGTTTTCCCACCATGCTGGGCGCGGCAACCTGGAACTGATCCTGATTTTCCACAAGCTTGGCCAGGGCAATGGGGTCTTCCCGTGTGCGCACGGCAATGAAATATTCGTTGGGCTGCGTGAATTGTTCCTCGGTCATGGCCGCCAGGAACATATTCTGCTGCGACTTAAACTCCACCTTCATAAACCGCGCCGTGACCGCCCCGCGCAACAGCCCCCGGATTTTATCGGTCAAATCCTGAAAGCAGATGCCGGGCTTGTCATGATCATACGCCGACGGTGCCAACTGCTGGTCCTTATCCGGATACATCGACCCCAGCTCCGCCAGAAGCTCACGCAATTCCAGATACATGTCAAACGGTGTGACATTGTTTACTTTCAGAATACTGGAAATCCGGGCACTGGAGCGGCTGATGGTGCGCAGTCGCAGGCATTGTTCAAATTGCGCCCCCCGCATGGTATCCACACTAAATCCGCCGCGCGCGACCTGAAGCGACAATTCGGTTCTACTGGCTTCCAGCTCATTGGCGAACTCGCGCAGCAAATCCCGCAGCACCGGAGAGCCTTTGACCATCATGGATGGCGGAATAAAATTGGGATCCTGCCGCACCGCCCCCACTTCTTCCCCGACCCCGCGCACCACACGCAGCACCGGGAGAACTTCCATATCGGTCGTGTCATCACCTTCCACCAGAAAGCGCGCGTTGATCCGCCGCACCGCGATGGGCCGGGGATTCTGGCCGGTATTTTCATCGGTCTGCTCAACTTCTGAAACCCGATAAATGCTTTTGACCATCCACTGATCTTTGCCGTCTCCGGTAACGACATTGGCTCTTTCCGGACTCCACAGCGGCACGGCCAGATAAATGGTCATGGAACCCGTGCGCGATTCAAAGGCCTGTTTAATACTTAAGGCTGGAATGTCCGCACTTTCCGGAAATCGCACCTCCAGGCCGCTGGGCATGATGGCGTGCAGCCGCTCAAAACGGACCAACTGATTTTTCAGTGATTCCGCGGAAACCTGCGATTCAATTAAGCCAAAGGGATACGAGAACGCCAGCGGTCGCATGGCCCCCAGGCGTGATAAAATATGCCGCTGCATGATCTGTAAATGATGCTGTTGAAGAAATAAGCCCTCGTTAAAGTGAACTGCATCCATGATATTTCCTGTTTATGTACGCACTATTGACCCGTGGCCGACGCTTCAAATGACGCTTTCGACAAACTCTCGGACAATTTCCCGGATTTCATGATCAATCGCGGCTTCGTCCAGATGTTCGCTTGCCAGTTCCGTATATTTCTTCCAGCAGGAAACTTCCAGCGCGGCGAACATTTTTTTGGGCGTAGAACGCACCGCCGCCTCAATTTCCGCGGGCGAAAGCCGGGAGGCATATTTATGAGCGAACTGCCGCCCCGTTTGCCCCACGGAAGATAACAGCGCCGCGTTAATTTTGCGTAACCGTTCAAGTTCCTGTGATACCTGCCCGCGCGGCACATCCGGGTCATCCGCCAGAAAGCGGCTCATAAGCCGCTGTAATGGCGTGCCACGGCGCAAACTGGAATTGGGCACCATGGCTTTCCACATATTCCACGCAATTTGCTCAATGCTCGTGGCCAGTTCCGAAAGCATCTGCAAAAGTTCCAGCGTATGGCCCGCATGGGGCTGCAAACCATCGTCAAGCTGCAATCGCGCGGACAATTTATTCAGCGGCTCAGCCGGCCAGGCCGGGCCGGAAGCCGGAGCCAACCCCGCATCCGTCAGCCGGGCGATCAGTGCTTCTTTTTGCGATTGCGGAAGTTTAGGTGCCAATTCACACAGCCGCTGCACCAGAAATGCGGGATCCTGCAATTCCAGAGCATCCGTTTTAGAGCCGGTAATACTTTGCGTTTTCCCCTCCGGCCCAACTTGCTGTCGCGCAATAACATTGTCATCCCATGACGGGAAATGCTCCGCCAGAGTCGCCAGAAATTCCGGACGCTGCGTAGGCGGAATTTCCGCGAGAATTCGCTTTATTTCATCGGATATATATTCCTGACGGGTCTGCGTGCTCTGCTCCGCCAGATCAACTTGAATAGCGCGCAGGCGGTTGGCCAACTGTGCGGCTTGCCGCGAAACATCCAATTCCGTTGCGGTCATGGCATCCCCTGCTCACACGCATTACCAGCCAACAGCCGCTGAAAAATCGGTCACTCTTCGATCGCCGCAGCCTGGCCGAACACGTAAAATATAGGCTCCCCATCAGCGGAACACAAGCGCTGTGATACACACTGTAAGATACGCCGTGAAATACCAGCCGCCCAAACAAATTCCGGTAAGACAACGCAAACCAGCCCGCCGCAAAACAAACTTGGCGCGGGCAACGCCGCAGGACCCGGCAATTGGCGCTTCGGGCAATGTGAATCAGACCACAGACGCCAGCGCCAACATCACGGCGGGGTTAGAAGACTTTGCGGGTTGTCAACTTGTCCAACTTGCCCAAGTTGGGGCGGCAACTTGCCCAAGTTGCGCAAGTTGATGGAAGCGTTGATTTTAGAGGGTTTGATTCAAGTTGCCCAAGATGCCCAGGATGTTTTGGCCCCCAGGGGGGGCAGCATTCAGCATTGAGGAGTTAGGAGTCCTTATTACAGTATTGGTCAGTAGTGATCAGTAGTTTCAGAATTGCGCGGAGTGGGCGCGGGCGTCGATTTTTTACCGCGTGCATAGCGATCCTCATGGCTGGGACGGAGCCATTGATGCGGGAGATATTCACTTGTCAAACAGCGCCGGTCCCCGGCTTCAATGATCGATGAGCAATGATCAAAGATCAAAAATTGGGAAAGCGCCGTAGGGCATCGGAACAATCATTTGTGGTTCCAGTGCCGTGCTGATGCTATAGGGGGCAGGCGACAGCGATAAATAAAAAAAATGGTGAGAAGCTGGAACCTAGGAGTGAGAATGTTGTGTCACAGGGCCGAATCGGGTGGCTTATTCAACGCATTACAGAATACAGTTTTTTCAGTGTTCCTGGCCGCGGGCTGAACTTGCCGGATTCAATTCGGGCAACGGTGGATTGCGGAACCTTTGCGGCCAGCGCCAGATCCCGCTGCGAAAACTTGGCCTTCCGGCGGTCGCGGATGAGATCGCGCGCGATTATCGCCCGCATGGTGGTGATGGCATCATAGTTACCGTTTGCCTGCGGTGTGGGCTTGGGCGGCAATGGTGCATCACTGGCCGCCGCGCGGCGAATCAGGGCGCGGTACTCCGATGCCGGAACCAGAACAAAGTTCTTGCCGTTGACGGTCAGAGTCCCGGTGTTCCGCCGCCTCTTATTTTCCACTTCTGCCAGCATGGTATTAATCCTCGTAGACATCCTTACGGTGGCCGATAGCTTCAATCACAACGCGATCGCCGTGTGGCCGGAAGACAATCCGGTAGACGCCGGTGCGAACACGAAACGCACCAGCCATTTCGCCCCGCAGGGGCTTGGCCCCGCTTACTTCCGGCCAGTTTGCCAACCTCTGCGTTACCGCCAAAACGCGATCTCGAATGCCCTTGGGCAACTCGCCAAAGTCGGCCATCGCGGCCGCAGTCATCTCCACTTTTGCCATGGACGTATGATAGCATTTTGTGCTATCGCGATCAACCGCATGGCGGTCGCCATTCACGAACCGGTGGATGGAACTTGGTTCCTGCTTGGGCAGGGATTGCCTGCAAACTTTCGAGGTGGTGTTACGCATAGGGATTCTCCAAAAAAGCCCCCAACACATTGCAGGGGCCATGGAGGGAGTACCACAGACGTTGACAGGCAGAAATTCCGGGCGCATTTCTGGCAGCCAACGGCGGCAGTGGAAATGTACACCAAAGCTGGGAAAATCAACGGTTCCGCAATATCCGGAAAAATCCCGCCAGAAAACGATTGCATCTTGACGTGTATTCTGGCAATTCTATTGTTGGGTTTTCCGCCGCGATTCCAGCCGCTTGATAACCCTGCGGAATTCGGGGTACGTTGCTCCCTGCCCCCTAGCCAATTCTTTTTGATTAACGCGCCCACCGGCCTTCCTGGCATCGCAATACGCCTTATGCCAGCGGTAGTGGTCGGCGGTTGCATCAATAGGCGTTCTGCCCCGGCGACGGTTGCTCTTGCGCGTTGCGCTGCGATTCGGCGGTACAACGGCTGGTGCCATGTCTGCTTCAACCCCCTCAACGTAAGCGCGTTTCTCACCGGGGAAACTGAAGGCGACGGCGAAGCGTTTACTTGCGCCTGTACGCACCGCGATCCCGCTTTCCAGAGTCGCAACAACTTCCATCGCCGTTTTGGCCAGTTTCGTCCAAGTCGCAGTTCGGTCGCGGAGGGCCATTGATTGGGCCAGCCATCGCCCCTTGTAGCGTGACCAAGGGAGCACGGCCAGTTGCGTAATTTGGGAACCGGCGAAAGTGTCCTCGGCAATCAGCAGCCACGCCAGCAATATTACCCGCTTCGCGGCAGCGGTTCGTTCAGCGGCGATCATCGCGTCGAACCCTTCACCGGGATCACCGGTGAGGCTGTCTGCATAATTCAACGCGATAGCACCGAGAAGGTATCCCGGCCGGTTTTCGTGGCCAGCATGAACCATCCTTGAAATTTCCTCGTCGAGCCACCCCCCCCCGCCTCGACAAGCTTGGGCAGGTGCGTTTCCGCCCAAGTACAAGCATGGCCGAAAACTTTCTTTTCCCCTTCGGTAACATCAAAACGATACGGCATACGAATTTCCTTTCTGCATAGCCCTCCGCAATAAAAGACCATCCAAACTGTATAACATTGGATTTTCGAATTTCCGACGGTCTACTCACCCGGCCAAGTTGGAAACCTACGGCGTGAGAGCTCGGCAGCTCTGCGCACGGGGCCGCCCCGTCTAGCTGGTCGGGGGGGTTGCGCCATGCACAACGGTCCCATCTCCCGCGCGATTCTGGGAGTATCGGCTTGCGCGTTGGCCGCCCCATACCCGCAGATTCCCATCTGCCGCACGATTCTGGGAGTATCGGTAGAATTGGTACGCCGACAGAGCGTGGTGCCGCTTCGGGTTGCGGTTGCAGAACGCGCCCTGCTCAGCGACATCCTTGAGGAAGGCGAGAACAGTGTTCATGCCGCCAATTTCGACCAATAGGGCCGCAATATGGTAACATGGAACGGGAGTCCCGCACCCGCAGTAAGCCAGCATTTTTGGGAGATCGTTGCTTGCGGTGTCAGCGGCTTTTACCCTCACCTTTACATTCAGCCCCGAATCGCCGTCGGTTCGAAAAATTCCGATGATGACGGCGAAGGTGGGGTCAAACTTGATTACCCTTATCCGCTTGGCTGCGCACGCCTGCGCAGCTTTTTCGAGCATGTCCACTCCGAAATAACGAGACAAGCCAATACTTCCCTCGGCGGTCGGCTTCCCCGTGGCACCGCCAGGCATGATCGTTTGAGGGGTGCTCGGGCTGATGCCCCGGTGGACATTGTCGTTGGTCCGAGCGGCGTCGCGGTCCGGCTCCCGGCCAGTGACGTCGGGCCGCTGGCTGGCAATCATTGCGGCGTGGTCCAGCCACGGCACGCTCGTTGCCGCGGGAGTCTGGCGAGCCAGGTTCTGCGGAGGACCGCCAACTCGTGGGTCGATGCTGGCGGGCGTTGGCGGTGCTGATTTCCGGGGCCCGGCTACGCCTGGGGGGCACATCTGAACAACTGGCTGCGGGGCCGGTGCATTTTTCGGCGCTGCTGGAGCACCCGCTACCCCACCACCGGCTTGCACCGCGGGCAAGTAATCGGAGGGATGCTGACGGACCGGCCCATGTGCTGGGTCAAACTGCGCTATGTACTCAGAGGCCTTCGCGGCGCGGTCCCCGTCGAGGTTGGCGGCTCGGCGCGGATGTGCGGCCAATCTCGCCACAATCGTCGGGGCGTCCACACGATAAGGTCCCAAAGCGGCGGCCGCGTTCTCGTTGCTGGCGGCAGGGGTCCGTAGCCCGGCGGCCGGTTCAAGCACCGCCTTAAACAAGGGCGACCTCGCCGGCGTTGCCGCAGCCGAAAGCGTGGTACTCGAGGTTTCAGTTGGCGAGCGTGGCGCGGTTTCTGGCCCGCTGTTGGCTGGGGCGAACAGCGGCGGAGTCTCACGGGCAGCGTGCGCGGCCGGGATTGACGAAAGGTGGGTGTCGTCTTTAATCACTTCTTTTACCATCGCAATGAGTTTGCGGTGGTCAATTAGCTGTATCTTTTGGCCGTGCGCCCATCGAATCGCCTGTTCGGAAAAATGGGAAGTTGTAACGACGTACCCCACGGAAGCCTTCTCTTTTCCAACTTGGCCGCAGAGTGCCTGTACCGCGGGCCGTCCCACGGGCGAGCCATCGCCGTATCGCTTGCACTGGATCAGCGCGGTGGTTTCCCCTTTTCTCATCCGCGCGTCGACGCCTAGGTCATTCGATCTAGGCGTGGCGTGGCCTTCCCATCCGTGGAGCCGAAAAATTTCGACCACAAACAGTTCAAATTCATAGGGATCCATCTGCCGTAGGTGTTCAATACGTCGGGCGAGCCTCATCTGCCCCTCGTGCTCCTGGCGATACATCTCGTCTTCAAGTCGTCGCGTCGCGGCCTCCTCAATGGCGAGTGCCCTCCGGGCTATGGACATCGCCTCCCGCTCCGCGGCCTGTGCCGCAGCCCGCGCTTCGTTCCTTGCAATCAACTCGTCCATCTCCTTCCGGCATTCCGGGCACTGCACCGATGGATCATGGTTGGTGAAAAAGCCGTGCCCGCACCGCAGGTTAAATATCCGGCGTTTATCAATTTTTCTCCGCACGACGCTCATGAGCCAGCCAAGCAGCGCGATGGCGGGGAAGAAGCCCAATAACAGCACCAGCGACCACATTTCTCTACTCCGGTAAAACCCGAAGGCCCAACGGACCAAGTGAATAATACACGCTAGTGCGAGCCGGTACCAGTCGCCGTCGCTCGCGTTGGCGACATTTGCGAAATTGGCGGCCTCGCGTAGACGTGCTACAATTGTGTCGCTATTGTTGCCGATTTTGAGGAGATTTCAGATGGCCACATCAAATCGCGACGCCAAACTGGCCGGGAAGGCCCTGTCGAGCCGGAAGGGCTCGAAGCAGGCTAAATCCATAGCGGGATCGGATTTAGCACAAGCCAAGCGGCGCAAGGAAAAATAGTGAGTGCTGGAACGGGTGATATTGTCACCGGCATAAACCACGCTCCTTAAGGATTTGATTGAACGGTTTGTAACCGCTTGCGGTATCCTCGATTACATTTAGCACGGTGGGCGTAACCTGAAAAGACCTCGGATATTTCGTCCCCATTTTTTCCGCCTTTACCGCCGTTTCCTCGCAGAGAATTGCATTGACGCTCTCCAAGTGGGTATCGCGAAGCTGGCGGATCCCGCTTTGGATTACCTCATAGGCGCTTTCCCCAAAGAGAAGTGCTTCGGCGCGCTCCGGAATTTGTCCCTTGCGTGCCACATTGTTACGTAGTTCGGTCATCTTCTGGCCCAGCATTTTGGGTTCGCAGCGGTACTCGGTGAGGTAAAGAAATAGAAATGCACCAAATTGCCGCTCGGACTGTTTGGCTACATCTTTCCATGCCTTGGCGAATAGGCCCGTGTCAGCAGCGCGTCCGCGCGATATAACGCGAATGGCGAATTCAAAATATCGCTCTACGCTGCCAGCGAAGGAAAGCACGGCCTCGCGATAATACCCGTCTCTGATTCCGTTAAGCGCGATTTCGAAAAGCATTTCGTGCCGCAGGGTCTGTGTGGCAATGAGCAGATCATGGCCATTGGGGCACTTCCCCGTATACAATCCGTCGTCGCGGATCGTTTCCACGAACCACGTTCCGACACCGTCAGCCGCGCTGGCACATTGGGGACAAATAAGTGAAATTTTCATGTTCTTCTCCTTAATTCGGTCGTATAAAGGCATCGGGCATCGTGGATTCATACGAAACGACATAGGAATTTCTTTCCAGCGGATAGTTCCGCGATAAAAGATCATTCAAGCCGTATAACTCTGAATTGTCAAATTGTCGGCGGTGCGCTTGCGCTATGTACGGCTCAGAGATTTCGTCATAGTTGGTCGCCCACCATGGTATCATTTTATCGGTGTAGGCTGGATTATCTGGAGTTCTGGAAATGGCCACCGACATAGTGACTAGCGTCCGTCCATTCCGGATTACAAGGGATCAAAGTTCTGGGGCTGGCCGACGGCGTTTTTGGGGGACACCGCTCCCCTACCTCTCGCGGCTTCGACTCGACCCTCCAGGCCGCTCACCGGGCCCCAAACTTCGGATGGCCTTTTCAGCGCGATCGTAGGCCGCTGTCCCCTCCCCCGCACTACTTTTGGCGAGGCTCCACCATTCTACGGCCTTGGTATGATCTTGCTGTACGCCAAGGCCGTCTTTGTAAAGCAACCCAATGTCGTACATCGCGCCCGCGCTCCCCGCAGCAGCGGCCTTCCGCCACCACCCCATGGCTTCGGTGTAATCCTGCGGCACGCCTTGGCCGCGGTTATAGAGCTTGCCGATATTGCACATTGCGCCCGTGCTTTCCGCTGCGGCGGCTCTGCGGTACCAAGCCATGGCCTTGGCGGAGTCCTGCGGCACGCCTCGGCCGTAACAATGGAGAGCGCCGATGTTATTCGCCGCATCTGCGCTTCCAGCATCAGCGGCTTTATGATACCAATCCATGGCTTTAGTGTAATCTTGCGGCACGCCGCAGCCGCCCTCGTGGAGCAGACCGATGTTGCGCATCGCCGTTGAGCTTCCCGCCGCAGCGGCCATCCGAAACCACTGCATCGCTTGGGCGAAATCCTGGCCGCCATGGAAGAACACGCCGATTTCATTCATCGCCTCTGCACTCCCCGCCGCGGCGGCCCTGCGATACCAGCGTTTGGCCTCCACGGAGTCCTGCTGCATGCCTCGACCCTCTTCATACAAAATTCCGATGGCGTGCATCGCGTCCGCGCTCCCGCCCACAATGGCCTTGCGGAACCACCTCATCGCCTTGGCGGAGTCCTGCGGCACGCCTCGGCCTTTTTCGTAAAGAACTCCGAGGTTGTACATCGCCGTCGCATTGCCCGCAGCAGCGGCCTTCCGACACCAATCCATGGCTTTGGTAAAATCTTGTGGTATACCATGGTCGTTGGCATAGAGATTGCCGATTTCGACCATCGCACCCGCGTTGCCTGCCCTAGCGGCCGTTTGGTACCAATCCATGGCCTTGGCGTCATCCTTCGACACGCCGCAGCCGCTTCGGTAGAGCGTCCCGATCCTGCACATCGCGTCGGCGTCGCCCGCTGCGGCGGCTTTGAGGTACCATTCCATTGCCTTGCTGTGGTCTTGTTTAACCCCCGCCATGCCCCCCAGCTCGTAGCAAGACCCCAAACTGGTCATCGCCGCCGCATCGCCTGCGACAGCCGCCGTTCTGAAAACATCTGGCGAAAATTGATTGATCCCGGCACCTGATCCACGTAGCGCAGGGACTATGCCGTTATTGTGGCATTTTAGCGTGAGGTAAAACGGCGTTTCACCAAACCGGTTCTTGGCATTCACGTCGGCATCCGCGCCTACGAGCAACCAAGCCGTCCCCTCTTGCCCGGTCTGCGCCACCCCATGCAACGGCGTGTTGCCATCGTGATCTGCGGCACACGCGTTTGCTCCTTTCTGCAAAAGAAGCTCCACGACCAGAAATCGCTCCCGCCAAACTGCGGCATGCAAGGGCGTCGTACCGCCGGTATCGCTTGCGTTGATGTCCGCCCCGGCTGCGATCAGCACGGCCGCAACCTCAACATGGCCCGCTTCCGCCGCGATCAGCAGGGGTGTGCGGCCATGCTTGTCACGCCCGTCAATCGCAGAGCCACTCTTGATGAGAAGTTCCAAGACTGCGGTGTTTTCCAGCGCTGCCGCCACGCACAGAACCGTTTCGCCATCCGCGTTAACCGCGTTCGCCCGCCCCTGATCATGCTCCGATAAAGATTAGTGGCGGTGGACATCGGTAAAAACTGCGAAACGACGGGAAGCGTTCGGTATCTGGCATTTAGTATTTGGCATCGGCGACGGCGGCGCTGCCGCGGTTGGTGGAGGGGGTTCCCTGTGGGGAGGTGCGGTTGCGGTATTTTGCGACTTATCATTGGCCATGGCCTAAACTCTTTGCGTACCCGTTACACTTTCTCCGGTTCATTGACTTCGCGGAAGATACCGGATAAAAATTAGATATATTGGTTAAAATTCGCAGCGGTGGTCGCCATGAGCACAGCGTCGGAAAACACTTCTGAACCAGTTTTGAAAAACCTTGAGCAACTGCTCCCCGCGCTGGAAGCGTTGTACAAGGCAATCCATGCGCATCCGGAGCTGTCCATGCAGGAAACTCAGACAGCCAATTTAGCCGCTGAACGACTGCGAGCCGCGGGCTACGATGTGACTACAGGGATCGGTAAGACCGGCGTTGTCGGCCTGCTGCGCAACGGCGATGGTCCGGCTGTGATGCTCCGCGCCGACATGGACGCTTTGCCCGTGGAGGAGGCGACGGGCTTGGTGTATGCCAGCAAGGTCAGGGTCAAAGACCCTACGGGACAGACAGTGCCGGTCGGGCACATGTGTGGTCATGATATGCATGTAGCATGGCTGGTAGGAGCGGCTACGCTGTTTGCGCAGCAGCGCGATGCATGGAAAGGAACCCTCGTTGTGGTGTTCCAACCCGGTGAAGAGACCGCGCAAGGCGCGCAGGCCATGATTGACGACGGCCTGCTCCGACGCTTTCCCAAGCCAGTGGTCGTTCTCGGCCAGCATGTCATGGTCGGGCCGGCGGGAACGGTTTCCGGAAGCGCTGGTCCTATCACATCGGCGGCTGATAGTTTACAAATTCGCCTTTTCGGCCGCGGTGCCCACGGCTCAATGCCGCAGGCCAGTATCGATCCTGTGGTGATGGCGGCAGCGACTGTAATGCGATTGCAGACGATTGTTTCGCGCGAAGTCGCCGCCGCTGAAGCGGCCGTAGTCACTATTGGCGTACTTCAGGCGGGGACTAAGGAGAACGTCATTCCCGATGAGGCCTTAATCAAGCTGAATGTTCGCACATTTGATGAAGCTGTGCGTAGTCGCGTGCTTTCCGCGATTGAGCGCATCGTCAACGCTGAGGCGGCGGCGTCGGGTGCGCCAAGGGCACCGGAAATAACGCCGCTGGACCATTATCCCCTGAATGTTAATGACGCTGCGGCAAGTCAGCGGATCGTCAGCGCGTTCCGCGCTTACTTTACCCCCGATCGTGTCCGGCACACCGGTCCCGCGCCTGCGAGCGAGGATTTCGGATGTTTCGGCGTCCAGTGGCATGTTCCGTCCGTCTTCTGGTTCGTAGGGGGCACCGATCCGGCAACCTACGCAAAGGCCCTGGAAGCCGGCCGAGTAAACGACTTACCGGTCAATCACAGTCCGCTGTTCGCTCCGGTTATTCACCCAACATTGCGCACGGGCGTGGAAGCGCTGGTGGTCGCAGCACGAGTTTGGCTTACGGCACCGGGGGCACCTCAGTGATTGGCGGCACTGCGGGTTACCGGGCAGTGATGAGGCTGAGGAAAAGGGGCTGACAATGACCTTACTGTTTGTGTTGAATCTCATCGGCACATTTGTCTTCGCGATCAGCGGCGCTACTGCGGGCGTAGCTCGGCGGCTTGACCTGTTTGGAATTCTGGTACTTTCATTTGTCGCCGGGAATTTTGGCGGCATCACCCGCGACGTGCTGATCGGATCGATTCCACCCGGCGCGATCCGCGACTGGCGATATCTGGGGGTTTCGGTTCTCGCGGGTGTCGTTACATTTTACTGGTATTCCGGAGTTGATCACCTGCGTCTACCCGTGCTGCTATTCGATGCGGCGGGCCTTTCGCTCTTCGCAGTCTCCGGTGCGCAGAAGGCGATGGCTTACGGACTTAACCCGGTTATGGCTGCTCTGTTGGGGATGCTTACCGGCATTGGCGGCGGGGTTATGCGCGACGTTCTTTTGGCTGAAATCCCCACGGTACTGCGTGCCGATCTTTACGCTGTCGCCGCGCTTGCCGGTGCGTCGGTCGTCGTGGTTGGCGGCCTGCTGCACCTTCCGCCGACTGCGACAACCATCAGCGGTGCGGTTCTTTGCTTTTGGCTGCGGTTTATGGCGATCAAACATGGCTGGCGGCTTCCGATTGCAAAGCCGGTGCCCCAAAGCGACGCGAAGAGCAGCCCCCCAGAACCCGGGAAAACCGGCCTGAAATAGCCTTGGTTCTTAAGTGCGTTGCATTCGGGGGTTGCCACTTTACCCGGGGGCGGATGGGTTTGCACGCATGGGGTGATTCAGGGGGTGTCTTCCGCGAACATCTGGCACATGGCGGCGAAGCTTTTTGGAGGGTATTTTTCCCATTGCTCCTCGCGCACGAACAGCGGATGAAAGTTTCTTTTTCCGTCCTGTACCGTTGCGTCGGCGCACCACTGTTTTAGGCGCGCCCATTTTTGCGGGTCTTTGAGATCCTCGCGTCCCTTGGTTTCTATGAGCCAGATATCGGATTCGGATTCTTTCACGATGAAATCGGGGAAATAGTTCTCAATGCTTCCGTCCGGGGTGCGGTATTCGAGGCGGAAGGCACCGGGATTGCGCTCCGGGTTTTTGGCAAATGAAATGATTTGTTTCGATTCGGCGAGAAGCCGAGCAAATTGCAACTCAAAATTATTTCCCACCACCTTATTAAAAATCGTATTTGGTGCCGTCAGGTAGGGCTGGTTGTTGATTACAAAGGGGCGAATTTTGCTGATTTTGATGTAATCGCAAATTTCGGTGGTTCCACGCTGCTGGACAGTTAACTGATTCAGTGCGGCTTTAAATGTTTCCAAAAGCGCCCTGGTTACGGGTGTCTCCGAAAGATTTCGTAACACGTTGAGATCGTTGAGATCTACAGGGTGGTTGAAAAGTCGCGTTTCCATGAATATTTTGAGTTTTTCGTAGAGCACATCGAAACCGCCCACGAGTCGCAAATCCCGCATGAGCGAGCGGGCGAAGAAACCCACGGCACTTTGGCCCGATGGGGTGATCATTGAGTCGAGGACTGTGGTGTGGCTGGTTTCCGTGGTGTTCATATCTTTGAATACGATTTCACGTTTCTGTTCCTCGGAGAAATCTGTGACCGGCAGTTTAGGGGCCGGGAGTTCATCAATATTGAGCAGGGTAAGGTTCTTATATTCGCGGTAGATACGCGGTGAGAGCACGGGCAATTCCACATCCAGTTGTGCCATATTCTTCTGTTGGTTTTCGTTATCCACTTCCACGACAATGGGAGACAGGGGTTCGGTGGTTTCGCCCATCGGTGAATATTCGAGTTCCACCCCCTCGTTGCGAATTGATTCCACAAACTCCATGAAGGGGACGGTTCCGACCACGCTGACCCGTTCGTGAATCGGCAGACCGTCGCCGGTGCTCCAGCCACGGTACATGAGCCGCAGGCCACGGCCAAGGGCCTGCTCCGGCAGGATTTTGTTATCCGATCCAAAAGGGCGCAGGCCTACCATGGCGATGACGTTCTGCACATCCCAGCCTTCACGCAGCATCATGACAGAGACGATGGCGAGATAGCGATTTTCCGCGTGGTCGATCTCCCGGCTTTCCTTACGTAATTTTTCCAATTCGTCGGCACCCTTTTTGCCGAAAGCCTCAGAGATTTCACCGTTGCTTTTGGTGTGGATGACCAACACTTTGTCCCGCAATTCCGGGTAACGGACCTCAAGGTGTTCTCCGACCTGATCGCATGTGCGGGTGTCTTCGGTCATTACAAAGAGGACGGCTTTTTTCCCCAGCGGTTTGATTTCGGTGAAGCGTTTTTCCCATTCCAGGTAGCCAAGATGTATATAATCCTCGAAGCGTTCAGCAAATTTATCGCTGGGTTTTTCAACGAGTTTGGCGCGGGACGCAGCGTCGGGAAGCACCGGTGTTTTAACCACCTTCTGGCGGATGGCCTCCACGAGCGGATAGTCGCTGATGGTTTGGACAAAAATGGCCCCATCATCGTGTTTAGGTGTGGCCGTGAGGTCGAACTGCGCTGCGAGTTTGCTTCCCTTGAGCCGCAACTGGTTGGAAATGTCCTGAATATTCCTAAACCAGGCCATTTTCTCGTCATGGATGTGGTGCGCCTCATCATTTATGACGATCAGATCCGGAACGTCCCGGATAATGCGGCTTAGATCAACCTGCGCGTCGTTGGTCTTTCCGGTTGGCCGCGGGCCAAGGAAATAATTCATCGTGTTGACATCTTCAATGGAGGGAGCGGATTGGTTGTCATAAACGCGGTGGATATTGGTCAGGAATATGTTGCCAGAGTCGGAAATAGCACCGACCTGGTCCTGGATGTGCAGCATGGGTTGAAAATCATCCCGCCAGTTTCGTCCGGCGCAGCCGTTTTCGGGGAGCACCGGGTCGCGGAAGAATATTTTTAATCCGTCAAAGTCCTCCCGTAACCGGTCCAATACGATAATGTTCGGCGCTATGATTAGAAAATTCAGTGACATGTCCGAACCGGTTTCGTAGAGCCGGTGGAAATAGGCCCAGGCAATCAGCAGGCTCATGACTTTGGTTTTGCCCGAGCCGGTGGCCATTTTCATCACGTAGCGGGTCCAATCTTCGGCAAACATTCCCTTGGAGACCCTTGCTGAACCATCGAACTTGATCAGTGCGTAGGGATCACGGGCCTGCTGGACTTCATAGAGCCAGATGGTGGATTCGACAGCTTCCCGCTGGGCGAAGTAGTAGCGGAAAAGTTCAGCGGTTCCCTTGGCCTGCGGCAGGTGGTGTTCCGTGGTGAACCAATGATTCAGCAAGGTCCGGGTGGTGTCGCTGGCTCCGGCATAACGGGTGTTGCGCCAGGCTTTTACCCCCTGACGTATTTTATAGACCAGCGGCGGCAGCAGGCGGGCGTATCCCGACTGGGTGAACTGGTCCTGCTGGTCGCCGGGGTACCAACGAATATCCGGGTCAAGAATCGCGTGGGGGTCAATTGGAAAAGCGGAGTTCAGGGGCATGGCCACTCCCGTGAAGTTGGGGACTTATTTATCAGCTGGAACCAATTTCGTCATGAGGTAGGAAGTTGTAGGTTCAATAACTCCTTCTTCATGGAGCGTTGTGGTCGCCTTGACGGTCGCATGAATTTGGGCACCAAAGGTCACCGTTTCCATCTGTTTTCGAGCGGCATCCGAGACTTTTCCGCGGTAGACCTCATCGTTTAGCTTAAGCTCAAAGCGCGAGGATTCAATACTGCCGCCAACCAATACACCAGTGAGGTGTAGCTCCTCTTCTGTCATCTGCAGCAGATCCATCCACTCAACGCGGTCGCGGGCTTGTTTTGCGTCAAGGCGGACGCCAAATGGCCTGCGGCGGGTGCGTAGAGCGATTGACGCATTGTGCTTGGCCGTTGCGT
>DAHVEJ010000012.1:0-10423 GCA_027313145.1 Phycisphaerales bacterium | reverse complement strand
AGTTCTGAATAGTGCTTTTTGACGCGCGCGTGCGAGACAATCTCAACAGTTTTTGCCGTGGGAACCGGTACCGCAAGTAATTCCGCCAATGAGTCAAGGACCTCCGCGGAGGCGGGCTCGAAGACTTGGCCCAGTTCGTCCCGGGTTGGAAGTCGCAGGCGTATGCCGAACGATGATTGGAACACGCCAGCAAGCATCAGGCGGTTTTCGGCGATGATATTTCTAGGGACCGCCGCACGCGATGTGGGAGCGTTCGACACGACCTGGGCGATCGCATTGACTAAATGTTGTACTTTTTCCAGGACGACACCGAGAAAATTTACCTGGATCATGTGGTCCACCACGGGGTCGCCAGCCAGAATCAGTTCGGCATCGGCCTCAGATTCCAGCAACTCCGCCGCGTGAAGTTCTTCTTGCAGTTCCTTCTCATGGGCCAGCACGGATGCGAGCCCGGCTTTGCTGGCGAAATCCGAAGCGCCAAGCGACTGCGCCGCCCGCTTGACATCTTCCAGGTCAGCTAGCTGGCGCCGTATTTCTGCGGCGGCACGCAGCGGGCTATGGATGAGCGCGGTGGTTGCTTGATCGCTCATGGCGAACTCCTTATGTCATGCGAGATTAGCGGGGCGTGTTCGGCGTTACCGAGCGGCATTTCCAAGAACCCCTTGGGCTGGCCAGGCCGGTCCGGCCCCGGCGGATTGGGGATGTCGCGTGTTCTTCCAAACCATTTCCGCCAATAAAGTCTGGCGCTTTCAAATGCGCTGAAATATACGTGGCCCGGCGAACAGGATGGCACCAGAAACGCGTGGGTGCGATATCTTGTCTTGGCTGCCTCACCGCCGCCTAAATATTGTGACACGAATTCCATTGCGTCGGTGCCGAGGTTGTTGAGATGGCCGTGGTCACAGAATGTTACAACATCGACATCGCCGGGGTTTTCTTTACTCGTGACGTACGAACCATTAACCCATTGCGTTCCGATAATGCCCAATTTCTCGCCGTCCGCGCGAAATGCGTTGAAGCCTTCGTAAATCGCAGCGCGGGTTTGGGAATCAGGAAATTCCGTGACAAAGCGGACTTGCATCGTGGCAGTATCGCTATGGTAAACCCCTTCGGGGAGGTTGCCATTACTATCAAATGCGGGGATGTTTTTGGGCTGCGCCATTATACCTTCACCTCCACGACTTTAGTCGTGTCGTTGCCGAAGATGTCGATCACCTTGACGGCAATTTTATACCGGCCCGGCTGTGAATACGAATGTTTCCCGCTGACAAGCTCCAACTTGCGGTCTTTGCGGGTGCGGTAGGTTTGCCATTCATTTTCAAATATATAGTTGCCGGTCCATATTTCCCGCTCCTGGCCAGCTTCCACCACACGCACGATTTCCCTTTTGCTTTCATAGTGGAAATCCACGGCCCAATAGTCGATCCAGTCGGTCCATTTTTTGGTCAACACATCGCGGGTGATAATGCCCTGTTTGTCCTTGCTGACCTTTACCACCTGGCCGCCTTCCACGGTGACTTTGCTGCCGCCAGTTTTGAGTTTTTCGCCCAGCGTGTCAAGATCATCCTGCTGATAGAAAACGCCGAAATCTTTGAGCGTGACAGTGGCGTCAAAGCCGTCGACCTTGGGCAGCACTTCGACGTAGGCCACATCATAAAACTGGACTTGACCGCGTTCGATGGCCCGTTTATCAAAAACATCTTTTGGGATATATTTGAGGCTTAAATTGATGCCTTTTTGTTTGGCCTCATCCTGCACCATGGGGGTGAGACCCATTTCAAATTCAAAGCCCAGGACATCGACCTTGCTGATCTTGCTTTTGCGGCACTCTGCGATTACCTCATGCATCTGGGAAAGGGTGACGGGCGCATCAATGGGGCCCACCAGCACGAGGTTAGGGCCTTTTTTGCCATGGAATGGCGGCAATTGAAAGACACGCTCGGCCTTATAGGCACCCAAGATCAGATTAAGGTAATGCTCTTCACGTTGGATGGTTTGGGCCTTGCGCTGCGCTTCGGGGAGGTTGGGGTTGATGCCGGCGAAATATTGCCGTTCATATTTGCCGAGATTCAGAATTTCGAAACTACGGTAGGGTTGTCCGGCGGCCTTGAGTTCGCGTTGCACGCCGATGAGGCGTTTGCGGGTGGTATGGATGGCGAAGCGTTGAATATCACAGCCGAGCCATTTGCGGCCCAGCTTTTCGGCGACGGCAAGGGTTGTGCCGGAACCGCAGAAGAAATCAGCAACGAGATCGCCTTCATTGGAGGATACCGCGACGATTCGCTCAATGAGGCTTTTGGGCTTTTGTGTCGGGTAATAGAGCCGTTCATCTGATGCCTTGTTAATGATGGGGATTTCCCACCAGTCGCGTGGCGCGACGCCCTCGCGGTCGGACAGATAATCGCGGTATGTGAGTCCGGGGTTGTTGGATTCATCCTCCCTGCTGAGCCCGTCGGCAGCCCGGACAGGACTTCCCTGCAGGTTCCGGCCGCGCACTTGGTAGGGGCCTTTTCCGTCCCCGTCGTCAAATTTGAACTTTCCCTTCGTTACTTCCGAGTATTCCGAAGCAGCCCGGGACCAGTTAAATACCCGGCCTGGCGAAGGCCTGTTTTTGGCGTAGAAGTAAAGCGTGTCATGCTTGGGGTTGTAAAAATCGAGGATTCTTTCGCGTTCCTTATAACACCAGATGATTTCGTTGAGAAAATTGTTCGCACCGAAGAGCTCGTCCATGACCAGTCTCACAGCGCTGTCGACGCGCCAATCGCAGTGGACGTAGATCGTGCCGTTGTCCGATAGTAGGTCTCGCATCAACCGCAACCGCTCGTAGATCATGGATATGTATGAATCAATTCCGCTGCCCCAGGTATCTCGAAATGCCAGTTCTTCAATTACGCTGGGTTCTTTGGTCAGGGTTTCACCATCGCCGACTGCAATATCCACGGAGAAATCCGCACCGACATCAAAGGGGGGATCAATGTAGATAAGTTTTAACCCGCCGGCGTCTTCAATTTGGCGGCGGAGCGGACCATTTTTCAGGCTCGACAGGATGAGATTGTTGTTGCCCCAGATGAGTTTGTTGGTCCAGCCGCCGCTTTGGCGGCCACGCGGATCGGCGGAAAACAGATTATCAACTTGCCTTTCGGCCTGTCGGCGGGGTTCATCAATTTGTTCAATGGTTTGGAACGGGAGAACCGCGTTGGTTACTTCGCTGGTCTTGCCCTGCCAGATAAGTTCCACATCCGGCGCGTCAGCAAAAAGCATTAGCTTGTATTTGGCGGGCAGCGGCTCGCCACGGTCGATACAATCTTTGATGATTTCTTTATCGCGATCCGTGAGTTCCATGCCTGCTCCGTGAGTCTCTGTTGCCGCCGTGCCTGGTTGCGGTCGGGAAGTTTTCAAAATGCTCCCCGCAACGATGTTGAGAGAATAATCCGGGGCGTGGTTTTTGGGAAGCGGGGTGGCGGCGTCGTGATAACAAGTTCCGTAGATCGTTGATCCGGGATTTGTATTACGAGGCATCCTCTGAACTTTGCGGGACCATTGGTTCACATGAAAATTGGTGGTCATTAAAATGATTCCGGCCTTCTGAAGATACGGCCAGACTTGTCCTCGTGAGAAGGTGGCTCACGGTCACGATTGCGCCGGCACCGCACGACGTGACGGCGAAATCACGACCACGTCGAGCTTGGGCAGCGCAGTTCGCCGTTTTACGCGATAATTGCCGGCTCTTTAAGCCCGCCGCAACCGACGTTTCTTCAGCAACATCGTCGCGCCAAGTGCCAAGACCATGATGCTTAAGGCCGCCGGTTCGGGAGTTGTGACCGGCGTGAGCAGGTAGGCGGTACGATGGTTCGACGCGTCAGTGTAATCCGCGATAATCTGGCCGGAATCGTTGATTCCATAGACACCGCCCAACGTATAACCGGTAAGAGTATTGAGATCGGTCATCACACCGTTCTCATACACAAATATGTCGGTATTTCCATTGCTGGTCTGACCCCACCCGACCACTTCTCCATTGTTGTTGATCGCCATCGCTCCGCTGCTCTGCCCGCCCAAGGACGGCAATTCCTGTATCCCTGCGGAAGACCAAACCGCGGCATGGTAGGTGTAGGTGGTTGCACCGCCGACGGTGTTGCTGGTGACGAGGTCACCGGCTACCTCGCCGGCCTTATTTATCTGATCGCCCGCGCTTCCGTCCCCCGTCGGAGTTGTTAGTGGCTGCATTCCGGCGCTAGCGGTCCAGATAAACGCGGTATTGTTACTGCCTCCAACCACCTGCCCATTATCGTTTATTCCGCCAGCCCAACTGCTTGTCCCGCCCGGCAGGAAGCCGAGATTCTGCGTTGAGCCGGTACTGCCGTTTGCAACATCAGGTTGCCAAAGAAACGCTTCAGATGAACTGGCACTTCCGGTCGCCCCCACAACCTGACCGCTGTTGTTCATTCCGTACACCCATGTGCCAGCGCCGACCGGTACATTTAGATTTACCAGGCTGCCGGTCACGCCGTTGTTCTGTGAGGGTGTCCATAAAAAAGTTTGATATCCAGCCGATGTTCCCTCAACGCCAACGACCTGTCCCTGACCATTGATCGCCTGTCCCAATCCTATATATGATGAAGAGCTATAGTTGGGATCCAAGCTATACATCGTTCCTGTCGTACCATTCGGGGTGGTGGGTTTCCACAGAAATGGCTGGTCATAGCCGCCGGTACCACTGGTGGAATTGATCGCCGTCATGGAATCGCCAACAACTTCACCTTGGCTGTTAATTCCGAACGCTTCAGTGATCGTTCCGCCCAGTCCACCGAGGTTGGTGACCGTATAGGCCATGCCCGCAGACGCCGCCTGCGCCGCAAATATTATCGGAACCGCACTTACGCCGATGGCCAAAACAGCCATATTTCGCAATTTTTTCATCGGGACTCTCCTCGAAAAACCAAACCCTTCATATGATAGAGTCAACTATGATCCGGATTTGTATTAATGTCAAGGCAAATGGGTATCCGAATTACTTTTCGAGAACTTCGCGAGCGATCTGGCTCGCTGGGCTGCATTACCTTGGCGAAATCGAGTGCTTTTAGCCTGCCGTTATGGTTCAATCGCTTATTTCTCGGGTGTTGCAGCGTAATGCCGCCTGTACCTGCCTGCTGCGGGCCAAGCAAGCCACCGTTTGGTTCGAAATTCGCGCGCCTCTGGAGGTCTTTCTGCTATGGGCAGTGTCTGCCTTTATGTTTTTGGTTCCGGCTACGCCGAGTTCGGACGGGAAGCACCAGCAATGATACTGCTTTGTCCGATAACAGATTGAATTATTGGGGTTGTGGTCTTGTGTTTCCAACAAGGACGGGGACAATTCTTCTAATGTTTTGACTTTGCGATAAATCGCATTATAGTACTTTTAATTAGAACTTCTACGGGAAAACAAGAGCAGCATGATAAGAGGTTGTTTCTGACTGGGCAGAAATAAGTCATATTTTATCGTCCAGCTTCGACGCTTTATCATTAATTGAGGATTGAAAGGGAGCTGATTCATGATGAAAGACGGAATATTATTCATGGGTAGGGCTATTCTGGGGATGGCTACAGTGGTGCCATTGACTCTGCTTTCAACGGCTAACGCCAACACATATGTCTGGACCGGTGGACCGGATTGGAACAACAGCAGTAATTGGAGCCCCAGCGGCGGTCCGCCTACCTGGGGGGACGCAGCCTTCTTTGGCGGAAACGGAAGTGAAAATGTCGCTTTCACAGACCCTGCCTATGCCAACGGCTTGAACTTTCAGGGTGGTTTGGGCTATACGATCGGTTCGACCAGCGGCTCTTATCTGAGCCTGGCCTCCGGCGGATACGTAAGCATTGAATCAGCCAGCACACCGTCTCAGACCATCGATTCGTTTATATTGCTCAATGGGGGGGATGTCAGATTTTCGTCCGGGGTCGGCAGTTCCAGCACGCTGACGATAAACAATGGTATATCCGGAGAAAGTTCAGGCATACTGGCCCTGACTGGTAATGGCGGGAACAACGCCATCAACGGGTCGATCGGCGGCGAATTGCAGGTACAGGTCTATGCCGGGCATTGGCTCCTGGCTGCCGCTAATTCGTTCACTGGCGGTACTCAGATTGCGAATGGTGCACAACTTGAGTACACCAACATGGCCGCGTTCGGCAGAGGCGGGATCGATCTTGGTCTTCCGAATTTCTCCGGCAGCTCGGCCTATGGAACGCTTATTGCAGGTGTCAGCGGCACGTTAAGCAATAATATCACCCTTAGCGCATCGGCCACCGCCAGCGGCGATGTATTCAATACCAACCACCAGATCACCGCGTTCACTGGATCGATTAGCGCAGCAGCGTCATCCAATGGCTTGGCCGTAAGCGGTGCCGGAACGGCTTCTTTTGATGGTACGCTGTCTACGGCGAACCTCCTGGTTGAATCGGGCGCGACCGTGAATGGTTCCGGCACGCTGACATGGAACCTCAGCAGCTTTGGCGTGCCCGATCTGGCGACGGACAACGGCATTATGGATATTAGTGGCCTGCACTTGGCCTTGGATATCCAGGGGGCCCTGACGGCCAGCCAATACGTTCTGGTAAATTACTCTAGCGGGACACTTGTCGGCGGAAATTTCGCCTCGGTCACCGGGTTCCCGTCGAACTGGAGGATCAACTACGCCGGCACGACGCAGCACCCTGACAGCATTGTGCTGATGCCGACTCCCGCGCCAGAACCAGCCGAACAGTACCTGCTGGCCGTGGGCGGACTGGGCCTGCTTGCTGCGCGCCGCCGCCTTAAGGGGCAAGATTAAATTTATTTTCTTGCCATATAAAAGAAGTTGGCGAGTGAGCGCACTTTTCGGAACCTGGAGGCCGGAAGTGCCGGGCTTCCCCGCGAAAACAGGGGTAATCATGGGCGGTAATGGTAGGGTGTGGGTCACTGGTAGGGCCATCCTCCGTATATTGACAGCGTCGGCGAGAACGGCAATGTGCCTCGCATCTGTTGCGCTTTTGTCTGCTTGGGCTGCCAGTTATTTCCTCGGACTGGAAGTCTATCCGGTCACGGCCCATAACTCCCCTTGGGCGGTTTATTTTGAACGCGGAGAAATTTGCTTGACCAGCCTGCTTGAAAATAGGAGGAAAACTTCCGAGTTTGGCACCGGTTACTACTACATTGAGATAGACTTGGCGTCTGCCGCATACACTCGAAAAGACGAAATTCTTTACGCACTAAGCGCCCGCACCGAGTCTGGCGGAAAGGTTTGGGCCTTCGCCGGATTTCTATTTGTTGGATCTAACCCTTGGTGCCAAGTCGTGCGGATCCCGGCTTACGCGGTCGCGTTGTTCCCCTTGGGCATAATCCTAGCTGACGTTTACGCCCGGAAAAATCGGCACAAACGCAAGGGCGGAAAAACCCCGGGATCTTCGGAATCAGGTGGAAGTGCAACGGGGCTCGGCAGTGATCGTGTTGTCACAGGGAATCAATAATGTTCTGCGATAATCCTGCCGAATGGAGCGGCATTGGGCGTCGGTATCTGCTTGGCGTAATCAAAATTTCAGGATACCGGGTGACGGCAATTGGCTTGATGTGTGCCTTAATGGCATCGGTATAAAAGCGGTAGTTAAATTCCGGCGACGGCGGGGTAAATCTGTCTACGGCGGTGGAATCTGGGGGGGGCCGCATTGATCTGATACATGTCGGCAACAAGGCGTGCCGACGATTTTTGTTCTGTCCAGGAGCCTGTCCGAGTAATTGCCGGGATTGCGATTATTCGGACAGGCTCCTAACTTTGCCGGGCTAACGTGGCGAAGCGTTCGCCGCGATGTTGGTAGTTGGTGAACTGGTCATACGAGGCGCAGCCGGGGGATAAGAGTACGGCATTTAGTGTTTGAGAACCGGGCCTATCTTCGGTCAGCCATGTTTTTGCCTGCATGACCGCGGCTTCCAGAGTTTGCGCATAACAGGCGTGGTCTGAAGCGATGCCTGCTGCGATGGCCCCCGCTACCAGCGATTGGCCGGTTGCCCCGATGCCCACAAGGCGGCCACACTGAGCGCTTAACTGCCGACAAAATTCGCGCATGTCGGCATGTTTATCCGACCCGCCGACGATGCAGATAAATTTTCCCTTTTCCATGGCCGCCAGGGCGGTAATCGCCGCCTCCGGCGTGGTGGCTTTTGAATCATTAAACCATTGCACAGAGTGCAAATCCGTGTGCACCAGTTGCAGGCGGTGCGGCAAGCCGGCAAATTGTTCCAATGCGGCCAATGCCGCAGGTCGCTGCTCCGCCAGGCCCAGCGCCTCCAGCACGGCAAGGGCGGCACGGGCGTTGGACTGATTATGCCGGCCCGGCACGCGAAGCTTTATTTCCGCCTGATCTGCGATCGTGAAATTCATGACCCGGCCTGCCGTGATTCCCGCCCAGGATCGCACGATTGCATCATCCGCATTCAGAATGGCGATATCGCCGGCATTTTGAAATCGCAGCAGGTTTTGCTTGGCGGCGGCGTAGTTTTCCAGGGTGCCATGCCGATCCAGATGATTGCCCACCAGATTGGTCACCACGGCAATGTGCGGTGAAATGCCTATCCACGGCAAATCTTCGAGCATAAAGCTGGAGAGTTCCAGCACCACATAATCATCGGAGGTAATATGGCACAAATCCCCCAGCAGGCTGCGGCCAATATTTCCGCCCAGGAAGCAGGTTTGCCGACTTCCCAAATTTTTTAGTGCCGCGGCCAGCGCCAGATGCGTCATCGCGGTGGTGGTGGATTTGCCCACGCTGCCGGTAATGCCGATGATTTTGGCGCGGCAATGCCGGAGAAAAATGTTAATCTCGGTGGTCATGGGAATTTTTCGGCGTTGCGCGGCTTGAAAAAAGGCCGATCGGGATTTGTCCACCGCGGGGTTCACCACCAGCAGGTCACAGGCATTGAGTATCTCAGGATCATGCCCGCCGAGTTGGAACGTTATGGGAACGTCCGCCAGTTCAGCAACGCTGGATTGCAGCGCCTCCGGCGATTCCTGATCGGTCACTGTTACCAGCGATCCCTGTTGCGCCAGCCACCGCGCCACGCCCACGCCGCCGCCGAAATGGCCCAGGCCCATGACCACCACGCGCCGGTTGTGAAAATTACGGTTTAATTCCTGTGCATCCATGCTGCCGCATCATCCATGCCACAAACAAACATATTATCCAAAAGCCGGTATTGCCTGCCCGATCTGCGCTTTGGTTTCCAGAATCGCCTGCTCCAGGGCGCTGGTCCATTGCGCGGCGGGCAAATCCGCAAAGCGGGTTTCCCGATGGGCAAAAATAATGGATCGGCTGGCGGAAATAACCGCCCCCAAACCGTCGGAATTAAAAGCGTGGGCACAATCCGCCAGGCTGCCGCCCTGCGCTCCGATGCCGGGAATGAGAAAAATCGTATGGGGCATGGCCTGGCGAAGTTGGGCAATCGCCGAGCCGCTGGTGGCACCTACCACCGCCCCCAGGCTGCTGAACCCGCATTGCCCCCGCAACTCGCGGCCCCACTGTTCAATTAAATCCGCGACATGCATGAAAACGGGACGGCCATCGGCGGTGGGGATTTCCTGAATTTGCCTACTGCCGGCATTGCTGGTACGCAACAGCGCAAACGCGCCTTTTCCCTGCGCTTTGGCCACATCGGTAAAGGGAGTAATGCCGTCACTACCAAAATAAGCATTTATGGTTATGGCGTCGGGGCCGAGGGTAGTACCGGCATCGGCCCAATGACAATTGCCTAAATTTCCCAAAGCATATTGCGTGGAAGTGTGGCCGATATCGCCGCGCTTCACATCGCCGATCACCAACAGGCCGTGGCCATGGGCTTCCTGCACCAGATTGTAGTAGGCCTCGACGCCATCCCAGAGATACCGTTCAAAATAGGCAATGTTGATCTTTACCGCCGGGACATGCGGTGCCGCCGCGCGGATTATTTTCCGCCCAAATTCCGATAAGGCATCCACACAGGCCGCACAGGAACTGACATCACTGAACCCGGGCCGATTGATAATAGCCGGCGGCAGATTTTCATAAACCGGATCCAGGCCCACAATAAGCGGTGTTTTTTTCTCGCGGATGGCCTTTGCCAACCGATCCGCAAAATTCTTTTCCGTCACAACCAATCCCTTGTCCACGTGTTCAAAAGGCCGCGTTGCTACCAAGCCACAGCCAAGGCCGGATTGTAAGGACCTTGCGCCGCGGCTGCAAACGGCCGGACGTAGGTTGGACGTAGGTTACAGGTTACAGGGGGCGACGTAGGTTACAGGTTACAGGGGACAGGTTACGGGGGCGGAAGCGCTGGCGCTGCGGAATGCGAGATTCCGAGTTCTAGTGCTTACTTGCAATAAAAACGGATAGTATCTAGAATAGTGGGCATGGCAAGGAAAGCTAAACCAGTTGAATG
>DAHVEJ010000129.1 GCA_027313145.1 Phycisphaerales bacterium | reverse complement strand
TATGATGTTTCGTATAGCGGGCGCCGGGTGGGGAGGCTGGCTTTGCAGATACCGGGACGGCACAATATCGGTAATTCGCTGATCGCTGCGGCGATTGCCCGGCATTGCCATGTGCCATGGGATGTCATTGCTTCATCCATTGAAGCATTTACGGGGGCCGATCGGCGCAGTGAGTTGCTGGGAAAGCGTCATGGCATCACGATCCTTGATGATTATGCCCATCACCCCACGGAAATCCGCACAACGCTCGCCGGCTTGCGGGAATTCTACCGGCCGCAGCGGCTGATTTGCGTATTTCAGCCACATCAGCACAGCCGGACCCGTAGCTTGCTGGAGGAATTTTCGCTCGGATTTTCCGATGCGGATATGGTTATTGTCCCGGATATTTACATGGCGCGGGACACCGAAGCTGATATTAAAGCCGTCAGCGCGCAAAATTTAGTCGATCGCATTGTGGCCAATGGCCGATATGGTCGCTATATTCCCGCATTTCCGGAGGTTGTGGCCGCTCTTGAATTGGAATTAAAAGCGGGTGATCTTGTTGTATCCATGGGTGCTGGGCCGGTTTGGGAAATTACGCATGAATTGGTACGCCGACTTTGAAAATATCGTTCGCCTCAATGAACCCATGGCACCCAAGACATGGTTTCGTCTTGGAGGGCCTGCGCGCTACTTCATTGAGCCGCGCAGCCGGGAAGAACTCTCGACGGTGGTCAAACGCCTGGCGGAGAATAATATTCCAATGTATCTGCTGGGCGGCGGGGCGAATTTGCTAGTTCGCGACCAGGGGGTTGACGGCGCGGTGATTTCACTTTCACATAGCGCCTTTAGCCGGGTGGTCATTGATGATCGCATGGTACGCGTGGGAGCCGGCAAGGATGTTTTAAAGCTGGTCTTGGAATTGGCTAAAACCGGGTTAGCGGGCCTGGAATGCCAGGCGGGTATTCCAGGCACGGTGGGCGGCGAAATTCGCATGAACGCCGGCGGCACGTTTGGTGACATTGGATCAACCGTGGCGGAAGTGACGGTCATGGATTCTTTCGGGCAAGTATTCACCAGGCAGCGTGATGATCTGGTATTTTCATACCGCCGAAGCAATATTAATGCTAAAATTATTCTCGATGCGCTCTTTGAGCTGACTCCGGAAAACCCCGATCGTCTGGCCCAGCGAGTTAAAGAAATCTGGATGTACAAACGTAATACCCAACCGCTGAAAGATAATAGCGCCGGCTGCATTTTCCGAAATCCTGACGGCCTTTCCGCCGGCAAACTTATTGACGAAGCGGGATTAAAAGGAAGTGTCGTCGGCGGCGCGGAAATCTCTCAGCATCATGCGAACTTTATTGTTGCGCGGCATGGAGCCTCAAGTGCCGATGTTCTTGCCCTGATGGAACTGGCACGCAAGACCGTGCGCGACAAAACCGGTATTGAACTGGAAAGTGAAGTGGTGATTTGGTAAAGGTTTCAGGCTCCGATACGTATGGATTTGATTCAGGGACGGTCATCGCTCAGCCTGTGGAATCTCATGATCACCAGGTCCCGCTGAATTCTGGAGAACACCATGACAGCTTTCCTTAAGCCGTTGAATATTACCGTGCTCGCCGGAGGTATATCCAAGGAGCGCGAGGTTTCGCTAGCCAGCGGATCCCAGATCTCCGCGGCTTTGCGCCGGCGCGGGCATACCGTTTTTGAGGCCGATATCAGTCCCGAAAACCTTGCGGCCCTGGATAATAGTCCGTGTGATCTGGTATTTCCGGCTCTACATGGAACCTTCGGGGAAGACGGCCAATTGCAGGAAATTCTGGAATCCCGCGGCATGGCTTACGTGGGTTCCGGGCCGGCGGCGGCGAAATTAGCGATGGATAAAGTCGCCGCTAAAAGTGTGTTTGCGGAAAAATGTATCGCCACACCGAACTGGCAGGTGGTCAGCAATGGAAAATTCAAAGATAGCTGGACCCCACGCAGCGGTATTGGCTATCCTTGCGTTATTAAGCCCATTGCGGACGGCAGCTCCGTGGCCTGTCGAATATGCTCCAATATTTCCGACGCGCGCGCCCACCTGTCCGAATTTTTGCCGCAATACGGAGCGATGCTCGTGGAGAAATTCATTTCCGGACCGGAATTAACCGTAGGCATCGTTGATGGCACGGCCTTGCCGATTATTCAGATTCGCCCGGCAGCCGCATTTTACGACTATCAGGCTAAATATACGCGCGATGATACCGAATATGTTTTTGACATTGCGCTTCCTGAGGCCGTTTTGAATAAAGTTCGGCAAATGGCATTGGATACATACACATGCCTCGGGTCGCGTCATTTGGCGCGTGTGGATATTATGGTGGATCAAGCTACCATGGAGCCGATGGTTTTGGAACTTAATAGTTTGCCGGGGTTTACCAGCCACTCTTTGGTGCCCAAAGCCGCCGCCAAAGCCGGAATTGCATTTGATGAATTGTGCGAGCGTCTTTCGGCAATGGCTCTGCGTGACCGGTCCCCCGCGCCGGTCCGCACCCCGGCCCAGCCACACAAGTGAGACAGGCATTGAAATAGTTATGACCAAAAGCCGCTATAGATCGACCTACCATCGCCCATGGGATATTCCCTGGGTGCGCAGCACCTTACTGCTTTGCCTGACACTATTGGTCGTGGCTATGGTCATTGAGGGGTTTGCCCGGCTGAACATTTACGGAAAAATGCTCATGGCCCAACGGTCACGGGATCGTCCTTTAAAGCGCATAGTAATGGTGGGTGCTCCGCCGTGGCTCGCCGCACCGATATTAAATTCTCTGGCGGCGGAGGCGGTGCAATTCACAATTTCCAACCCTCGCCATCCCGCGTATGCCGCGGAACTCCGTAACCCGCTGAATGGTAAAATTCTTCAGATTCTTGCCCGCCATTTTACCGCCCACCCGTCACAGGGATTTAACGCCTGGATTAAGCGCGTCAATTATGTGCGGCGGGTCTGGCTGCCGCATGAACAGATCATTGAAATTTCCTGCCAATACCGTCGGCCCGCGGCATTAGTCTCGGTGGGGGGCAGCTACTATCTGATTAGCCCACGTGCCGTCCGCCTTCCCGGAACGTATGCTCCAATTGATTTGCCACAGCTTGCCTGGTTGATGCGCATCAGCGGTGTTGCGGTTTCCGTTCCATCGCCGGGCAAGCCATTCTCGGCACCTGGTATAAAACTCGGACTGAAGATGATTGCATTGTTGTCCGGCCACGCATATTCCAGCCAGATTCAATCCGTTGATTTGGCGAACATGTATACCAATGTGCCTCCAACCACGCCCAAGATTATTCTCAAGACCCGGTTCGGTACACAGATATACTGGGGGCTTCCACCGGGCAAGGAGGGCTTTTATGAAGTGCCCGCCTCTCGAAAATTGCAGTTGCTTCATGACGTCTATCAGCAATATCATCGTATAGATGCTGGCAGGGCGTATCTGGATATACGCTCGGACGAAGTACTCGTGCCACGGACGCCGCCGACCACGCAGACGGGGCAATAAGTATCGCTGCCAAAGATAATTCCAAGTGTGGAAATTCTGGAAATGGATAAGTCTTATGCCTGTGGACTGGTCAAAAAAAGTGGTGGTGATTACCGGGGCCTCTTCCGGAATTGGTGCTGCGTGTGCCTTGGCCTTGGCACAACGCCGCACCACCCTGGTTCTGGGTGCCCGGCGAATGGATAAGCTCCAGGCCACGGCCGAGAAGGCTAAAGCCTGCGGATCACAAGTGATTTTTGCGCCATGTGATGTTGCCATCCATGAAAATGTCGTTGCCCTGGTACAAAGCGCCAAAGAACGTTTTGGCCGCCTGGATGTTGCGATCGCCAACGCCGGCTTCGGGCTTCGCGCACCGGTTCACCTGACCACTCCAGAGCAGTTGCGGGAAATATGGAATGTCAATGTCATGGGTACATGGTATGTCATGGCCGCCGCCGCTCCGATTATGATCAACCAGCACGCCGGCCATATTATCGTTGTTTCTTCGGCGATTGCCCGGCGTGCAATTCCGCAACTGGGAGCCTATGCCATGACCAAATCCGCCCAGCTTTCATTGGCGGAGGCCCAGCGCCTTGAATTGTCCCGCCATGGCGTTGCGGTAAGTTCTGTTCATCCAGTCACGACGAGTACCGAGTTTTTTCAGCAGGCCAGCCGGCGCAGCGGCAAGCATGTCGATGGGTTGGGAAAAACACAAACCCCGGAACTTGTGGCCGAGAAAATTGTACGTCTGATTGAACATCCAAAGCCGGAATTATGGCCTTTTTCACCCGTTCGATATGCTCTGGCTTTGGCCGCCGCTTTTCCCGCGTTAGCTGATTTTTTAATCAGCAGGCAATTTTCCGCCCCCCAAAAAATAAAGAATCGAGTTTAATCCATGCGCCTTCGCCCTCTACCTCATCGAACAACCTTTTTTGTTATATCCCTGGCCATGGTCGCCGGGGTGGTGGCCTTTATCTGGTTAAGGCCCCATCGCATGATGCCCATTAACCACGTCGCCATCCACCGGCCCGTCTCCGCCGATATTCGTGTGCTGACCGCAAATATCAACCTGCTGCGGCCTCATGAGGGAATTCACAGTTGGTCCAACCGCCGCGGAATGCTCATCCAAGTGTTACATCACATTCGCGCCGATATTATAGGCATGCAGGCGTCAACGCCCGCGCAAACCGCGTGGCTCGCCGCCCACCTGCCCGCCTACGCCCACTTCCCGGATGGAGCCGCCATTCACCGCAGTCTGATTACCACTTTAGCCGGGCCGTTAAGCACCTGGAATCAAATCTGGTTCCGCCGCGATCACTTCCGACGCATTGCGGGAACCTACGGTATGGTGCGTCCCAATCACCCGCAAAATAATCCCACCGAGAATACCTATTATTCCCTGGTGGTATTGCGCGACCGTCTGGATCGCTTCCCGGATCTGATTGTTCTGGATGTCCACCTGCGACACTGGGAAAAAAATGCTGTAAAAAGTGCTGAAAAGCTGCATGAAATCCTATCCAAATGGCAAAACCGCTTCCCCGCCGCAAAAGATATTCTCCTGGGTGATATGAACCATTCCCGAAGCGCCCACGCCATTTACCAGGCACTGCTTGGAACGCCCACCACCGTCCCATTACGCGATACCTTTAATTACGCCGAACATAAACCGGGACAGCAGTGGGGGACTTGGGAAAATTACACCAATCACGTTTACAGCCCCTGGCCTACCGATCTAATTTTCGTGTCCCCACAACTCGCCCACCAGCCCGCAAAAATAATCCACTACCACATGCCCCCCTCGAAATTCCCCTCCAAGCACCTTTTCGTCCTGACCGTCCTGACCCCCAACGCGCACCGATAGCTCAATGCGGCAGCGTTGAGTTGAACGCGGAACGCTGCTTAATAACAAAGCGCAACTCAACCCGTCGCGATTGGCTTGGCGCATGCCCATTTTTGCCGAAATACCGCCTGCCTCGCTGGCGTCACGCCTGTCGCCCATACCTCCTGAGGCAGGCGGGGACGCCTGCACCACAAAATGTGGCGTTGCCTTACATCACTGGTATTTTCCGAGGCGTATACCGTGTCGTGCAATGCGCAATTGCGGGCAAAAAAATACCGCGGCCTGTTGCCAGACCGCGGTTTATTTTTCTGAAATGGTCTATAAGCCGAATTCTGTGCCCCTTGTGGGGCGGCGGTCATTGATCTGGGACAGGCGTTACCGTCTGCCTCAAGCAACCTACCCGGAATCTACGCGCATCATTCGTGCTGATTCTCCGAAGAGAACTTTGCCGGTGATGATGCTACGGCATCCGCTATCCCTTGACGGGGGCATTTTGCGGCAGATGCCTGCGCGCCGGGCCGGCGCTTCGATTCCCTATTTGGTCTTGCACCCGGTGGGGTTTGCCATGCCGGTCATGTCACCATGGCCGCGGTGCGCTCTTACCGCACCTTTTCACCCTTACCATTCCGAAAAATCGGAATTCGGCGGTATAGTCTCTGTGGCACTTTCCCGCATTCCCGCCGTTGCCAACGGGAATGGGTGGGGGTTACCCACCACCGCGCCCTGCGGTGTTCGGACTTTCCTCCCGGCTTACGCCGAGCGACCGCCCGACCATTCCATAACCCCTATTGTAGCAGATTGATCATCGGATTTATATCCCGCCGTAATTGAAATGCTCTCCGGTTTTGAGCGGCAATCTGACCGTAACCCCCGTGTCCCATAAACCGTTACAGGCTTTTCATGGATTGCGTGCCTTGTCGGCATGTTTCGCGCGCTTGAGCCCAAAGCGCAAACTCATGCTGATATGGACATTTTTCCCATGTCGCAGGATCGTCAAGACCACATTTTTTGGATTAGCCATAATATGGCGATGAATGGCGTGAAAATCCAGAATCGACGACCCGTCAATGGCAATAATAATGTCGCCCTTTTTCACGCCCGCTCGCGCAGCCGGCGAATTAGGAAACGTCCCGGTAACCTTCATGGCCGGTTTATGGCCCAAATCCGCAATGCGTGTGCGCAACGGATCATTGGCTTTAATCATGGCAAAGCGAATACCAAATCGCGGCGGTTGCGGTGAGCCGGTGAGCAGAAAACTTTTCAGCGCCCGGCGGTTGTTATTCAACGGGAAAAATCCGCTTTGTAAATTCAATGCCGCCAGATGTCCGCGCAAATTGAATACGAAGGCTGACGACTTTCCCATAAGCCCACTCATGCCCGGCCCGTGGTCCCTGTCGTGGCGGCCGGAGTGCGGAAAGCTCATCGGCTTTTCACCCAGGGGCATAATCCAATGGGCGGAAGCGGATGTTGCGCTCACCGCAAAAAGCAATTCGGCTGGATGCAATGGATGGCGGATTAACCTTACGCCGTGCAGCTTGGGATGCCCCTTAATCGCCAGGACCGTTACCCCCATTGCTTCCTTCACACCGAGAATATAAGCCGAATATTTTTTGCCTTGGGAATTCCAGATCGTTACGGGGCGTGTGTCGTCAGCCGGGGCAATCACCGCTGGGATAACTATATAACCCCGCTCTCCCACAATTAATCCGCGCACCGTGTTGCCGCTGTGTGTCGGTAGTGACGCCAGTCGTGCATTAATAAGTTTAATTTCCGGCCAGAATTCCTGCGGCGGCAGCGGATGCGTTTCAAAAAGATAATGGCGAATCAGAAAAATCTCCGCCACCGCGTGATGGTTAATATCTCCCAGTCGCTCTTGCTGGCTGTGATTAAGCACGAGTTTTTTATTCCCGGCTGATCGCAAATCCGGTTTGATGACAATTCGCGGTTCCGAAGGCCCTTCCCGATGTGCGTTGGGATTGGCTCGGAAATCATGCTCTACGACCCAGTTTTTCTCCCAAAGCAGAAATTTCTTCTGAATCTTTTCAGGAAGCAGGTGCAGGGGGTTGGGATCCATCTCCACTGTGACAAACGAATTTTGCAGCGTGCCGTAAAATGCCTGCGATTCATGGCTTAACTGTTCCAGAATCCCTGCACCATGCCTGCCGGCATCCGTACCGCCTGAGAGCGCCGGATTATCAGCGGCATTTTGCGCCACTTGCGCCGTCGCCGGCCCGGCCGAACAGGCAAAAGTCATTATCCCCGCAACCAGCGCTGCGGCGGCCGACTTCCATTTGCCGGCGGTTCCAGAATGTCGCATTTGTCTAACCATTGAATTCCGAATAATCACCACTGCCTGAAATCTTAAAACACGCCCGTATTCGATGCCGACGCCACCTGCGGTGCCGCGACCGGGTGATTGCTGACGGCCTGTTCATCAGCGGTGTATGTTTGTGCAAAGGCTTTAGCCTGCTGATAAGTCGCAAACCGTTGGGATACAACCTGGCCGCTGGGCGTACTGATTTGCACAGTATAACCAATAATTGAAGACGCTGCGGGAGCTGTTGCGGTTTGTGTGGTCGAAGTCACAGACCCCCGCCCGGCAAAGTAACTGCCCGTGGCGATAAGCACACACGCCGCGGCCATGCCCAGCCGTTTCAACCAGACTGTCGTAGCACCTGATTCCAAAATGCGGCCAATAGGGGCATATTGATTTTCCCGGCAATAGGCCATGGCACCTTCCGCCAGACGCTGCGCTTCCGCGGCGTCCGGGGTGTAGGATTCAAGGGCTGCCAGGCGCAGGGTTCTGGCTTGCTTCAGATGTGCCAGCGCCTGCGCTAAGGTCTGCTCGGTTAACAGGCGCTGCTCCAGTTGGGCTTTTTCCATTTCCGGTAATTCGCCGTCCAGATACAGTTCCAATGTAATGTAGTCGGTTTCTCGCATAAAGCACCTCTTTGAAACCCGCTGTTCCTTTCGCTGTTTTGGCCTTTGGCCGACATCTATCGGCGTGTGCCGCTGTTATTGCTCCAAGTGCGATCTAAGCGACTTGGCCAATTTCATTCTAGCGCGATGAAGCCAGGTTTTAACCTGGGATTCCGTTGCGCCAAGGGCTTCGGATATTTCCCGATAGCCCATACCTTGTTGCTCCCGTAATACCAGCGCCGAACGCCAGTCATCAGGGAGCATAGCAATGTGCTGGCGCACCAGCTCGACGGTTTCCGCGGTCAGGGGCGCTTCCGCCGGGTCGTTTTCCTTGCCGATGCCGTCGTATAAACCATCATCAGCATCAAGCGATCTTCCGATTTTACGACGCCGACAACTGATGACATTCCGCGACACCGCCTTTGCCATCAGCGACCATCCGCCATCATCCCAATTATAAGATTCGCAATGGCGGAATAGTTTCAGCAACGCATCCTGAACCATATCTTCAGCCTGCTTGGAATCTCGCATTTGCGATCCAAGCATCGACCGCGCCAGGGCAATTAGCCGACCCATGTTCGCATGGACAGCCGCTTCAAACTGTCGGCTTGCCGTTGTCTGAGCTGGCATTCTGCTTCCCGGCATCAAGAGTTATAACGCAATTAAAACCGCCAAGTTGCAGATTCTTTATAAATCCCATCCGTTACCTGTTTCGGATGTATGCAATCTTTTGGCTGCGTATTGGGACTGTTATTATATCGGCTGGTGCCAGATTGTCAGCAAAGCATAGATTTCAGTATTTTATCGGCCAGTAAAATAATAACAATTATCGGGTGCCGTTTTCGCCGATAAGGTATGTGCCGTTCCGAGTAACGACCAGCGATTACCCGGTTAGGCCGTTAGGGGCGAGCGATCGCTTATTGGACGAATTATTTTTCGTTTTTTATTTGCAAAGGAGTTTCAGGCGGTTGTATACTTCATAACAATGAAGTTGGGTAAAGAGGGAGATGACCACCCGCCAACTAACCGGGAGTTTACCAGAACGTAATGACCCCACTGTGGAATTTGTATGCCTTCAACAGTCCTTAACTCGCTTTCACCTGCTACGGTACTTATGCCGTATATGCCGGTGTTTTACGTCTCCTTTCTTGTTACAGTGCTTCTTACCCCGGTCATGCGGCAACTGGCGCTCCGCTATGGCGTCGTTGATGAGCCGGACGGCCACCGCAAAATTCATACCCGGCCCATTGCCTATCTCGGTGGCGTGGCCACATTTATTGGCTGGATGGCGGGCGTATTGGTATCGGTGTTTATTACTCCCCTTAATAGTGATCCCAATCTTGTCGCCAACGTGCAGGTCCCCCCGGGGATCATTCTCGGAGCCGGCACGGTTGTCCTCTGCGGTTTAATTGATGATGTTTACAGTATTACTCCCCGGTTGAAGCTCTTTGGCCAATTTCTTGGGGCGGTGTTGCTGTTTTTCCTTAGTGTTGATCGATCCGGCTTTTTCGGTATTCGTATTGATTTAGCCAACATGCTGATTTTCCCGTTGGAACGCCGCGGCTGGATTCCCGCAATTCAGTTAACGCATCCGCAGGCGTACATGCTGTTTGCCAGTATGTTAAGCGCGGTCTTGGCCGTTCTGATTATCATGTCAGCCAGCAATGCCATGAATCTGCTCGATGGCCTGGATGGGTTATGCTCCGGGGTTACCAGCATCATGGCTGTGGGTTATCTGGCTTTGGCCTTGTATCTGGCGTGCAACGGTGTGCCGTCCGCCGGTGTGGCGTCCATGAATCCTACCCGCATTACGCTTAGCTTGGCGTTGCTGGGGGCGGTGCTGGGTTTCCTGCCCTATAATTTCAACCCGGCAAGTATTTTTATGGGTGATACCGGCAGCATGTTCCTGGGCTATGTCTGCGGTGCCATGATTATCATGTTCGGAAATGATGGCATTTTCCGCTGGTTCCTCGGGTCACTGGTCATCTTCGGCCTGCCCATTCTGGATACCTTTCTCGCCATCGTTCGCAGAAAGCTCAACCATCGCCCCGTATTTTCGCCCGACTCCGGCCATTTCCATCACTTCCTCCTGAAGCGCGGTTTGTCTGTTAAACAGGCGGCCTTAACCAGCTATGGCCTGACCGCCATGTTTGTGAGCTTCGGCCTGGTGATTGTCCTTATTCCCACGAGTCTGGCACTGGGCATTTACATGGTTTTGTTTGTCTGGCTGGTGGTGATCGCCTTCAAAATGGGTATGGTGTACCAGCAAGGCGGAAAAACCGCAGCCGCAACAACGACCATTTCAAGAATTCCGCCCACCTCTGAATCCCCGTTGGCACCCCCGGAAACTCATCCGGCAACCCCCACCCACGAAGCCCCCAACATCCTGCCCGTAGCCGATCATGGCCTATTCTCAAAATAACCGCCCCGGCCGCAGCATCCCGCACTTAACAGCACAGCGCCTCCAAAGCCCTCCAACTCCCAACTCCTAAACGCTCGCCCCCGTCCCCTGTAACCTGTAACCTCGGCTAACACCCAACTCCTCCATCCCAATAAAAGGTACCTGGCACCTTTTCCGCGTGTTTCACCACACGCTGTAACCTGTAAACCTGTACCCTAAACCCCGTCACCTCCGCCGCACCGCCCGCTGCATATCCCTCTGGGCATCTCGTTTCTTAATGTCTTGCCGTTTGTCGTATTTGGCTTTGCCCTTGGCCAACGCCAGAGAAATTTTGGCGTATCCGCGTTTAAAAAACAGATCCAGCGGAATTAACGTGCATCCCGGCTGCTTGGCCAACTGCTGCTGCAATCGCCGAATTTCCCGCCGGTGCAGCAAAAGTTGCCGCTGGCGTGTTGGATCATGGTTAAACTGATTGGCCTGTTCATACGTGTCGATGTGGCAGCCCATTAGAAATACCCGGCCATTACGGATAATGGCAAAGGCACCCGCCAACTGCACTTTCCCCTGCCGCACGCTTTTTACCTCACTGCCCACCAGCGCAATGCCGGCCTCCACTTTTTCCAGCACCGCATAATCAAAATGCGCCCGCCGATTCTCAATCCGCGGCGCATGCGCCTTGCCCTCCGCGCCCGCCGTCTTTTTATTACTCGCCGATTTCGCCATAAAACGTGTACCGCACTCCGCCAATTCGGGGTGTTACTTGAGCCTGCCTGTGTAGGTCCCTTCCTGCGCCCTGTGCTTAAATGCCACAGCGCTAAATAACGTACAAGTCTTCCGCGTAGCAGGCACCAGTCACCTCCAATTATGAAGTAACAAGGGTTAATCGCCGGAAACCCCGGCTCTCATTAACCGCATTATACGCGGTGATCCGATCCAATGCTCGGTTACGCCAGTAAATCAGGATTGATGGGCCGCAAAGGCTCGCAAGCCAGGAAGAAGCGGGATCGTCCGCGAGCCTGTGTTGCAATACCACAAATACTTGGACAGGCTCCTAGGAGTTCACACTGCCGCCGCACCGACAACCGGGGATGGCCGACATCCACCGCCTGACGCTTCTGGTCAGGCGTCCAGTCCAGACTTTTTTTTTAGCCAGGATAATTCCACCTGCAACCGACCTATCTGCTCGTACAACTGCGCCATCAACGCCGGCGAGGAATGGTTGGACCCCTGAACAGACGATTCCTCAAATGCCATCGCTGAACATTCCACAAGACGCTTTTTCCACGCGGCAATACGCGAGGGATGAACCTGATACAAACCCGCCAACTCACCAATCGTCCGCTGGCCCTTCATCGCCTCCATCGCCACCTTGGCTTTGAACTGCGACGTAAACTGACGACGTTCTACCGACATAAAATAGACTCCGAAAACTGGGAAAAAACTACCTTAGCAGCGAGCCCAGTTTTTGGGGAGTATTACAGTAATCATGCGACAACGAGGAGTTAGAAGTTGGGAGATAGTAGTTGGAGGAGCATGGAAGCGCAGCGATTCCGTTTGCTTCTAACTTCTCACTTCCAACTTCCGCGTTCTCGTAATGA
>DAHVEJ010000128.1 GCA_027313145.1 Phycisphaerales bacterium | reverse complement strand
CATGGCTGGCCTTCATAGACCCGGGCCATAAAAGCGCCCAGCGGCTTGACCAGTGCAACAAGCACGAGCACAAACAGTCCCATTTGAATCCACGCATTGGGAATCATTAGAATTTCTCCGGAAACAACATCGCAATAATCAGGTAGATCAGGATCGCTCCCGCCAGCACCAGACCGATGAAATCCATCATACTCATCTTGGATCTCCTAAATATTCACATAGCTTCACCAATAGCCATGTAAGAATGCCCAGCAGAATCATGGCTCCGACATATAAAGCGTCCATAGGAACACTCCTTTCAAAGCACGCGCATTGCGCGTTGCACAGCTATAGTCTTATCCAGAGTGGTATCAAGATGCTGTAAAAATATAGGTCAGAGATGTAAATATTTTGTAAAAATTTATGGCACGCCGCACCGGAACATGGGGGTGCGGGCTTTTTTTAATGCAGGGTGCGGACAATTTGGATGATGACAATAATCAGCATCGCAATCACATAAATTCGCAAGGCCCAGAGCAGAATCTTCAGCCCAGGCGAAAATTTACGCCGCCCGAAGCGCGTGCGCTGCTTAAAGGCAACCAACTGATCTTCTTCCAGAAGCGAGCGCACCACATCATGGCGTTGAGAAAGTTCCGTACTTTTCACGTTATGGTCATCAGGTTTTAAATCGGTGTTCATGGTGTCGGATCCTTAGGAGAGCAATTTCGGAAACACCGTGGTTACGCCATAACCCAACCCGGCGATAATCAGCAGCACCGTCACCGTGATGCCCGCGATATTCAGCCATAAGCCATTGACGCTTTCTCCCATCACTTCACGGTCGTTGACCAGCAGCAGCAGAAACAGCAGTGCCGGCGGCATGGCCAGTACCGCGATGACGTTGACAATCAGTACAACAAACTCCAAGGGGGCATGGGGGATTAAGACGATGGCCCCCGCGGCGATCGCCGAGCCAAGCAGTGTGAGATAAAATGGCCACGCCTCTTTGATGCTCCGATTGAGACTATGGGCATGATGCATAACTTCACCAAAGGCATAACCGGATGACGTGGAGATGCTGATAGCCGCCACCAGCCCCGCTTCCACAAGGCCCAAGGCAAAGAGACTGGAACCAAGTTTGCCGACGTAAGGCTGCAAGGCTTGGGCAAATTGGGCTCCCTGATAATTCTCCGTGCTGATCCCATGCGTATAAAGCGGGACCGTGGCCAGCACCACCGCTATGCCGAATATGGCCGCCAGAAGTGTGCCAATCGAGGTGTCCCAGCGGCCAAATCCCACATCCGCCGGCTGCATACCTTTATCAGTGGTTGCCCCCTGCTGAAAAAACAGCATCCAGGGCGTGACGGTAGCACCGATATCGGCCATCATCAGAAGAATATTTTGCGAACTCAGGCCGCCGGGTAGCGGACTAAAGGTAATAAATGCATGCCCCACCGCAGGCCAATCGGGATGCGTCATTAGCGCTACTGGAATAAACAGGCCGTTGAACATAGCCAGCCCCAGCAAGATGCGTTCCCAAGTCCAATAGCGACGCGTCATGGTTACCGCCAGAATAAGCGCGATGGCCCCTCCCACTGCCACCAGGGGCGGCACTCCGAAATAGCCCAGACCGGCACGAATTCCAATGAATTCGGTCACCAGCGTGAGAAAATTCCCCAGCATCAAATCAGCCATGGAAAAAAAGCCCCAGAAGGGACCGAATCGATCAAATATTAATTCGGCATGACCACGGTGCGTCACTGAACCCAGGCGAACGGTCATTTCCTGGACAATCCAGCCGGCCATAAATGTCACGAGAATAAACGGAAGAAAAAATCCGATACCGAATTGCGATCCGGTGGCGGCGTAGGACAACATGCTCGGAGCGTCGTTTTCTCCCAGGAAAACCAAAACACCAGGGCCGGCCAGCAGCCATAAAAGCCGCATCCAGCGCCAAGGCTTATGGGGCTGCGCGATACTGCGGGCCTTAGCCACCGCCAGGCGATCGCGCGCACGGGAAATATCCTCCCCCGTCAGCGGATCGGCGCAATTGCCAGGGTGAGCCGACGAGCTTCCAGCCGCGACAGCCGGAGCGATAACTTCGGATTCGCTCGATTCTGAACTTTGATTTATTCCGCCCATAATTAGAAAGCACTTTCAATCGCTTTTTTCCAGTGCGAAGTCATTTTAAATCCTCCATCACCGCATTATTGAAATCTGCACGCCCTTCCCGTGTACCCCGTATTACCCCGGGGGCGATTTCGGATGATGATAAGGCACCTGGCCCGCAATCCAATGGTGTTACTTTATACGATGCCGCGACGTTATTGTCAAGATATAGTTTGAGTGTTCGTGTTACATACTTTGAATACTCAAACTTTCTCATTTGTATGATCGGCTTGCTTTTCACGCGGCAATCACGGATCATAAACGCGGCGCTCGTACGAGCGGGATTTTTGGGGTTATGGACTTCCACGCATGGCCAGCAGAACCATCGAAAATTATCTTAAGCAACTGTGGCTGCAGCAGCAGGAGTCGCGCGGCAAATATGTGCCCATGGGAAAGCTTGCTGCCCTGGTCGGGGTGACTGCGGGAACCGCTACCACCATGGTCAAAGCCATTGCGGATTCCGGCCTGGCGAAATATGCCCCGCGGGCCGGCGTTCGGCTCACAAGAGCCGGTGAGCAACTGGCGCTGCACGTATTGCGCCGTCACCGTTTGCTGGAATTATTTCTCGTTGAAATTCTGGGCATAGACTGGTCGGATGCGCATGGCGAAGCCGAGGAACTTGAACATGTCATTTCTGAAACGGTTCTGGCGCGAATTGATTTATTACTGGGGCACCCTTCGGTAGATCCCCACGGTGATCCTATTCCGTCGTCTGCTGGAACAGTGGAAGCACCGGTATTATGCAGTCTGGCGGAATTGCAGGCCGGCAGTAGAACCGCGATTGTCAGGATTGTGGATCAAAGCTCCGAATTTTTGCGATTTGCGCAAACCAGCGGTTTGGTACCCAAGGCCGCCGTGGTCATTGAACACAACAACCCCCAGGCCGGTGCCATTTCCGCACGGCCGGATGGTAAACAGCCCGTGATACTTTCCATGGCGGCGGCGGCGAAATTTCTGGTGCGGCCCTGTCCGACAGCAGGCAGGCAGCGCGGAAAAAGGACCTGAACCGCCACGAGGTTTTATTAGCTCAATGCGGCAGCGTTGAATTTAACGCGAGATGTGATTTGATTGCCCAATGTACTGCAACCCGGCACGAGTCGTCCGGTGCCTGCCGCATTGCAGCACGGGCTTTTTTAGTGACAGCGTTCCGGCTCCAACCGTGACGCTGTCGCGTCAGGCTGCGCTATGGATTGCTTATCTGCCCATTACTGCTGCGTAATCGATGGCCGATACAGGCTGGTGCTGAAGGCTTTTTTATATTCCGTCCAGGTGGAATCTTCGGTTGGGGCCGCGACCGCATCCAGGGCCATTTGAGTTTTAGCATCCAGGTTGTCAATGAGATTGACCAGAATGGCTTCCGGGGTTTTGGGCAGAACCGCGGCACCAAACTCCGGCAACCCATGATGAGAAAGAATAATGTGCTGCAGTACCATCAGCAGATCCTGTCGAAATGGCCGTCCCTGTTTTTCCGATAGTACCGCCGCCCGCTGACTGATCCACAGCGTTCCCAGGGCGATATGGCCCACGAGTTTACCCATATCCGTGTAATCAAACATGAACTCATAGGAAAGTTCCGCGGTTTTTCCAATGTCATGCAGGAATAATCCCGCCAGAACCAGGTCCTGGTCAATATCCGGATAGCGTGGGCAGATCACCACTGAAAGTTCCAGCAAGCTTAGCGTATGTTCCAGCAAACCGCCCAGCCAGGCGTGGTGCATGGATTGCGCCGCCGGGGCCAGGCTGAACCGCGTCATGAACTCTTTATCATCAAGAAAACTGTTCACCAGTGCCGCCAGGTCTTTGTCTTTTATGGCGGATAATATCTCCCGCAGTCGCGCCGCCATGGTCGGGATATTTTTCTGGGTTTTTTTTATAAAGTGCCCCAGGTCCAGCTTATTGGTATCGGTGATCGGGACAAGGGTTTCAGCTACCAGTTGCAGGTGGCCCTGATAACTTTCCACGCGTCCACGAACGTGAACAAAGCCTTTGGCGGGAAGCTTTTCGTAAACGTCCTTAGTTATATTCCACATACGGCAATGCACTTCGCCGGTGGCGTCCGCGCACGTGGCCTTAAGGTACAGCTTATTGCTGACGGTATTACCCATTTGTTTGCCGGAGATCAGAAAAGGCTGATCAATCACATCTCCCTCACGCATTTGTGCTACACCAATTCTGGCCATAATATTTTCAACTCCTGCGGAACACTTCCATTAACACAAGCAAGAAGGTAAGCGATTTATGGATCATAAACAACTCGGCGGCGGTAAAAATCAGACCGCTACTTGCCTTTTGCAAATTTCCTGGCTACAAATCTTTTGGCTCAACCTATGAGCGCTTCGCGGCTTGGCGTAACAAGCCGCTGACTAACTAAGGAGACACTTCCATGACATTTCGCAAGATGGGTATCGCCGCTTCGTTAACATTGTTGCTGGCGATTCCGGCCCTGAGTGGCTGCTCGCATTTGCCCTATCAGAGTGCGGAAAACATCAGTGGCCATTCCATGAGCGTGAAACAAATCGGGTTGAAAGTTGCCGCCCGTGTTGACAGTACGATGGCGGCCCTGAACACATTGCTTAACAAGCCATCGGGATCACTTAGCAATGATTATAAGAGCTTCAGCAACAAGTTCAGCTCATTAAAAAGCGGTTATGGGGATCTTAAGAGTGCGATCAGCCGTGTCAGCGGAAGTCAGGGAAAATATATGGCAACGTGGGACAAGCAGATCCAAAGCATCAGCAATTCGGACATCCAGGCAGTGGCTAAGTCCAATTATTCCAACGCCCAGGAGGATTTTTCCCGGTTTACTAGACGTGCCAAAACCACCGAGAGTTCCGGCGGGGCACTGATGGCTTATCTGGGCAATATGAAAAAATATCTGAGCACGGACCTTAGCGCCACCGGAATTCAGGGTGCTTCGGGGCTTTTGGGAAAGGCGAAATCACGGGCGGCAACCTTTAAACATGATTTATTCAAGCTGGACCGCGCTGCCTCACGGCTTTCAAGTGATCTGAAGCCCGCGGCGGGAGCCAGTCAATAGAGAACAGTGCCAAAATAATTTCCCGATTGGCGAGCGGTGATCAAATTGGGATGCGTGGGTATTTGTCCTACGCAGACCGGTGCGGTTATTCTGGGCAATATGTACAAGGACGATATTGACCGCATTCTGCTAACGCATACCGCTATCGCACGACGCGTTGGAACACTCGCTCGCGACATTGCCGCCGCGTATGCGGACCGCGAAGTTGTCATTGTGCCGGTATTGACCGGCTCCATGATTTTCATGGCTGATCTTATACGCCGCCTGCCGCTGAAAATGCGAATTGACGTAGTGGCGGTTTCAAGCTATCCCAATCGGAGCACGGCAAGCCGCGGTGCGTCGATCACGTTTCGCGGGTCTCTACCGATCAGAGGTCGCGAGGTACTGATTATTGATGACATATTAGAAAGCGGCCAGAGCCTGGCAGCCGTAGCGCAGTTGATGCGGCGGCGTGGAGCTAAATCTGTAAAGACCTGCGCCCTGCTGCGCAAACCGCAGGCAATTGAAAAGGGTCTGGCGGCCGATTTCATGGGCTTTGACATCCCGGATGAATTTGTCGTCGGTTATGGCATGGACTATAACCACTACTATCGCAATCTACCGTATATTGCGGTATTGAAAGCAAAAATATTTTCTGCTCCAACGCCATTGTAAGCCCATGTAATTAAAGGGCTTATAAAAAAATTTAGAAGTTAAAAATATGGCATTTTCAGATTCTCCTTGACTTTTTATCGGAGCCGACGTATATATATCCTTGGTGTTCCCGGAGCAGCTCAGCACCGGAGAGGCCAGAACGTCGGATAAGCTTAAAAGCTCACCGGCTTTTAGACTCATGTCTCGAAGTTCTAGAATCGTGTAGTTGTGAAAAATTGAATAGCTGTTCGACTGACCGCAAGGATGGGGTCATGTTTTCGCGTTGCGCGAAAACATGGAACAGGAGATTATGTGAACAGGTGATCAGGAGAGCGCGGATAGAAAATGATGAATTCGCCGACGCCCTATGGTGCGGGTTTTTGATGATCCAATGTGTGATCGCACCGCACGAGAAGCGTAACGAATTCTTTTATGGGAGTAGCACGTATGTGCAAGACTAAATCTTATCGTGGTGGTTCGGTGCCTGTGCGGAATTTCGCCAAGGTGGACCGACACTTATGGCGAAATGTGGCCTTGGCTGCGGCGGTGGCGGCGGGGGTTGGTATGGGGGCGACAGCCGCGAACGCGGCGGCGGCTCTTTGGATTTCCGCACCGGATTGGAGCTATTCAGCGGCAGCGGCTGCTTCCCCCTCTGGCTCCATCTATTTCTGGGCCTTATCCGTCGGCCCGGGAACCTATACGTGGGCTTGGGCCTATTCCCATAACGCGTTGGGCTCTGCCGACGCCTACGCGGAAGCGTCTGCTAACTCGCTCGGTGGAGTATGCGCCGCCCAGGCTTCTGGTTTCGCTGATCCTGCTGCCGACGTAGGAATAGACACCACGCCTTTAAACGGGTTTGACACGAGCAGTTATCCGACAAGTGGTAAGCCCAGCAGCGACCCGCTCTCGTCCGCGTACACGGTCACGGACACGGGTATCACCTTCACCAGCGGCAGCGCCGGCTACAACTCACCAGGGGCGGGTGACGCAATAGAAGCCTTCCTGTACAGCGGTAACAGCTCGGCATCCTACGCGTCGCTTGAGACCGCCCTTGGGGCCTCGTCGTCCTCTGGTAGCTCAAGCGCCGGCGACGTGACCAGCATCAGCACGCTCGAGACCGATCTAGGCCTCACGCCGCTGGATGCGGCGGTCTCCGATCCCGGCAACCTCAGCAGCCTGGCATTTACGGAGAATTATTCGAGCAGTATGACCCTCGACAATGTTATTCTCGTCGGCATGAGTGATGCCGCAAGCGCTCCGGTGCCATCCGCACTATCGCTGTCAATGTTGGGAGTACTTGGCTTGGGAAGCCTAGCCCTGGCACGGCGCAAACACTTGCGGCGGAGTGAATTAAGTTAATCACCCGTCGCTGCGCACAAAATAAATGGGAGGTGTGGAAAAAGGAGCAAGAGGAGCCTTGGAGACGGAGCAAAGCGGCGGCGGGCGGGCACGCCCGCTGCCGTAGTGGACGGATGGTGCAGTTCCGCAAAGATGCGGATAATTATACATGGATACGATGCCGCCACTTGGCGTTCTGGCTCCGATGATTCCGAGCCGCCGGTTTGCGGGTGTGGATAGGTTTTTATTGGAGATTGTAATATGTTGAGAGCAAACTTATCACGTTCAATTCGGGCAGCTTCGGCCACATTATTGCTTGGAGGGGCTTTATCTTTCACCATGAGCGGGAGCACGGCCTTTGGCGTTTCCTATTCTAGCAACAGTAGCGCGACGAGCAATGTGGCGGACTGGTTTTCGAAGAGCTCGGGTTGGAAGCAAAATAGACGGTGGTATACAGATTCAAAGAATGATGTGCCCACAGGAAGTTGGGAATACCAGAATCAGCATTCGTTCAATGGTGCCGCACCGCCGGCTTTTTCCACCTTCTTCACCTTCAATAAACCACCTGCCGCAACTTGGGGAAGCACTGGGGCGCAGAACAAGTCAACGACCACGCCCGGGCCGCTGAACCCGGGTAGCACTTATGCGACAAGCTACGGATACGTGGGGCCGTATACTACGAAGATTGGCGGCTACTACGCAGATAAGCAAACGAAGTCGAAGGCGAAAGCGTCCAAGCTGGATACGCAGGCCATTTCAAGCACGCAGATTACAGATCCTACAACAATACTGGCTCCGGCAACCGACTCCACTTGGGATACGACGGATTACCCCCTCGACCCAGCCGGTCATTGGGGCGGGCGAATCGATTATTCCCAATTCGGCTCATTTGGCAGTACCACGCCCGGCGGTTCAATAACTGACAGCTACAGCGTCACGCTCAACCCAACTTCACCATCCGGGAGTCCCGCTACATTCAATGTTTTGACGGTGACGATAACATCCGCGGGTGGAGCTTCGATAACTACCGGCCTCAACGGTAACGACGCTTCCGTCAGCGGTTTTCTCACCCCGGGTGAGCTAAACGGTACATTACGGTTCAATGGAAACGACGTGACGGCGAGCCAGGCAAGAAATGACCTGTTAAACTACTACAACCCAGTTACGGGGTGGCAACTGAATCCTGACGGTTATACTCCGAGCAGCTTTCAACCGGACAACTCTACAGATACATCAAGTGTATTTACCCTGACGGCCGAGTTCTTTCTCGATTCATCGACCGCTACGGCCGCACTAACAGAGGTTAATGGATCGTCCGCTGTTGCGGATGCGACCCCCGAACCGGCAACACTGGCGCTGATGAGTATTGCCGGCGCGGCCCTGTTGCTGATTCGCCGGAAGCGCGGCGCTGCTAATGGTTAATTGCCTGTGCCTGCACTGCGCGTCTTCGTCAACTCGCGAATGGCGGGATGGCACAAGCACAGGAGCAGGGAGATTGGAGCAAGCGGAGCTTGTGAGAGTACGAGCGAAGCGACGGAGGAATGACACGCCCGTCGCCATCAACGGATCGGCCAATTTTGCATGGATGCGAAGTATAGGTGGAATACGCCGCAAATGGCCTTCCGGCTTAAGGTTTTCGGAGCCGGCGTGGCGCGGCGTGAGGAAAAGGGAATTGTTGATTCGCCGGCGCTTTTATGGTGCGGGTTTTTCGGTGATCCAATTGGTGATCGCGCCGCACGGGAAGCGTGAAGAATTCTTTTATGGGAGTAGCAGTTATGTGCAAGACTAAATCTTATCGTAACGGTGGTGTTTCCGAGCGCAGTTTCAATAAGGCGAAACCACAGGCATGGCGGTATGTGGCGTTAGCTGCGGCTGTGGCGGCGGGAGTTGGTATGGGGGAGAGTGCCGCTATGGCGGTGCAGACCAATTATTCAGCGACTCCGGCGGCGATCGTAGCCAATGACGGTTTGTTATGGGACAACCAATTTGCCCAAATGCTTTCCAGCGATGCCACGACCACTGGAAAAACAAATGCGTCCATTGTCTGGGTCGGGGACTTCTGTTATTCAGGCGGTTTCGTGGATGATGTCGCCGCACTTAACGGCGGTACCAATAATTACGCCGCAAGCGCCGCTGCCTGGAGTGAAACATCGACGAGTTCGCCGGGTGTAGACGGCGATATTTCGCCTTTCGGCCAACAGTTCATGATTTCCTCGGAAACAAATACCTTAGCTCAGTCATATTCGGCGGCGGCGGCGAATGTTGCCGGCGAACAAACACCCCAGCAGACTGCGGATTCCTCGGCACCGACGTCCCTGTCCTATCAGTCGGGCGATGAAGCGATCATTTTCAGTGCTGGGGACACTAACGGGCTGGAAGGCAGTTTCTGGGCTGATGTGGGCACCGCGTATAATGCGCTCACGACCAGACCGTCTAACCCGTGGCCGACCACCAGCGTGCAGGTTCTATGGGACCAAGGCCAAACGACCGGAACCTACGGTGCATCTTATGTTAACGGGCCATCGACCATAGCAAACTTACAGACAGCGGTTAGCAACATCTACAACAATGATAGTTTTGGACCGGACAGTAAGCTCTTCATATATATGAACGACCACGGCACCAATACGGACGTGCTCAAAAGCAAGGTTACGGCCAACGTCGGTGGCGGTTATCACTATAGTTACGAAGCCACCACTGCTAACTACTTTAACGGCGGCGCAAACGACAGTTACAACTACGGGATTTGGCGCATAACAATCGGCTCGCTGGATACAGTTGTCGCCGATTTCTCAAATTTTAATCTTGGGAACCTTCCGGCGGGTTGGACGGCATCGCTTCAACCCAATGGCACTATTACACTGTATGGCAGCCCTACAAACTCGGCCACATGGCTGTTACCCGGCACTAACTATGATTTCGGATTCGACAATATTCATGCACCTTTACATACATCTTGGGATACCTGGCTCAATACACCAAATGGCAAGGGAGGGTACAACATCTCGGATTATGGTGCGCCGAATGGCAGCGCATGGGGCTACGGCGGTACAATCTTTGACCAGCGGCAGTTTAATGCAAACGACCCATCACAGTGGCCGGGATGGGATAATGGGGGCGACGGTTGGGTTGAGGCTCCGGTCCCTGAACCCGCCACGCTTGCGTTAATGGCGGTTTGCGGAGTGGCGTTGATAATGTTTCGGGCCGGGCATGGAGGAACTCTAAAGCATTGAGGCCAGAAAAATAGACATTGCAGTTTGTGGCAATAAATTGGGGTTGGCGAGCAGAGCAAGAGGAGCCGCAGAGATAGGGCAATGCGGTGGCGGTGAACGTGATTGTTTACCGCCGCCTTGTGGGCGGGCAGGATGGAAATTCTGTCGGCCCTGTGTGAGTGGAGTGCCATGCGGATCGAATTTGGAAAACTTTTAAGGATCAAAGACAAACCGACAGATTGTCAACGAATGATTGATTCCATAACCGGCCTGCAATTGGAAAGGATCTTTTTATGTACACACGAATCACCACTGCTCAATGTCGTAAGTCTCGCAAGTGCGCACTAACCCGAATTTACGGTCGCGGAAGTCGGGCATTTCCCGCACTAATCTTGGGTGGGCTATCCGCGTTGGCGCTGGCATCCTCACCGGGAGTCCATGCCGCAACTTTTTACGGAACGCCGGGATCCACTTACGCGGCGCAACAAACGTCCTATTACTGTGGCGAGGGAACCATGCAGATGATGCTTTCCGCCACTGCGGTTACAACGGCCAATCCCGGTTTTGTCATGCCCACGCAGCAAGCACTCTACACGACGGCCCAAGCCGACCAATTAGCTGTTTCAGGTTTCACGATCAAAGGTACCCTGCCCAGCGGACTTGCCGCCGCGCCGCAGGGCGCTGCGAATATGGGTGCACTACCGACCTATGCCGCAGGCGACTCATGGACGCAGTACATTAACAGCAATACGCTGCTTGGCGCGGATCAGGCGGAACGCAATATCGCTAATGCGGTGGCGGCCACCGAGATTCCAAGCGGTATCGTGGTTCACAATGGCGGACACTGGGACGCGGTGTGGGGCGTGCTGGCCACCGCCGCCCCGGTGGTCAATACGCCCTATTTAATTAACGGTTTTGCAGTGGCAGATCCCTGGACCGGCTATGCGATTGCCAATCCATCTCCGGGTCAACCGCTGGGTTTGGGTATCGCCTACGTTTCAAATGTTACGGTTCCTTATCTGCTGCCTAACGGCGCAGTTGTGGCTTACAATCCCTTCTTAAGCACGCTGTTCGGGCCGATAGTGACTGTCGGCGGGCCATGGGGTGGGAGATATGTGAGCGTCGCGGATCCGTTGGCCATAGCTCCCCCACCGCCTGACTCTGGCACATACAATAGCATTCCGGACGCACCGCAGGTGAACCTGTCCAGCGCAACCGCCATCACCGCCGCAACCGCCATTACCGACGCCACCACGGATGTCGGCAACGGATCGGTGAATCTAAGCACTGAACCCGGCTTTGTCGGAACGGATAAAGCGGATACCAATACCGCGGATATCTTGCAGGTTGCCGAACCCGGCATCAGTGGTGCCACAATTAAAGATTTCCTGGTACCCTTTGAAAATCCCAGCGGCACCGCCGGACAGAACTTCACGGGGATTGCCGCCATCAATCCGTACACCGGGCAGATTGATACAGCCCAGTCCATTACATCGTCCGGACAGGAATTGACCTTATCCCAAATTCAGGCGCTTGGCTCGGACCTGCTGACGGGTAATGTCCCGCAGGATAACGTCATCGTGCCGGAACCCGCGCCGCTGGCATTAATGGCCATCGCCGGCGGGGTGTTGTTGTTGGTTCGCCGGAAACGCATCGGGCATACGGCGAATTAACTCTTCGCACAGTCGCTCATAGCCGTCGGCCCTATCGGCGGCAATGCTACCCTCCGGCTGAACCTCCGTTGCGCACAATAGCCGGGCGACAAAGTGCCAAGGGCGGGATGAATTAATTGCGGAGCGGTTGAGATTGAAGCAAGAGGAGCCGTAGAGATTGGGTCCGTAGAGTAGAGGTCGCAGCAGCACGATTACTACTGCGGCCCCCCTCATCGAACCGGACAGGCGGGATTACCG
>DAHVEJ010000127.1 GCA_027313145.1 Phycisphaerales bacterium | reverse complement strand
TCCCTGCGCCTACGCCGGGCCGCCACGCCTCTGGGAAATCGATGTCAGGGTGACACTTCTATTTCGGCTAATAGGGTGACATTTCTACTTCTTGACGACATGACGCGAGGCACCATCGAATATTTGCAATACCGAATTGCCCTTGGCATCCACCGTCACGGTCTTATTGCCCCGGCTGTCATAGCCGGTAAGGGTTTGGCTGCCATAAATTTGTAGCACAAACAAACTCAATATGTCGCCCCTTATTTCCCTTTTCCAGACGACCGTTGCTCCTTGGAACGGTTGTTCAGCAGTTTTTCGTATGCGGCGTAAAGCGCCTTGGGCAACGGGCCGTAAAGCGGGCAGCGAATCTGGGGCAGCCGAACAAAATTGTTCCGCAGCGTGGTATTCGTGGGCGTGAATATAAATTCCCGTGGATATTTTTCGACAGCCATCCATGACATTTCGGGCATCTTCCGGCCACGGATAAAGAACATCGCGGCATACCGTGGAGAGTTGTCCTTACCCAGAAAGCCCCATCCGAAATATCGCTGCGAGCGTTCGATGTAGTTGATCGAACTCTGCTGGCGGCAGTCAATCTGCCCTTTATCCATACATAAGACCGGCTTGGCTGCATCATACGGTTGGGCGCAGGTATCAAGTACTTCCGCCATGCCGGCGGTAAACTCGGCATCGGCTTGCGGCGGAATGACCCAATATTCGATCTTCCGGTTCGTCATGCCGTTTTTTTTAGCGTCCGACGCACCGTCTCGTGGCTGATGGTTTCCACGATCTCCAATTCCACCACCCGGCGGGCCAGTAAACGCAGGGGCCAGTTGGCATATCCGGGAGGCGGTGGCCCCAGGCGAGTGGCTATAAACTGCGCTTCCTGCGGACCATCGAGTAACTGCGATGTTGAACTCGCCGCTCGCTTGGCACCATTAAGAGACTGCTTGAAACCACGCTCCACCAAGCGTTGACGGACATTCTCAACTGTCTTGGTGCGACAGCCGAAGGCCTCGGCGATTTGCCGATCCATCCAATTGGCACCCGCGACGCTCCTCATCAGAAAGTCGCACGATATATTTCTGTCGCATCCGAGCCTCCATGCTCTAAAACCTACAAACTCACCCGCTACCATGCGGGCTGCGGCCCTATCCTAACATTTTGCTGTGACAGGGCACTAGATTCCAGATTCCAGGTTCTAATTTCCACCGCGCGCGGCCTCAGGAAATAGCCAGGGTTTCTCCGGCGGGCAGCGAAACAGGGTGCTCAAACGTGATTAGTGTGTATTGCCCTTCGCGCGTCATACGCTGTGCGGGCTTTTTACCATGGATCATGGCACCCTTCTTCACCGCCGGCAGATTCACACGCAGTATTTTGAACCGTATGTGGCCGGAAACACAGGTTATTGCCAACGCGGCACCGTCGCGGCTAATGTGACCAAAGCCGTCACGCGTGGCCCACGGCGCGCGGAAATCTCCAACGGCACCGGGCGTAAGCGTCAGCAACTGTCCGGGAACATCCGGCTTAAAACCCGTGGCCGCCAGCAACGTCGCCCAACTGCTCATGGGGCGGGTATAATGGTCACCGCACTCCACATGATTCCATGGTAGACCGGCACGCAAATACCGTCGATTAACCGCATTGACCAGTTCCACACCGTCCGCATAACGGCCCTGGTCCATCATAAAAGAGGCAAACGCATATTCAATGCCCGACCATACACCCCCCGCCTGCAGATTATCAAGAATCAGAAAATTGCGTTTACCATGCGGCACCGACGCATTGCGCAAGCCCGTCTCCAAACTAAAGTTATATTTAAAGATACTGCCCATAGCAGTTTCCAGTTGCGCACGGGAAGTGGCCGCAGGCAGGCCGATCAGATGGTTGAACCATTGCCCGGCGATCTGATACGCCATGCAAACCTCGTCGCGTTGGCCGCCATCCACCCACAGGCTGTAATATTGGCCGTTAAATAACATGCGATCAAAACTTTCCGCTGCTTTCGCCAGCGTCTGTTTCCACGGTGCCGCGTTCTGCCGATGGTTTAAGGCGAGAGCGATTTCAACGGCCGCCTGCAAGGCCCCAATCCACAAGGAACAGACGTACGATGGGGATCCGCGCAGGCCCCACTGGTCAAATGTTTGATAGCCCGTATTTTTATCCGGCAGGCCGTCCCCATTGGTATCCAGCGACCCGGTATACTGCATTGCTTTAACTACATGGGGCCACATGTCCATCAGGTATTGCTTATCCCCGGTCCAGAGGTAATCACGATACACCATCATGACAAATTCCGGATTCATATCCACGCGGCCCCAGCCGCTCTGATCAAAATGCGTAAAGTCGCCATCGTAGGTGTGCGGCACTTGCCCCTAGGCATTCTGATACTTGAGCATATTCCGCATCTGAGCGAGCTTTAATTCCGGGAATAACGCCACCACTGAAAAACTGGCATCAAATTCCACATCCATCGTACTTAGACCGCAACACCCCAGCCCTTCCCATATTGCATAATTGCCATCCTTGACCCACCAAGTATTGGTTACCGCCGTGCTTAATTGGCCGGACCAGCCAAACGCCATCGGACTGCCCAGGGATGTATCCGCCAGCGTACGGGCGAATAATTCCGTCTGTTTGCGATGCGTGGGATATTCTTTCACCAGGTGCGCATTAACTTCCGCAGCATCGGAAAACCAGTTGGCGTAATTGTGGCCCATGTCCTGACCCCATTTACTGAAATGGTGCGGAAAGTACCAGCTTAACGTGAAACGAATTTCCTCTTTTTGCCCCGGGGCCAGGGTAACGCTGGAGGCCAATGCACCCGTGCCCCATGTGGAACGATCTCGATGCTGCCCAGCCAGATCGCCGGAAAGATTATTGCTGATTTCCTTCAAAATTTCTTTACGCCCCGCGTCCGATTCAAGCCCATGGGGCGAAGCGGCGCGGGCACCCGCAATCACCCGCTCCAGCAACGCATCCCCGGAAAGTCGTTGCAGCCAATCCTGGGCTTCCGCCGCTGTCAAAGCGTCAATTTGCTGTGGGGTAAGTTTAAACTCCTGCGCGGGATCGGTGGCTCCGGACGTGTCGGGCAGTTTGCCCAAAGCAAAAAATTTCTGCAAAACATCCACCAGCATGTAATTCAATCGCGGCGTCTGCCAATTACATAAGCCCGTGGTGCCGGCGTACTGCGCAAACGTGCCGGAAATCCAGGAGTGCTTTCCGCCGGTCACAGACATACACATACTGCCCAGCGTCGTTTTATTTTCCGCATTCACCTTGGTATTCATATCCAAGGTCGTTGTGCCACCAGTTTGCCGAATCGTATTGAAAAGCTTACGTTGTTTGTGTCCGGTGGCCAACGGATTATCCAACAATGATAACAAAGACACTTCGACCGGCTTGTTGCTGGTATTTTCCAGCGTAAAAACCATGTTGAAACCCGGTGTAGCGGATTGTCGGGCATTCCCGGGGAAGAAGGGGGAAAAAGCCACGGCGCTTACGCGAACGGGCAGCGTGGAATCTTTGTATTGCAGGCTGGTCATGGGGAACCACGCATCATATCGAATTGATTCAACATCCTGCGCATACGCCAGGGAATACAAATTATTTTCATGCGGCCGCAAATAGAGCCGTCGCAATGCCGGTCCATCCGCTGCCTGCTCCTGCGTGCGAACCAAGAATTGCAAACTCTGCGGCCCCATATCCGGATTGTTACCCTGCTGGCCGGCAGGCAGATTCCCGGCCCACAACCCCGTGTTGAAAATCAACCATTTATAAAAACACCCGTCGGGCCGCAGTTCTATAAAGCCAGTGCCAATACCGCCTAACGGCACCCCCGAGGCCATGGCAATCGTAGATGAAATCTCCAGACCTTCATTTGCCGGGGTGCCCGGGGCATTAAGCATCTTGGCGTTCAGTGCTCCGTTGCGTCCGTACACCTCTACGCGATGCGGTGCCCCGACTGCCGCGGATGATACATTGGGCAACGCCAAAGCCGCACCAGCAGCCGAAACAGCCTGAACAAAACGCCGACGAGAAACAGGTGTCATAGTTTTCCTTTAGATAGTAACCAACCCGCGTATTGGCCGGGCCAATGCTCGACCAGGCTTCTGGTCCAACATGGAATCGTGAAACCACGAAGCACAGCTTACCGTGGGGCCTCCTGACGGTAAAGCCGCAATACAGCACGGCCGGGGGGCGTCGGCGTAGGCTACAGGTTACGGGGGCCAGGGGACAGGGAGTTTGGAAACGCTGGCGCTGCGGAATGTGGGATTCCAGGTTCCGGATTCCAGGTTCCAGGTCCTAGATTCCGAGTTCCAAGCTAATCCGTGATCCGTGAAATTCCTCCTTTTACCTCCCCTACCTTGTTGTGCATGACTCATTGGAAGAACTTTGATCCCAACGCGCTCGGACAAAATAGGTTATTGCCAACTAAAATCCGTACCAACTCCTTCCCCAAGCGGCCATTACCGGGACACGCGGTTGGTATCCCAGACTTCGGGGTTGACCGCATTGGCGGGCCGGCGGCCGGCGGCCATGGCGATAAGGTTCTTTGCCGCCATAACCGCCATGCGGGATCGCGTTGATTCCGTGCCGCTGCCGATATGGGGCAGCAATACCACGTTATCCAGTTCCCGCAGACCCGGCGTAATTTGCGGTTCATGTTCAAATACGTCCAGCCCGGCACCGCGCAATCGCTTTTCTTTAAGCGCCTTCACCAGAGCCGCCTCATCGACCAATGCCCCGCGCGCGGTGTTGATGAGAATGGCACCGGGCTTGAGCATCTTCAGTTGCTCCGGGCCGATCAGATGCCGAGTTTCCGTGGTCAATGGCGCATGGAGCGATATAAAATCCGCCTCGCGCAATAGTTGCGGCAGCGACGTGTGGACCGCATGCGTGCGGCGCTCCAATTCGGGCTTGGGGCTTCGGCCGGAATAAAGTATTCGCATGTTAAATCCGGCGGCCATTTCCGCCACCCGTGAGCCAATGCGCCCCGCCCCCACGATCCCCAGAGTCTGGTTGCAGATATCCGCACCCAGAAATTGCAGCGGTGCCCAGCCGGTCCATTGGCCGGACCGCAGGAATTTGTCCGCCTCCACCATCCGCCGGGCGGTACACAGTATCAGGGTGAAAGCAATTTCCGCGGTGGCGTCGGTAAGCACATCAGGCGTGTTGGACACGCCCACATGCGCTTGCGTACATGTGGATATGTCAATGTTATTGTATCCGACCGCATAATTGGCAATGCCGCGCAACTTCGGGCATTGGCGGATTATGTTGCCGTCGATAGCATCAGTGAGCATGGTAAGCCAGCCGTCACAGTTTTTTCCCATCTCCAGCAATTCGGCGCTGGTAAGCGTCCGATCCTGTTTATTAACCACAACCTCCCCCGCCGCCCGCAGAATGTCCATCCCCGCCTGCGGAATTTCGCGTGTCACCAGAAACTTGTAAGCCATGATTTATTCTCCAGATTTTCCACCAGTGCTGTGCCGCGGCCCACCGCAGCAAACCGCTAATGGAGCCGCCTGGACCGCAGGCATCTTGCCAGCATCCAGAACCAACAAGCAGGCGAGACGCCTGCGTTACCCGCACCGCCGCCGCCCGGCGCAGCCAGGCCGCATCAGTCGCGCCAACGGCCAAGCGCCATAGATTCTACGAGCGTCCAACCGCGAAGTCACCGCCTGCGGCAATTCGCATTGGTATCGCAGGTGATGGGTAAACCGCTGGTGCCGGAAAATTTGACGGCCAGAGACGTTCTGATATCTACAGCATTATTCGCCAAACGCCGGATGGCCCAGCTCAGGTATTCTGAAGTTTAGACACATCTAAAAAGGCTCGCGTTGGCCTAAGGCTCGGTGTGCGCAGTCGCCGCTTTCGCCCCTTGGCGGCAATATCTCTTCAGCACTGATCGTGCATGATCCTGTGGCCGAGATTTGTCCGCACGTTGAACGGGCGCCCTTAATGTCAAAGGGCATACCAATTCTGCCGGGACGAAAGTTGCATAGCCATTTTTTAAAATTCTCAAGGTCGTCTTTAGTCCATTTCCATTGCGCTGGTTCGTCGGTATCGTAGATGTATCTTATGCCCCTGAAGGACTTACCAAAAAGCTTAGACAAGCCCCTACCCCATTGCTCGTCCGGAAGCGCTTTGCTTTCTTTTCCAAAATACCAAAACTTTTCGCCAATAAAGACCCTATTTCCTCTAACGTCTTTAACTTGAGCTTCTGAAGAAATATGCTCCTTTGATTCGGGAATATGCTCAATTATTCCCCGATGGTCTTTCCGGTAAAGGGCATCACCAACTTGTTGCTCATTTGTTCCCGCGCTGTTGCCGCGCTTCTCCGGATATTGTTTGTAATAGTCGTCGAGATCGAGTACCTGATCTATTTCCATGGCGTAGATAATTACCGGATTCGTCAGCCGGTGCCGTTTCATCAGGCCCTTCGATGACAGTCCAATTAAATAGTCCCCCGCATACAGCTTGGCCCGCATGTGGTTCGGTGTGCATAATGCCAGCGAACAAACGCCAAAGAAAGGGTTAGGGGCCAGCCCGCGGTCTACCTTCATACAATAGGTGCATACCTTCATACGGACGTCCCCCATCGCCTCGTGCGTTATGATAACAATTATCGGCGGGCGTCCACGGGCTTATGCCGCCCCAGCACGAGTCTAATCACAGAAAAAGTATACTTCCCCCCGCAGCAGGCAATCAAGTTTCCCCTGAAAATCATGGTTAAGAACTCAGGTTTTTTAATAATCCGTCCCGTAAAATAATTGGGATCATGGGAGTGGCCAGAACGAAGTGGATTTGCTCACGGAACAGGCCCACCGGTAACGCGCCGTGTTTCAATTCCGTATTAGACCGGCATTAATGACCTCACCGGGCAGCAAGCGCTTTCACTTCCCCCGGTGGCACTGGCGCTCGCACGCACTTCGATCTGCATACGATGCGGGTTTCGTAGGCGAAATGGCCAGCACCGGCCGACAACCCTTGGCCCTGGCGGCTTGGTAAAGTTAGCTACTAAGCCTGTGCGAGCACACGTTGCGGTACCCCACGAACCCAGAGATAATGTTGGTATCGGATTCGGCGCATTAACGCCGGGGCGATCGCGGTTCGCGATCCGGGTGAGCTGGATAAAGAAGCCCATGGTGTCCGGGTACGGAATAGGCCTCCACATTTGCAAGCCCCCTTCGTCCCCCGCGAGCCGGCCAATGAATGGGCGCGGGCGGGCTGCGGGCGATTGCCCTGCCACAGCGCTGGCGGTTTCCGGCTGGCAACGAAATGGTGATTTATGGCGGAAAATTGCACAGCGTGCGGTCGCCTAATTTCGGACAGCGAAACCGCGTGTGTCCACGAGGACCGCATCCTCTGCGGGACGTGCTACACCAAGGGAAGGCGAGCCGAGTTGATCAAACAAAGCTTAAAGAACGCCAAAGCCCTGATCCAAAAATGGACACGGGCCAACTCGCAAGTCCAAAGAAAAAGCCAGGTCCAGCTAAACACCAGATCAAGGATCTGCATAGCGTGCGGAACGATTGATCCGTCGCCGCCCCGAGCGCTCAAGGGGAGTTGTTTTGGTGAGGTGGTTTTTTGGTTTTTCGTTCCGGCCGTCTGCCTGGCTCTCTCTCTCTTTATTTTCTGGTTTTTATTGCTGTTGATTCCCCTTGCCTTTCTTCTCGCGATTTCTTATTCGCTTTCGCGACACGGCACGCGAGAACGCAAGTGCCGCAGCTGCGGAGGGTTGCTGGTGAGCCTCGAGTCACCCAAGGGGAGGGAACTCGCTGAGCGGAACAACCGCAGCGCTCGTGGTCGGGGAACGTCGTCATAGGCCTTTGAATCGCCGCCGGCGGCCTAACCTCGCGGGCGGTTGTCGGCATAAGAGGTGGAAAATATTCGGAAGGCCCAATTCTTTGGAAAGAAACCAGCGCCGGAAATACCCGAAGCGGGGGCTGATGATCTCGAGAAAACGCCAGAACGCACTCCGGGCCACATTGTCGTCACGGGGAACGCATGCGCAGGCGCAACCAGTCATGCGGTACTCCCGGTTGGCCCAATTTCATCAACGGCCAAGCGCCATAGATTCTACGAGCGTCCAACCGCGAAGTCACCGCCTGCGGCAATTCGCATTGGTATCGCAGGTGATGGGTAAACCGTTGGTGCCGGAGAATTTGACGGCCAGATTGAGCGGTTCTATACTCAAAGTCATAAGGTTAGTCGTGTAAAATTTGTGCAGCCGGCGGCATCGGACACGGAGAACGTTCATGGATAGATTTTGTGCCCAGCTCAAAGAAATAATTCGGCCCGATTGCAAGGACCGGCCGTTCGTTTGCGATGGCTTTCCGTGCCAGTCGGAGGCGATCATCATTGGCCAAAATCCGGCGACGGTCATGGAAGGTGAAACGTGGGGCAACTGGTGGGACGACCGCGCAGGGTTCAATTTCAAGGATTTCATTAAAAAATATAAGCAGATACGCCTGCGGAATGGGGAAAGGGAAATGTCACCCACCCGGCTTAGGATGCAGCGATTCCGGGACAACGGGGTTCTCTGCGTGGAAACCAATGTTTACCGGAACGAGGGTGTATCCCGGGAAAGAAAAGGAAAAATTTCAAATGTTGACGTGCTCCTGCTTCTTCTTGAGAACATGCCGAAGTTGCGGGCCGCGATTATCTGCGGCGGGGAGGCGCGGAAAGTCGTTGCGCAGCATCAAGAGCTGCGCGACAAGCTTCACGACCTCGCCAACAACGGGATGATTCGGATTGACGTGGACAGGTTATACAGTGCCGGCTATGAGTGGATCGACGCGAGGTGCGACGAGATAAAAGCAAAACGGCTTGATAAATGCCCGCAGTGTAGAAGCGATTTGCCAAGCCAGTGTTTGGAAAATAGGTCCGGCACGTGACGACTGCAACTCCGTTTGCGGGATTTCCCACTCACCTCCGTTCTTCGCAGCGAAGACGTGGCTAGCCCGGCCACGCGGTAGAACATATCCGGCTTTCAGTGGCCGCTTTGCGGTAGTGCGATCACTTTGACAACCCGCGTGGCAGGAATTTCCACATCAATGCCATACTCCGTAATATCGTAGTTCTCTTTGCGCTTAACGCACGCGGTTGAACGAATCTTATCCCCATTTTTAAGGATAATTTCAAACCGCACATGCGGCTTGGGTGTGGACGCTGCGGCTGCCCTTAGGGAGGGATCCGGCACCGACAGTATCCCGCTACGGTGTCGTGTAGTGTTGTGCGGCGATTTTTCATTCCGGCGATGATTGAGAACTGTTGCGCCGGTGGTTGGTGTGTGCTGCTAGTCACGGTTCGACATCAGAAAAAAAGCATGATTGGCGGAAACATTGGGATCGGATACGTAGATTGGCGGTATTGACGGTTGCTTTTTTTGTGTGATAATTGCACAAAGGAGACGCGTTTATGCCCGTGAAACCCCCGCCGCCCGCTATAGTCAGGCCCGCACCTGTTATGACCGTAAGAATTAACGGCAAGCCCTACGAAGCGCTCCTGTGCGACACACCCGCAACACGCAATCGCGGGCTTGCCGGCACACCGAAAGGCTCGCCGCGGTGCTGCATTATGGTATGGCACCATCAAATATCAAAAACGGTACTGGGAGCCAAACATTTATTTCAGGCTTATGGCGTCGGGGAGGCGGAGGGGACTACGATCTCCGGGGCAACGGTATGGCCCAGAGGAGTCTTGCAGCCGCACCAAAATCTCGTCGTTCACTTCGTCGCCACCGGGCAGGCCCGGCGGCCACGACCAACTCTGGTTGAGATCCCGGTATCGGTGCTACGGCAAGGGCCGCTGTTCCTGGCGCAAGTTTAAATCGTTTGGAAAATAGCCGTTCAGGACGTCCAATACCCGCCCGCAAAAAAGCGAAAATCAAAACCCCCGGCACCCCCAAAACCCAACGAATCACAATAACACGCCAGGCGGCTCGCGCCCCATCTGGGTAAATATGAACCTCTCTACCCATAAGCTGCGCCGGACACGCAATTCCGCCGGGGCCGGGCCCGTTTCGTGTAATGTCTACCAGAACGGCCTAGTTCCAATGTACGGACGAAACATAACTTTACAACCATTGGTCGAAAGCCTATATCCTCTCCGGAGGAAAGTCGGATAGTGCAGGAGCCAGGTCCGGGTTGTTACGAATGATCAAGTCATAAAGCGCCCACCAATGCTCTGTAATTTTTCGGTTACTGATTCCGCGAAAGAGCACGTCGCCTTTTAGAAATGGACTACGCTCTATTTTGCTCCTCTGCAATGGATTTTTAAGAATACACAGGCGCTTCAGAACAACGGGGTAACCACGTGCGGCCTTAAAGGCTTTGTCGGCTACCCAAGTAATCCTATAAAAACTATGGATGCAGGAATCGGGGGACCAATGATATATTGCCACGAGGTCACCAAGTTGCGGACGGTGGCGAAAGCCAGAGGCGAGGCCTTTTTCGAGCATGGCTGCATTTCTAGAATATGATGCCCTGATTTGTGATGGGGGGATGCCATCTGAAAGAATTATTTGTGGCTCTTCCTGTGGTGGCTGCATGAGCAGCCATACGTTAAAACCGTGGCCAAAAAAACGGCTCAGCTCAAGAACAAAGATGCCACGCGGCACATCCGGCCAGTTGTGTTCCCAGCACACAATCCAATCGCAGTCAGTAGCCCGATGTCCGTGGCTGCGGAAGTTACGAGACCTATACTCGAATTCGATGCGGATGCGTTTTTCTCGTTGACCAATGCGCTTGTACGCAATGCAATCAGGAAAACCCGCCTGAATTTTTTCAATTTTTAATTGCAATTTCGAGGCGATGTGAGAGAACAAGAGCACAACACCCAGTTCGTTTTCTGGAGCGTATTGCATGGGTGCATTTTTCAGAGATTCCGGCCGTTCCGATGATTTCATTTTCTTTCCTCATTTTCTTTGTGATCCATGGATGCGCCGAAAGTGTTGTTGTATTTATCTTCACACCGTCGAATATTGTTTAACAATGTGTCCCGCGTGTACTCGTTGGGAGAATTGTTCTGGACTTATTTTCTGAGGCGGTCGGTCCGCTCTTTCAAACCTTTAATAGCATAGGGCATCTCGGATTTGTGGTTGGCTTGTAACGCAGAAATAAACTCGTCGGCGGAAATTTCGTTCAACCGATTGTTCGCATCCTCATAGCCACCGCCTTTAATGTAGAATTCGGCCGCCGCGAGAAGTTTGGTCAAGGCTTTTAATGGCGGTAGGTTGCTAGCATGAGATGTCAATACATCGGCCTTTGCGATAGCTGCAGTGCGCTGAATATCCCGTTTTATTTCTTCTGTTTCCCTGCGGAAGCTATCTTCGATTGTCCTGAGACGGGTTTCCGCTTTGACGATTCTTTGTTTGAAGACGCGCGTTTTATTCCAATTGATCAGAACGGGAGCGAGTACACCCAACGTAGCTGTAATTAATCCCACTTCCCACAACAATGTGTGCCAGCCGTCACCGTAAAAATGCTCAACCTGCTGCGTGATGTAATGTAAATTATGCGTGCCGGCGGGGGCCGTGGCCGTGGCAATAGCAGCGGTCAAGCTGGCCAATTGGCTCAGCATACTGGTCATAGTACGTTCCTTTCAAATGCGGCGAGAATTTGACAGAAGCTCACAGGCACTCAGGCACTAAGGCAGCATAGTGCTTCCGGCATATTTCCGGCGAATTGACCATCATTGTAGCGATTTTACAAAGGCTATCACCTTTCATTGCCAGTTGCCCGGCCCAAACAGGTACGACAGTACACGGCCAATGCTATTCGTCCCGCGCGGCCTCCCGCGCGTGCATCGCCTGTTTCCGAACTTGCCCCCAGTGGTAGCCGCCGATTTTTCAGCTTTGCCGCGGTGGCATAGCATGGCAAGCACCAGCGGATTTGCCCCGACCGCAAGGCCCAGTGACCGTGCAGCATGCGGCCGGCCTGTGGCCCCTACTACTCGCGCGTAGCGTGCAACTGCACCCGGAATCCTGTCCGAGTAATATGCGCCAAGAGCCATAAGTGCTGCAAAACAACGGGCTTTGGAATTTCAAGGCCTAAGAATCTAGACCATTACGACCAAATGGCTTAGGTATCTTTAAGCCGGTTACCCAGGAACAATTGTACTCATATCAATATATTGGGCGATACAGGATTCGAACCTGTGACCTCATGCGTGTCATGCATGCGCTCTAACCAACTGAGCTAATCGCCCGGCTACATTAGCAATATCCTACAAAGCATTGACGGATGTGTCCAGAATAGGCGGGACGGACGAGGTGACGGGTCAGGGCAAAATCATATATAGCAAATCCCATGTGACGATTCGGTTTTTCCGGTATCTCCGGGGATGTCAGTCACCACT
>DAHVEJ010000126.1 GCA_027313145.1 Phycisphaerales bacterium | reverse complement strand
CCGCACTCCGACACCACTCCGTCAAGGTTCATAAGGCGCTCAAATTGGTCGGAATTCCGGAAAACTAAAAGACCCTGTACATTGGATAGCGCACGGGCGATGCTTGCTTGCGGCCAATCTGCCGTCATCTGTTGCGCCCGACGTTTCATCTGCGCCGGGGCCTCCTCAGTGAGAATCGTCAGACTGGAAATGTTCTCCCGGCCCAGATCAAGGCAGATCTGCGTTGCGAGCCGAGATTTTCCGCCACCGGGCGAACCGGAAAGCAAGTAGCGCGCCCCGGCCACAAATTCCCCGCCAACGGCATCCTCAAAAAAGCGAAGATTGTCAGATAATGGAATCTTATTCCTCGCGTCGAATGCTGCTGACATTAGCGTGTTCGCCGGTGCCGGGCGCATTGCCCCGGCGATAGCTAATGTGGAATGAGTGTTAGTGGTGACGAGCTGACTTTGATTCAACATGGGAGTTCCTTTCGAAAGAACATAAACACGCTTCGCATTAAAAAGGCCCGCGAAGCAAAAAGGCCTATTATTTGCTGTAACACATTGCCCTACCCGGCGCGACTTTGACGCCGCCGAGAACGCAACTGTCCCCGAAGTATTTCCTCGCTCCCGAATGGGCGCGAGGGCGTTGTTCGCCAACTCGCAGCCCAAGCGGAGCATCGGAACCTCCCCCTCCCGCCTTGTTCTCATATGCCGTGCAGCCCATAACGAATCAGCGCCGGGCAATTGAGTCACTCCACATCTTCATCCGGCCAGATGAACGATCCATGCTCAGAGAACATCTCGAAAGCCACGAAATCAGTGAGAAACACTGATTTGTTATTACATATATCCCGCGCGATTTGCCCAGCGTCCGACTGCTCTAAACTCAGTTGGCTCATGAGTTCAACTTCAAGGTCCTGCGGAGTAAATGTCGGCTTAAAACCCTTCACCTCAAATGTAAGTGCCTCGTCGCCCAGTGCGTCATCCACGATTACTTTCAGTGTGGGTACCGGCGGCTCCATCGCCCCGGCGGTATCGTTCGTGATAGGTTCATTCGTACTCATATTTGTTTCCTTTCAAAACAAAACATATCTAATAGCCGGGCAGCAAAATGGTTTCTAGATTTTCCGCTGCCCGGTCCAGCCGCACATCACTAAAGATTCATTTTCGGAGTTTCTAGACTTCGAAAATCGGATCATCTGATAGTATATCATAAAATCTAGATAGCTTCAAGTCTAGCTTTCTAGATAAATAGAGTAAATAGTATTGTTGGCGACAAATGGTCGGTGTCGATATGATCCGAGCCACTTGGGGGCGTCATGTGCCTCGTGGTGATGCATAATCGGGAGTGGATTTAAATTGACGTGTTAATGGGTGGATAAAGGGTCTGAAAACACGCAGTTGCAATAATGGGCTAGAGCCGCTGGCTCTGGTCATTCATCTGGGCTGGCCCGTGAGCAATCACACATAGATTATTAAGCGACAGTTTGTGTTTATCGTGTGTTTATCCGAAATAATGCTTGTAGACGGCATCCGTTGCTGGTTTCACCATTTCTGGGTTACGTTTTACATAATTATCCATTAGACCATAGTTACTGTGGCCAGCGAGGAGGCGGCTTAATCTCTCGGAGTCGTGTCCGCACAACGTCGCTGCGGTATATGCGCCGTCCCGAATGTCGTCGAATTTAACGGTGGCTGATACGTCTGCTTTGATCCGCAATTTACTGAATAGATTGCCTGCCGTCGCACGGTTATATCTGGTGCCATGGTAGGATACGAACACATCCGGTGAATGTGTTTTGCGAACGCCGCGCAATGCTTGAATGGTTTCTTCCCAAAGCATGGCTGCGCGTGTGATACCGGTCTTTTTACGGCTGCTGATGTGACATTTCCGTTGCAGATCGAACTCGTCCCAAGTTAATGCCATTGTCTCGCCCAGATGTAAACAACAATTAAGGCTTACAAGCAAGATGGCCTTAAATTGGTTGTTTGCGGCATTGAGTAACTTGTGAAAATCGTCTCTTGAAATTGGAGTGGGATTCTTCTTTGAATGGGTATCAGCCGTAAATAGCACCCTGCAACGGTCTAATGCCTGACGTAACACATTCGCATTGAACCCATATTTTATTCCATTAGACAAAATAATTTTGATTCTGCTGTAGTAATATGTTTTTGTCGTGGGTAACAGATTCGATGCGTCGATATACTGTTGCCATCCCAGTAATTTGTCAGTAGTCATTTCCATCACAGATTTGACCTGGGTGAATTTCATAAACTTTTTAAAGGCCTGCACGCTCTGGATGGACGTTCTTTTATTATGTTGCCGCTTTAAGTACTCAGAAATCAAATCGGAGAGCGGGATATCTTTGTCAACTTTTATGGCGGACAAATTTCGGATTTCGGGTATCCCTAATTTCACCGAGGCATTCACAGGATCTTTAATTAATTGCTCACGAAGCCACGACCATACGGCTGTTTCGGTAATGCGATAATCTAATGTGTGCTCGATTGCGTTTTCTTGCGCGTCGAGGGTCACGCCAAACGAGGATGGCCTCAATGTCATGGCATCACCGACATCAGGGATCGTAAGCGTCGCTTTCGACTCCTGGCCCGCGACCAACTCTCTGAACTTTTTGATTGCCAACGTTTCGTCATGTTCCGTGAACTTTTGGCCCGTTTTAATAATGCGCCACCGTAAATCCGTTCCCCGGCTTAGTCCGATAATAATTTCCCCCCATGAGGTGCGATAATTGGCCGGTGGTCTACCCGCCCTTGACATTTTAAGCACTCCTGCTAGATTCTTGACTATGGCAACAATGACAGAACCGTTGAATTTTAAAGCGTGTCAGCTGCAACAGCCAGCACTGACAATATTGATGTCAATTGATGCCAAAGTGCCAAGAATTGTGTCAACAATTGGCCGAGTATTTTTTGAAATGTATAAAAAATAGGGCTTTTTGACACGATTTTTATGCGGGCGTAGCTCAATGGCAGAGCGCCAGCCTTCCAAGCTGGCTGTTGTGGGTTCGAGTCCCATCGCCCGCTTTTCAGGATTCGCATTCCTCGCGTAGATGGCCGGCCAAGGCGGGGATCATTTTTTTCGACTCGCGTTAGAATACCGCTCGGCGGCAGCACCGGTCAGTTGGTTCATCCACCTTTCACGCGTGAACGTAGAAGTACTTGGACAGGCGCTGCACGCCGCTGCATGGCTATAATAGCCGGTATCAGAAGGTTCGGAGTAAGTATGATTATTGAATTAATGCAAAAACTGGGGGTCGGGGTCACTCAATCGGCAAGTTTGGCAGTGGTCGTTACCGGCGGTGCGGCTTTACTGATTAGTGGGTGCGCCACGTCTTCGCCGCCATCCGGTGCCTCCAGCAAGGCTTCCTATCCGGCACCATCGTGGGTGGCCGGGCCATCGGCCCCGTTGCCGGAAGGATTCCCCGCGCCCGGCCCGATCGGCGAGGTAATTATAAAGACATACCCTGCTTGCCGCATTGCCATGACGAAGCGCAGCGCGGGCACCAGCGGCAGCGGAGCGCTGTTTATGCCGCTATTCCGTCATATTGAATCGAACCACATCGCGATGAGCTCACCTGTGGTGATGACTTATAACAAAGACACCAAGGGTAACGAAGCCATGGCATCGATGGCCTTTATTTATGGCAAACCCACTATTGGCCAAGACGGTGTCGAGGGAAAGGTGACCGTTGAGAATCAGCCCCCGATGCTGGTGGCCAGTATGGGCGTGCGAGGACAATATACCGCCCGGCGTTTTGAGCGGGCCGAGAAAAAAGTAGTCCAGTGGCTGGCAGCGCACGCAAGCCAATATAAGGCGGTCGGCAACGCCAGATATCTGGCCTATAACAGCCCGTTTGTCCTGCCATGGCTTAAGTATGGCGAGGTTCAGATTCCCGTAAAGGAAGTATTAAACGCCCCAACAGCCACAGGAAAAAATGGAAAATAGGGATGACCTTCACGCTGGAACCCACTGCCGCTTTGGCTGATAGCGATAAAACTTATGCTCGTTCGCGTCATCCAGGGCGATCAGGCCAATCCATTGATTATCCAATAAGGTCTCCACCAGCGGGTGTTGGCCAATAACCTGCAAGATTTTGTCGCGGGGCGCTGCGATAATTGCCAGAAGTCGCAGCGGATCGTGTCGCCATTTAACACCATCATGGAGCGATTCGATCGGTAATCCGACCTGTAAATCGCCGGCATTACCTGAACAAACACCGTGGAGTCCAACCACGTTATGAAGGGTTTTGGACCCTGCGCCCCATTTGCCTGTGCATACGCTTGAGGCGTAGTACTGCATGTTGATCCAGTGGGCAACCACCAGCGGCGCGGTCATAATAAGCGTCAATATTGATGAATCTTCGTCTTGCTGCCATTGGTAATCGTGGAGAAACACGCGCCCTTCAAGGTTAAGTCCGCGTGTTACTTGACGGGGAGCCGCTATAAATGCCGCGTTACCGGCCAGGCCCCATTCCGGGCGCAATTGCGCCCAATCATTCGCCCGTTGCACCGCGGCCCGCTTGGCTGCCGCCTTATTTGTCGTCTGGCCATCGAGCATCGCTTTCTCTGCCCGAACTATTTCCCCGGCGGCCTGTAAGTGTTCCTGTAAGGCAGCCAAATCCGCCTGATGACTGGCGGGGATATGATCTGTGTCATAAATCGTTATTTCATCCGTGGTTGTGTTGTGTTGGCCCGCCACAAACCAGGTATCCGCAGGAATACACAGTCCGTCGGCGGCCAAGCCTGCCCGCACGGAGTCTTTATTAAGCACGGCCGCGGCAACTCGTGCATTGGGACCGCCGGCGTGGCCGCCGCATGCGCCACAATCTAAACTGGCGTGGTATGGATTGTTGGCGGTCTGCGCCCCATGTCCGCAGAATAAAACAAGGCGCGCCAGTTTTTCACCCAGACCCATTTTATTCAGAGCCTGTCGCGCCAGCGTGATCTGATCTTGCAGCGAAAAATGCGGATGCGAATCGCTGATATCGGGTTGGAATGGAGCCTCCTTTTTCTCCGGCGGTTGGATGATACCGTCGCGTATCAATCTCCCGCCATAACCCAATCCCAGCAACTCAACAAAATTCAGCGATGAAACCCCGTAGGCGGTCAGTTGCGACCATCCGGCGGAAAATTCCCGGCTGCTGCGCAAGTCTGACGAGCGTTGCTGATATACCGCTTTGTCCCCGCCCACCAACTCGCCGACTTGATATCGCGATGTCAATAGTACGGGAAATTGAGCGGTGCTGTGCTCATCACCCAGACGTGAATAGCGTATGGGAAATCCGAAAAAACCGGCAAACCCGATGGTCTCAATAGTCACAGCCACCTGCTCCAGCGCCCGCCGAATGCGTTCCGAACGCACGTCAATACAAAATACACACTGGGCCGATGGTCGTGGTTCAGGGGAGTTATTCAGGAAGCTATGGGGCCGACGCTGCCGAAGAGCCGTGATTAAATGCCGCTCAAAAGATACCTCATGGGCTTCAAGCCAAAGCTCGGAATGCTCGGTGTGCCGCGGATGATGACTCTCCGGTGAGAAATTCCACGGTGGCATGGCAGTGTTTGTCCGCAGGTGGTTACATGCGGCGGCCTCATAAATGGTTCGAATGGTCAGCAGGTCAAAAAGAGGATTGTCTTCTGACGGCATTGAATTATGCCAGCTCTGAAGCCTCAAATGACTGGCCCAACCGATGTGGTCCAGCAATACGCGATGAAAGTAGTCCCCAAGCAGGTGCTGGGGAATGGCAATTATTTCAAGGCAACGCGCTAGCGCCTCGGATGGATGCTGGGGCAGGTTTTTTATCAATGCGCGGCAGCCCTTTAGCCCGGCAATTTCCGGCATGCGGTCCAGTTCAGCCAGATCCCGCCACGCGGCGAAAAATCTTTTAGAATGATCCACCATGTTCCAGGCGGCTTGACCACGATCAAAATAGATGCTGCACCACGAAGCAATGTGTTCCAGCAACGCCTGCCGCAGACTCTCCGGCAGCCGATCAAATATGGTGGATGGATAAGCGGTGCCCCTGCGCTGAATATCAGGCTGTTCTCCATTGCGCGATGCGGCGGCATGATCCCGTGTCTCAAGAGCCTTGATGGCGGATTGGGCATCGGAAAATCCTGTGGGGCATCCTCGGGTCGCGCGGCGCTCAATCGCGTGACGCACATCGGCGACGCTGATCTCGCCGGCGCGCAGCTTTTGGGCATAATAGCTTTCTGACATATACATGCGTTCCCCAGTGGCGATCTCCATCGCCTGCATCGCATCAGAAAACCGCTGTGAAATAAACCCCCACATCGGATTTACCGCGACAAAACCGTCCAGTGGCCAGACTGGGGCGATTTTTTCAAACACGTTTCCGGCGATTTCATTAACAGATTTTGTGTTCATGTTATGGCTCACTTATTGACCGTCCTTTCTTCAAATTCAAATCGTTTCAGCTTGACCGCTTTGATTTTGCGCCAGCAGTGGTACCGACTTGCAAAAGCCATCCTTCATTGACCAATTCCACGATGTAAGCCGGTTCGCCGCAGTGCCAATATAAAAGCCGCTTACTGCGTGTACGTACAAGGCCCGCATATACGCCGGCCTCTGGCCGCTGATGACCTGCCATTGAAATACCCCCATCGCCAGGAGCAACCCGCAGATGAGCGGCAAAATAGCCCATGACTCGGGCGGTGTATTTCCTGAGCCATAGCCTCCGACGACAAATTGATTGGCGCCAAGTGCCATGTTGGAAACCAGAATCAGTAGCGGATAAGTTGCGGCCAACAACGCAAGCCCGGCAATCCATCGCATCATTGATGCCTTGCTGTATCGGCCCGCAAGTGCCCGCCAGATCAGCAGACACCAGGATACTCCCAGTGTCAGCAGGAGGGGGAGATGATTGATTGGCACTTGCTTAAGCGCGGCTAAGCCTGCGGTTGCAAGCAGCATACCGATCGCGCATATCGCGGCGGCCACGTGCGCAACGCGGTGGTGCTGCCGGTGGAGCTTTCTAAGTTGAACGATGGGGGCTTTTTTGATCGTGCTGCCTGAGATAAGAAAGCAATGTGATTTGTATAGTCCGTGCGCGACCAGATGTATCAAAGCCAGGCCAAAAGCTCCCAATCCGCACTCAAGCATCATAAATCCCATTTGGGCGACAGTTGAGTATGCCAGTTGCCGCTTGACGCTGGTCTGCGTCATCATGGCCAGAGATCCGGTGATAATCGTCGCAAGAGCTACGATCGTCAGCGCCATCAGGGGCATTGGATAATTCAGCAGCAGCGGTGAAAAGCGAATCAGCAGAAATCCGCCGGCGTTTATAATTCCCGCGTGCATCAATGCGGAGACCGGGGTGGGCGTTTCCATGGTGTCAGGCAGCCAACTGTGGAATGGGAATTGAGCGGACTTAAGGCACGCCGCGGCAACCAGCAGCCACGCGATCCAGTTCCCTCCGACAGCATGCAAACTGGAATCAGCGGCGGCAAACAGCGGCTGAAACCGCCAGGTTCCGAACGTGTAATAACTGACCAGCAATGCCCCGATCAGGCATAGATCGCCGCATCGGCTGACAATAAATTTCTTCCGCGCGGCCAGCATGGCACCAGGACGCGTCGAGTTAAATATTAACAATTGATGCAGACACAGGCTCATTGCAAGCCAAGCTAGAAAGAACAGCAGCAGATTGCCGGCAATCACCAATGTCAATACGGCGGCAATCGTTCGGGCCAGCCACGTCATAAATTGCCCTTGTCGCATGTGTCCCGCCAGATAACTTGCGGAATACCGCGTGACAATGACCGCAAGGAAGCTTACCAGCATCAGCATGACCAACGCCACGTTGTCGATATAGATCCCCATCACCACTGACAAGGGGCCTTTGGCGCTCACGTCCAGGGGTTTGCCTCCCATAGCCATAAGTGTGCAAAGTATGGACGCGGCCAAGCCCATCCAGGCAGCGCCCACCACAAGACGATTGCGCCCCTGAACCGAGATCCGCCCATCGGCCCATCCCAGGCCCGCAGCCCACAAACTCACCGCGGGTAATACCGCCGTAAAAATTCGCAGTGACTCAAACATGATGACTCCTTTACTAAAACCACCCAAAGTTTAGAGTTCATCTAAGTTAAGTACAATATATATATTGCATAGAATTCATATATTTTATAGAATATGTAGATGGCCTTTTTGAACTACCATCATTTGCGTTATTTCCGCGCTATAGCCCATGCGGGAAATCTAAGTCGCGCGGCCCTGAATTTGAATGTTTCTCAATCCGCGTTAAGCATTCAATTGCGACAACTCGAGCAATCGCTGGGGGAAAAACTTTTTGAGCGTAAAAAACGGCGACTTATCCTCACCGAGGCGGGCCGCCTGGCGCTGGATTACGCCGATGTCATTTTCCGCACGGGCGATGAATTGATCGATACGCTTAAGCAGCGCTCGCCGGGTCGCCGACAGATCGTACGCATCGGCGCGGTTGCCACCTTATCGAGAAACTTTCAACATGCGATGCTGTCACCGCTGCTTAACCGCCCTGACGTTGAGTTGGTTGTCCGTTCCGGTTCCATGCGCGACTTGCTGGCCGCTCTGCAAGCGCACGCCCTGGACATGGTGCTGTCTAACTTGCCGCTGCGGGCCGATTTGCAAATGGCCGGTCATTCGCATTTAATCAGTCAGCAAGTGGCAAGCCTGATTGGCAAACCTTCGAAGAAAGCCCCTCAATTTCGGTTCCCCGAGGACCTGCGCAGCATCCCGCTTATTGTGCCCAGTCTGGATAGCAGTATTCGATCACTGTTTGACGTCATGATGGACCGGCTGGGAATTCGCCCCGTCATCGCGGCGGAAGTCGATGACATGGCGACACTGCGTCTGCTGGCGCGCGATCACAACGGGCTGACGCTCGTTCCTCCCGTGGTGGTCAAAGGAGAACTTTCCGCCGGCACACTGGTAGAGTGGCATCGCATTGATGGTATCACTGAAAGCTTTTATGCCATTACCGCCAGCCGCCGATTTCCAAGCGGTCTGATACGCGAAATCGTATCTAAGCCGCTGAAGGTATGAATCGTCCGCACGCTTAAACGGATATGGCCTTCGCCGCTTTGATATCCACCGCGGGGCGCGGAAGGTGACCTTCTGAACGACGATGATAATTGCGGGCCGCATGGAAGCTGGTCACATGATCAGTGGGCATACTGCGGATAACCCATCACGAATCATGCGGCGAGCTTAAATATCTTTACCGATACTCTTGTACGCCGCAGGAGAAAGGGACCCGACGTCCGCCATCTCGGGAATGTTCAGCCATTCGGTAAGTTGCTCCGGCGCGGAGCGCTGCACGAATTGCCGGAAGGTTTCTTCCTCATCGAGGCGATTGGCCTTGTAGGCTTCCACAATCTGCTGGATGGATTTATGAACATAATCCGCGGGAACTTTTTTCAGGGCAACTTTGGCAAATCCCGCATCTCCGCCCAGTCCGCCACCCAGCACAATCTGATAGGCTTCCGTGCCGCGCTGGCCGCGGAAGTTGCATACCACGCCCATCAGGCCGATGTCGGCAATCTGATATTGGGAGCAGCTGTTGGGGCAGCCGGTGACGCTGACCATAATGGGGGTATCAATGGCGACATGTGCCTCGAGATGCGCCAGAATACGTTTGGCGCGTTCTTTGGTTTCCACAATGGCCAAATTGCAAAACTGCGTGCCGGTGCAGGATATTAAGTTGGTACGCCACAGCGGGGCGTGGGGGGGTAATCCGGCGGCATCCAGTTCGCGGATCATGGCCGACACCGAGTCATTGGGAATATTAAGAAATATCAGATTTTGCTTATTGGACAGGGCTAATCGGGACAAGTCCTTTCCGGCAAACCGATTGGATATTTCCGCCGCCGCGCGCAACTGCTTGCCGCTGATACGACCCCGTTCAACCGGCACGCCGATATAGGAAAGGCCAGGCTGCTTCTGCGGGCCTGAACCAAGGTGATCGGTATGGGGCGCAAATTCCGGTGCGGCGATATTATCATCATGTTCCAGCTTAAAGCCGATATCCGCCTCAAGATAGTCACGGAATTTTTCCCAGCCCCAGTCCGAGACCAGATACTTCATGCGTGCCCGCGTGCGTTTTTCACGATAGCCATGATCACGGAAAATGTGAGCAATGCCCCGGCACACCGCCGGCACCTGCTCCGGAGTTATAAACACCCGCAAACCTTGCCCGATATAAGGCTGACTGGATAATCCACCGCCCACCGTTACGCCATAACCGGCTTCTTCATGACCGGTATGGGGACTGATCCGCTTGACGCCGAACATGCCGATATCGTTAATTTGCGGTTGATGGCAATGCAGATGGCACCCGGCCAGAGCGGTCTTAAATTTACGCGGAAAATTACTGAATTCCTTGTTCCCGTCCAGGAACATCTGGTTGGTGCGTTGCACCACGCCGGTGGCGTCAATGACTTCATCGGCTAAGTGGCCTGCCAGCGGGCAGCCGACAACGTTTCGCGGTGTATCGCCGCAGGCAAATTTGCTCACCAGCCCCACGCGTTCCAAACGCGGCAGAATTTCCGCCAGTGCCTCAATGGTCAGCCAATGCAGTTGAAAGCACTGCCGGGTTGTAATATCGGCAAAGCCATTGGCATATTGATCCACAATGTCCGCCACCTCCTGGAGTTGTCGGCCGGAGACAAAACCATTGGGAATGCGGATGCGGAGCATAAAGTGGCAAAGATTGGGCAAATGCTGATAAATGCCGAACCAGCGCAATCGGACAAAGTCCTCCTCGGATATTTTTGCTTTGCGTTGGGCGCTGCGGATAACTTCCGCGCTATGGGCGTTGGGGATTGTCTTTTGAAATAGTTCAAAATCTTTAGGGCTTAAAAGCTCTTCCAGCGGTTGGGTAACCTCTGCGGCGGCATATTGAAAAATATTCTCCCAGACATCCAAGCCGTCCTTCGCAAGTTTAATGGCTTCAACCTTATTAAGCTTCTTGCCATCGGCGGTCACGATATTACCAGTTTCTGTGCTCATAGTTTCAACAACTCCAAATAACAAAATCCCATCATACAGATAGGAATTTGGATAGTCAATAAAATATCAATATTTATAGCTTATATCATCCATAATAAAACCTAATACATATATGTTTAGTAGGTAATTATTAATCCCCTCAGGCGCTGGCGGAGTGTTCGCCGGCATGGGCCGGTGGGGCAGACAGGGGCGTTGAATCAACTGCGGGCTGCTTGATCTTTTCCATGAGCTGTTCGACGGGCACACCGAGCGTTTGGGCGATTAAACGAAGCGTTTCACGCTGCGGACGGTTAATTTCGTTGCGTTCAATGCGGGCAATGGTCTTGGAATCAATGCCTGGAAATTCGTCCCTCCCGAGCCGTCGCTGTTTGCGGGCGCTGCGAATCAATCCGCCTAGCGAATCATTCTGTGTGAGTTCCATCCGCCGTAAAGTCCGACGGAAATTGACGTCAAAAGCGCTAATGATCTGGTGCGATTCCCAGTGTCGGGAGCCGATTCTCACTACCGCCCCGTCTTGCTCAATCTTCATTTCCCGGATATCGGCCATATCTCCGTTTTGGTCAAACCAATGTTTGGGCAGGCACAAGGCGGATAAATCAGCCCGGAAAACAGTTACCGCCGCCAAAGCTGTATCCGGTACCGCGCCAATCAGCCGTGCGGACTCCCCCGCGATGATGGCGTCGCAGAGCCGTCTGGCATTTCCCGGAAAGGCGGTAACGCATAACGGTAAAACGCGATGAAAACCGCGCAGAAGAAATGGGAAAATCTCCGCCCGCGGCAACCAGGGAATGACCAGTACGCCCGCTTTCCGTGGTGAACTGACCACCGCATGGGCGATGCCGTCGAGGCTAATGTCATTGGCCGCGACGATCACCGAGTTGAGTTTGCGACGTGCCGCCAACCGCGGCACTTCCTCGGGAGTCTCAATTAACACCACAGACCGCCGCTCTAAGAAGCGTTGTGCTCTGTCTGATTCATTATGTGGTTCATTTCCATTCATCATCCGTAACCGTTCAATTTCCCGAGCATGTTTGAGAATAATGCTTACATCCGCACTATTCTCAGACCGGCTCATGTACCCAAATTCTATCCTACGATAGTCTGCATCCAAATGCGAGCGAGAAATTGAAATACAAACTCTACCCCGGGAATTGGACGTTGACTGGGGAGGCGGCAATACCTTTGACTTCAAATCTTCGGGGCTATGGCTCGCAAGGACGCCCCGATTCCCAAGCCTGTGGCAACACTGTGACGAATTGCCGATTTTCGGCTATTGTATGCACTTATACATTGCGCGGCGGCGATGATGATGAACCATAGTTGAAAGGAAATGCCTATGTCCCTCCTGGTTACCGGTTCCGTTGGTATTGATTGCGTTACTACACCGCATGGAAAGCGGGAAAATATCATCGGAGGATCGGCGGTTTATTTCAGTTGGGCGGCGGCGAACTTTTCCAAGGTGCGCCTCGTGGCGGTGGTGGGAGATGATTGTCCAAGATCCTTTGAAAGCGCATTTAAGCACCCTGAAATTGATACCGCCGGCTTAGAACGGCGGGCCGGGAGCAAAACCTTCCGCTGGAGCGGCAGCTATGATCCCACCATGAATGAAGCAACGACCACGGCCGTGGTTCTCAACGTGTTGGCTGAAAAAACACCAATCGTTCCTAAACAGTTTGCCGATTCAAAAATTGTGTTCCTGGCGGCCACGCATCCAGCTCTGCAAATGGAGCTTT
>DAHVEJ010000125.1 GCA_027313145.1 Phycisphaerales bacterium | reverse complement strand
CGAGTTCCCACAACTCATCGCGATGCAACCAAAGCCGACCGATGCGGCGAATGCTGCGCAAAAACAGCCGATATTGGCCCTTCCGCACACCAATATGGCTGGAAGCGATGGAAATTCGTCCGCCAACAGATAGACATATCAACACTTCTAAATCTTATGCCTCTCTGGAATCCTTACAACGCAACCGGCTCCCATCAATGATAAAGTGCCTCGCAGTTTGAATGCCCAAGCGAGCGTAACGTGGGCTGATGTTCGAAAGCTCCAAAAATTCAACATAAAATGAACGAGTAAGGGTGTGTCATATAACGGTGCGGGCACGGACGGTGTTGATCCAAAGGGCGGCCCAAGCAACAGCCGCTTTGCGAAGTGGCAGAAGCGCGACGGACGCTGCCTTTCTGAAAATACATCGAATAAAGCTCATCGCGTCCAAAATCGGCGGGCCGGGATCGGGCCGTTGAGGCAATTGCGGTGTGCGGCTAAGATTCTGGTATGAAAACTATTGCTTATCAGCAGTGTATTAATCCGAATTGTGCCGCGACCTTTGATGTGGGGCAGACGCTCACGGCTTGCACTGGGTGCGGTGAACTGCTGGATATTAACTATCAGTGGAATAAAGCGGCGCTGCCGAAAAGCCTGCGAGAGTTTCAAGCCCGCTGGCAGAATCGGCGGTTTCCGCTGGATTATTCCGGGGTATGGCGATTCCGTGATTTGCTGCCATTTGCCTCCGACGCCATGGTCTGCACCGTTGGTGAGGGGCAGACCTTTTTACAGAACGCGGTATGCCTGGGACGCCATCTGGGGATGTGGCCGGGGCAGCTCTGGCTGCAATATGAGGGGATGAACCCGTCGGGAAGTTTTAAAGATAATGGCATGACGGCGGCGTTTACGCATGCCCGCATTGTCGGCGCTCAAAGAGTGGCCTGCGCCAGCACGGGTAATACGTCCGCGTCGCTGGCGCTGTTTGCGGCGATGAACGGCTTTCAGGGAATTGTATTTATTGGAACGGGCAAAATTGCGTTCGGCAAACTCTCGCAGGCACTGGACTATGGTGCCCGCACGTTACAAATTGAAGGTGATTTTGACACCTGCCTGGCACGCGTTCGCCAAGTCAGCGGGCAATTGGGGTTGTATCTGATGAACAGTGTCAACCCTTTCCGACTGGAAGGGCAGAAAACCATTATGTACCGCATTTTGGAGGCATTGAACTGGGAATCGCCGGATTGGATTATTGTGCCCGGCGGCAATCTGGGAAATTGCTCAGCTTTCGGCAAAGCGTTTTTTGAATTGCGCGAACTGGGGCTTATTAAACGCATTCCGCGCCTAGCGGTGATCAATGCCACGGGGGCTAACACGCTGCACGAACTTGTGGCCGGTGGCTTGACGTGGAATGGCGGAAACGTCAATCAGGCCGCCATTACGGAACATTATAAACGCATGGAGCGGGACGGAATTCATGCCCATACGGTGGCGTCGGCCATTGAAATTGGTCATCCGGTGAATTTAAAAAAAGCTCTGCGGGCCTTGCACACCATGAATGGCGTTGTGGCGCAAGTGACCGATGAGGAAATTCTGGAAGCCAAAGCTTTGATCGGCCGCTTTGGCTTTGGCTGTGAGCCGGCCAGCGCCGCAACCATCGCAGGCCTGCAGCAGTTGCTGGCCCGTAATATTATTTCCCGCCATGAACGTGTGGCCTGCGTACTTACCGGCCACGGCCTGAAAGATCCCGATGCCACCGTCTATTACCACACCGGTGTAAACACCAAGCAAGCCAAGCAACCTGAAGCGCAGGCTACATGGGGACACATGAGTAATCAGCCCGTGAAAGTCGCTGATGATTTGGACGCCATTGTGCAGGCACTGGGGCTGGATAAAAATACGCTTAACAACAGCCGCAGCACGGGGTACGTGCCAACACCTGTGGAATTGCCATTCGTGGAATATTAACCAACGGACTTCCGATAATGTCACAAAGCCGCCGGCTTTGGCGGGGCTGATATGCCCGAATACGGCGCAGGCCGGAAAATGGACCTGCCGTTGTGCCGGATCAGCGATTGCCCTTCACCAGTCGCAGCCAGTTCTGGATTTTGGCCACAGCCTGATCGTTGTCATCATGAATTTGGAAAAGCGTATCGAGCCGGGTGGTGGAAAACACTTCACGAATTTCCGGTCGAATGCCGGCGAGGCGGATTTGGCCCTGTCTTTCCGTAACGTGCTGTCGCAGATTTAGCAGGGTGCGTAACGCCATGGACGAAAGATGCTGCACCTGAGAAAAGCCAATAACCAGCAGCGGCGGGTTGGCTTGTTTAATGGCTTCCAGCGTGTCGTGTTCAATGCGGTCCAGCAGGGCACCATCAAGCAACTGGGAGCATAAAAGTTCTACAACGACCACAGGATGATGGTCCGTAACCTTGATGGTCGGAAAACTATCCATAAATGCACCTCCGGCCGGGAAATACGACACTTCCCCACGCCGCAACAGGAAACGGTGTCACGGCACAATCCGTAGGATACCCGCCAGACGCGCCTGCGTAAATTAAATGCAGCTTGTACGTTGGGATGGGTGTGGAAATTTTCCAGCGGCTTTGGGGGCGTCCCGATAATTATCGGGATGTCCCCACCCGCTTTTATTCAGGAAACCGCCGGGCCATGGCCATAATTGGGCCATATTTTGCCGATTTTTTAAGGCCGCCCGGAAATAACGCGCAAGGCTACTGCCCTGTTCCAGCGATAATTCCGGGGATTACATATACACGCACGTTTGTACAAATGAATATATGGGCGCGGCAGGACTAGAACTACCCACAGAAAAGCCTGATTTTCAGCATGTTTCAAAACCAAGCGGCGCAGAATCCGGCGCACTTTCCGACATTTCCGCACTTGCGAAAGCAATTTCGGGCCTTACGCTGGAGCAACGGGAAGCGTTGAGGAAGATGCTTTGATCGGATGGCTGGCATTACCGGAGCGTTGCACCCCCAGACCAGGCAGAATTGCTGCCGTTGCCGGGTGCTTATAAGCGGTGCCGGATGTCTATATATCTCCTGTATGGGGCCTGTACGCATGATCCAGAAGGCAAGCCATATATGCCTGCATGAACGCCTGCACCCGGCAGGCAAGCAGATAAGCTGTGCAGGTGTGCAGGTAAACATTCTTTGTTCCGGCTTTTCGCGCGCCGGCCACCCACCACCACAAGATCGAGTTTCGCGAATTTTTTTTACATTACATTGTCGCGCACCCCCCGGAAAATTTTAGACATCTCCGCACGCATGCGCCGGGAAAAAAGTCTAAAAACGCTTTTGCGAAAAATGCCGGGGAAAAGTTCTGATATAGAGTTATGGATGGATCGCAGTTACCAACGCAGAAGTTGGCTGCAATAGCTGACCGAAGAACAGAGGCGGCGATCCCAACCCTGTAACCAGTTCCAAAGTAGAACAGGTTGACACCCCCGCAATGGCTGGCCGTGAAAATGGCGCTGCGGCGTTTCTGGGGCGATGCCAGGACGTTGACGGCGGGGAAAAATTCAAGCTTCACGCAAATGCGCGTTCGGACTTGCAATTAGGCCGTATACCGTTAAATTTTTTGGGTGTGGCCCATGGTGGCTTGCCGGGGCTTGCTTTTATTGGAGTGTAAAAACATGAAGCAATCAGACACGACGCGGCTTTCTCCGGAATTTTTGTCCGCAAGAAACCTTGGTGTTTTGCTTGACCTATCGGCCAGGAGCATCTGGAAAAAATCACGCGATGGATCCATTCCGCCGCCGATTTACGTTGGCCACGGGACGCCAAGATGGATAAAGGCAGACGTTTTGAACGCCCTGCGTTACAGTCGCAAATTTGGGCGTCGAAAGATGCCAGCGTCACGCAAACCGAAGGGGGCACCGGAACCAATAACCAGCAATGACGCGATGCGTGGGCTGGCTGGCGGAAAATGAGATAGGCACGGCCCGGTAGCTCTGGGCCTTATGGCTTCGCTGGGCGTGGTGTTAACCATCCGACGCCGCCCCGGTGAGGCCTGCCGTAACCCAAAGGATGGTAAAACCATGGAAAAACTAAATCAATTTGCTGGCCTGCTGTGTTTGTATGCCGACATGCGGCCGTTGTACTGGACTCAAATTTGTAAGATTTATCCAGAAGCAACTGGCTACCCCAATAAAGCGACGTGGCAGCAGCACCTACACAATCAAATCCTCGATCTCTGGCCGCCTGCGTTCAGAGAGTGTGAAGAAATTCAAAAACAGACAGCGCACCCGCTGCCGCTGCATAACATGCGACAGTTACCGCTTTACCCACATATCGTTGAAAAAATTATCGCGGCAGCCCGCGACTTTCTCACCGCCGCTGAAGCAAAAAATGATTGGATCAGGGAACACCCAGCCGTCACATCTAACATTGTGCCGGAGGCTAAAGCTCAGTTACCGGCAAAACTCAACCGCAAACGCATAACCCAAAAAGAGGCGAACTTGATGGCGCGTGAACTCTTAGAGGAGTTCCCTAGCCTGACTCAACGTGCCTTGGCATCGAAAATCGGATGCAGTTCCGCGTTGATCGGAAAGCTCCCTGTTTGGAAGGCGATGCAAGAAAGCCGAACACAATCCAAACCCCAAAGAAAAAATCAAAGCGTCAAAGCAGTCCCCCTTACGGACGAACTTTCTCGATTGATTTCGGATCAGAGCGCCGATGCGCGTAATGATTCACGCATTCATATCAAGCAAAGATTCTAACTTTTCAACTGACCAAAAACACACCGCGTCCGTGAGCGCGCACAGTCGCGCCCGTGCGCGCGTTTTGCGTCTAAAAGCCCGAAAAACCGCTAAAAACATCGCGCCCACGGTGCGCGCCGCTAATGATGGGACACGATTTTATGTGCCCGATAGGAGATATTTATGCACGATGTACCACAGACAATCACGCCAGGCATCATCGCATCGCAGATAGGCGTGCCGCTGCATCGGGTGATACGCATACTGGATACACGATCCCACATCAGGCCGCTGGCTCGCACTGGCCGCATCAGACTGTATAGCAGAGACGCTATCGCCATGGTAAGGCATGAGCTTCACACTATTGACGCCCGGCGTGGCGAGGCGGTGGCCCGTGGATGAAATGCCTACATTACCGCCACTGCTGGTGTCGGAGCGCGAGGCCGCGCGACTTCTCGGCGTAAGTGCCCGCACGGTCTTTACTCTGCGCCATCAGGACAAGCTCAAAGCTGTGAAAATTGGTGCGTCAGTGCGATATGACATTGCGGACATTCGGGAATTCATTGACGCGGCAAAAAGTTAAACCAAGCCGCTGGCCCCGGTGGGAACTGGAAACCAGCGACATAATTAAAGGGACAACATGAGTATAACACAAAGTAGAACAGACTGGATACGTTGCACGCGGCAGCACCCATGCCCGATCTGTGGTCGGCCCGACTGGTGCGGCATGTCCGCTGATGGGGCCGTCTGCCGCTGTATGAGAATCAGCGAGGGGGCCATCAAGTCATACCCTGATGGTGGCTTTTTGCACCGCCTGAAGGATTCCGATTCCTGGAAATCGCGGCAATACGTCCGCACCGTGCATGTCCCGATGCCGCCGATGCAATCGGTGGATATGGGCGCGATAGCGGCCCAATGTGTCAGGGATATGAGGCCGGAGCGGATGGCGTGGCTTTGCGGCCACTTGGGCGTAAACGAGGATTCCATGAAGGCATTCCGTGTCGGATGGCATCGGTCGCATGAAGCTTACTCGTTTTCCATGAAAGATCAGGACGGAAAAGTAGTCGGTATCCGATTGCGACTGCCAAACGGCTCCAAGTTTTCCGTGCGAGGTGGCCATGAAGGTGTTTTTATTCCGGAGGATTTCAAGCAGTGTCGCGGTGAAGTTTGGCATATTTGCGAGGGTGCGTCCGACGCACTCGCCCTATATTCGGTAGGCCTACACAATGTCATAGGCAGGCCGTCATGCTCTGGTGGCGTGGGCATTATCTGCGACATGGTGCGCGAGTTTCGCCCTGGGCAATGCGTCATCATCGCCGACGCCGACGCGCCGGGTATGGCGGGTGCGGAACGGCTACTGCATGAGTTGATGCTGATTTGTCTTGACTGCCGACTAATTAAACCGCCCAACAACACCAAAGACGTGCGGGCATGGATTATCGCCGGTGCATCCGCCGACGATATTCGCACAGCCGCATCAATATCGCCAATACGACAATACACCTTCAAGGGGGTTATCCGTGACCGATACCGAAATTAAAATTGAAGTTGCCCCATCCGGCAAACAATGGCAAGTTACCTTGGTAAACGGCGACGCCCGCTTCGTCGATGTTTTCAATCTGCGTAGTGCAAAAGCCCGCGCTACATTCTGCGGAACCGCGGTGTCAAGGTTTCCGGGAATGCTGCGGCAGTCTTTTGAAACGGAGTTGGATAAAATCGCCGCATCACTTCCATCGGACACTGATAAAACCGCACCACAGGCTGAAGGCGAAGAACTTCCCGCATCTATGGTGTTGCGGCCCGAATTATTCCTAACGCATGAAGTTTGTGGTATCGCAATTCCCCGCACAAGCCTTATGGCCGGGGAGCCGGTAGCACGATGGGCGTTGCATCTACAATGGACCAACGGAAAACGGGAAATAAAGGCCCTTGAGCACTCGCTTGAAGTTGGCGACAAGAGGATTTTTTTTAATCCAATTCCAGACAAACCATCAACGGGTGCTAACCCCGGCTGGGACATTGCCGGGCGTAAGCAATGGGCCGCCGGTGGCACAGTTTCTCCTTTGGAAATTTTTGCCGCATTGTGCGAAGCGATTACCTTCTATGTTGATTTGCCTTACCCGGAAAGCACGACTGCGGTTATTGCGATTTGGGTGATGCTGACATATCTTTATCCGTTGTGGGACGCGGTGCCATATCTGTATGCTGGAGGCCCCAAGGGTTCAGGCAAAACCCGGCTATTTGAAGTCCTGACGCGGCTGGCGTTTAGGCCGTTTTGTTCATCCAATATATCGGCACCATGCTTGTTCAGAACCTTGCACAATAACGGTGGCGTGCTCATCCTTGATGAAGCCGAGAGGCTCAAAGAAAGCACGCCCGACGCCCTTGAGATACGCAGTATTTTGCTTGCCGGGTATAAACGCGGCGGCAAAGCTTCCCGGCTGGAAGCCACAGGCGACACATTTAAGATGGTGGAATTCCAAGTCTTCGGCCCGAAAGCCATCGGGTGCATCGCCGGCCTGCCGGGGCCGCTGATGGATCGGTGTATTTCAATTATCATGTTCCGATCCCCGGCGGAATCCGAAAAGCCAAAACGCCGAATAGACGACAACCCTGAACGGTGGCAGGCGTTACGGAATGGCCTGCACGCGATGGCACTTCAATACGGATCACACATTGCGACGGTGGCGGCAAATTCAGAAGGGTGCCCACCGGAAATATCGGGTAGGAATTATGAGCTATGGAATCCTTTAATGGCCTTGGCATCGTGGATCGAAAGCCATGGTGCCCAAGGGCTGCTTGGCATCATTCAAGATCACGCGGCCCGCAGCATTTTGGAACAAACCGATGACGGGGTGGGCGAAGTCGAAGAAATTGTTTTGAAGGCATTGGCAATTCTGGTTCAGGGCGGCAGTAGGCCAACCGCCAAGGATGTCCTGGTGCAAGCCCGCGAAGATGAGTCTGAACTGTTCAGGCGTTTCACGGCCAAGGGTATCGCCACCGTGCTTACTCGGTTTGGTTTGCGAACAACAAAAAGCCACGGCGTGAGAATTTACGACACCGACAAAACGGCCCTTCAAAGGGTTCAAAGCCGCTACGGCGTGGACATTGGATTACCGACCGACACCCCCACCTATGGCAACGTGCCCCATGTGCCCCCATGTGCCCCCGATGTGAAAGGCAAGAACCATGAATGAGATACTAAAGCCCGCTGGGGACACATTGGATAACGGCGCATGTACCCCCGAAAACCATGCAAATAACCCCGAAAACTGCACGGTTTTAGAAAACGGGGGTACGTTGGGGCACATGCGCATGGTAAGGGGTGGGGGTATCGACATTAAGGGGTTTTTGAGCAGTCTTTGTAATAAAAAATCTGCTAAACCTTCCGACACCCCTTCCCTTGTAGACGTACCCTTATGTACCCTGCCACCTGCATCGGCCAGCAAGCCACCGCAAGCGGTTCCAGTAACAGCCAAGCCCTTGGATATGCCGTCATCAGAACCATCGGCCCCACCGGCTCGATTCCTGTCCCTTCAGGCGGTGGCTACGGCGGCCATCGAACAGGCCGAACCCAACCCGGCTATTCAGCAACGGCTCAAGAACCAGTATGCCAAAACCTTGGCCGCATACCACTGGATGCGGGATCCCGACGAACGCCACCAAACGGCTTTGAACTATCTGGATACTTGGCTTGAAGATGGCTACAGCCAGCGCATAGCCTTGGATGGAATTTGCGACGATAACGGGGTGTTCAGGGTTACGACATGGCGGTTAATTCCCGCCGACAAGCCCCTTGTCACTACCAAGCCCCTTACCGCTGCACCATCCGCCCCACGTTGCGACCCTGGCCCCAATACCCCGATATTGCCGGGCACGGAAAGGCGGGCAATATGAATTCCGGCACCTATATCAAGATTGCACACGCGGCCACCAGATTGGGCACGAAAGTTATCTACACGCTTCCAAACGGGCGGCGATTGAACGCCATGATTGATGGTCGCTGTACCATCAATGGCGAACCGCGTTGGAACCTGAAGCTGATAGCCCTATGGGAAACACTGGAGGCAGTCGAGCCGATGCTTCCGCGGATGCACCACGGTTCTTACTTGGATGGAATTGCGTTCGATGATTCCGGCAAGCCGAATTCGTGGCGATTCTTTGATGCGTGGCGTGGCGATAAGAAAGTGGAGTTGTAACATGATTGACCACGACGGCCAAAGACTTCAAAAGCTGATCCATCGCAAACGCCGGACATTGGCCCGGGCGCGACGGTGGCGGCTGGCCTGGCAACGCCTGGCAGGTGCGTTGGCAATTCTTGGGAGCCTATTTTTATGACCTACTCTCGCCCGCTATTCGATTCACCGCCCGCACGGCCAAAACGCCAGAACCGCGCGGGATCCACAACGCCGACGATTCCCGTGCCGGCAAAGGTGCAACCGGAAACTTGGACGATTCAATTTACCGCATCGCCGGGAAGTAACGCGCCGCCAGTATGCAGAATTCGCAAGGTTCTCAAAAACGCCTGGCGCTGCTATCACCTGAAGGCATGTGTCGTTGCAGGGCCTGGGACAGATAGCACGCCAGAACTTTTAACGACCCCGAAGCCGCCCGAAGCGTCCGCAGGCCCGGAAATTGGCGTTTGTGCAAGCCCACAAAAAGGAGGCACCGACAAGCAACAACATTAAACCCGCGACGCGCCCAGCGGTAACAGGGCGCAGTTTTATCACAAGCCGCGAAATGCGGCAGAAAAGGAATTCCAAAATGTCACACGAAGTTACAATTCACGACCGAGCGCGAACCTACATCGAATCGAACCGATCGCGCCATCAGCGAGCATACGTCCGGGGCCTGCTTCATCCGCAGGGTTTGTCGGATGAAGAAACTCAAAGGTTTTTGGATGCAGCGCAGTTTTTGTCCCGATCCTCCGGGCAGTGGGCAAGCGACGCCTCGCAACTGAGGACGCTTTTTGCATCGCCGCCGAGCCGCACGCAGTGGTCTATGGTGTCGAACCTTCTCGGCTATCCGCCGGAACTTAATGCGGACGAAAAACTTTGTTGGCCTGACTTTTCGACGCCGCCAGAGCCGCAAAAAGCGTCAAAGTAAAATGCTCCCCCTGGCGGTGCGGGTGTGCCGCGCCGCCTTTCTTCACCTTTTACAAGGAAACGCTTATGAAAATGTACGTTCTTGTTTCACGTTGCGAAACCATTGAGGCTGCGAAGGAACTTTTGGCTGAAACGCCTAACAGCGTTATTACGCCGGTTCCAAATGCTTTTTTAATTTTACGGCCTGCTGAAGAACCAACCGTGTCGCCGCCGGCCACACCCGCACCAGTTAAGGCCGCACCGCCTGCAACGCCGAAGCGGAAACCGTCAACGATCGTGCGAGGCTAGAACCGCTGTCTGTTGGCGTATCCATGCTGCCATTGCGAGGCTGCTTAATTCAATGGCCTACCAGTCATCCAATGATGCGGGAGGCTCTCTACGGGCGGCTAATGCAGCCGTTTCTTACTGAAACCCCCATTTTTGAAAGGAATTTTATGAAAGCTCTGCTTTATCGTGTTTCTCAAAGCGAATTGCTTTTGCCGCTAGTCGGCGGGGCAATTATCGCGGTGTTATTTTATGACTTGGTAACGGCGGCGTTCTGGCTGTGCCGCTTGTCGGGCGGATTCTGAAAGGGAATTACTTATGAGCGACGAACAAATATCACTTGCTGAAACCGCCGCAAGGAAGCAACCCTTGCGGATACGCTTTACAGTGGTCATGGAAAGCACGGACTTGGAAACCATAAAGCGGTTCCTGCCGAAGTTTCCCGGTGGCCGTATCGTCCCAACGCGCGGCGGGTACCTGCTGGCGGTTCCGAAGGATGATGATGACGATGGCTATTGAAGCACCAAATATCTCCCGCGTCCCATTTGTTTGCACCGTCTGTCGCAAACCGCTTTGGGACTGCCCAAGCAATTACTGCCACACATGCTTGGCCAGCCTGTGCGATAAGCACGCGGTTCACATCGGCATTGTCGCGTATTGCTCGGCGTGTGCCGAGTCTCTATCCGCTTAAATTGCCGCACGGACAAAAACTCTTGAAAGAAAATAATTCTTGATTGTGCTTGACAATGTGTGTTTTTGTGTTATCATGTTTTTATGGTTATCGCTTTTTTTAGGAGAAAATTATGAAAAGCCAACCAAAAAACAAGGCACCCCAAAAGGTTCCAGTGAACGAGCGGGCGCTGTTCGCTAGACTTCAGCGGGCGCTAGAAAAAGATGGCGAATCGCTACGGCGATGCCGTGAATCTTCCCGATCATTTCATCAATTAGGCAAATTCTATATCGTTTCCATCCAAGGGGGCTGTGTTTATCACATGGACGTTGACTTAGAGTCACTTGGCCGAAAAATGGGCGTTCTTAAATCATTTGAACACTTTACAGGGGATTAACCATGGCATCGATCAGCAACGACAACAACGGCACCCGGCGTATCCAATTCATGCTGAATGGCCAGCGCAAAGCTGTCCGGCTTGGCCACTCCACGGCCAAGCAGGCGATGGCAATCCAAACCCACATTGAAAACCTGATTTCTGCACGGCTGGCCGGCACGTCCCTTGATTCGTCAACGTCGCAATGGCTTGCGGCCATTGATGATACGCTGCATGGCCGATTGGCGGCGTCTGGGCTGGTTGTATCGCGTGAACGCAATGCAACAACGCTGGGTAAGTTTCTGGCCGACTACTTTTCATCCTTGGTTGTTAAAGACGGTACAGAAGTGGCTTACGGACAAACCCGCGATATGCTCAACCGAATCCTTGGTGAAGGCCGCGCATTGCGTTCCATCGGGCCAGAAGACGCGGACAAGTGGCGGCAGGCTCTGGTCTCTGAAGGATACGCCAATGCCACGATTTCCCGGCGTGTAGGCGTTGCCCGTATGATGTTTGGCAAGGCCGTGAAGTGGAAGCTAATAGACGAAAACCCATTTACCGATGTAAAGGCTGGATCCCAAACCAATAAAGCCCGACAATTCTTTGTTACCCGTGAAGCCGCCGACAAACTCATTGCGGCTTGCCCTGATGCACAATGGCGATTGATGGTGGCCCTGTCGCGTTACGGCGGGATACGCACGCCATCGGAAACCCTGTTGCTCCGTTGGGGCGATATTGACTGGGAGAATAACCGCATCCACGTTAGCAGCCCTAAGACAGAACATTGTGAAGGCGGCGGCTCTCGCATTATCCCGATATTCCCCGAACTCAAAAAACCATTGACCGAATGCTTTGAAGCGGCGTTGCCGGGTGAAGAGTATTGCATTACGCGATACCGTAGTGCCGCCTGCAACCTGCGGACGCAACTGACACGCATTATCAAGCGGGCCGGGTTAAAACCATGGCCGAAGCTGTGGCACAATATGCGGGCATCGCGTCAAACTGAATTGGCCGAGACTTACCCTATACAGGTTGTTTGCTCTTGGATCGGAAACAGCATTGACGTAGCCCAAGGCCACTACCTTCAGGTCATGGACGCCCACTTTGAACGTGCTGTATCCACCATCCAACCATCGCCAGCATCGCCGGAAACAGCATCAGCCAAGGCGGCGCATAATGCGGCGCAGCATAGAGCGGAAACAGCCTGCAAGGCCATGCAAGGCAATAATGCCGATGATGATAAAACCCGCAATTTGCTTGGCCTTGCTGAAGTGTGCACGAATGTACATATCAACACAATGGGCGCGGCAGGATTCGAACCTGCGTAGGCATAAGCCAACGGATTTACAGTCCGTCCCTTTTGGCCGCTCAGGCACACGCCCTTTTGGGACCAGTAATATACCAAAACTTTTGCTTTAGGCCAATTTGCTTTGCGCAATTCACCTTATTGCCGGGGGAGCTTATACTCTGGGGCATGAAAAATAATGCTTTGCTTATTACCAACGGCGTACTTCTGGATCCGCAGCGGCAAAAACCGGAGAAACTGGAAGTGCTCATTGTAGATGGGCTGATTCGAGCCGTTGGCACGGGCTTAAAGGCTACCGCCCCGCAGGCCGCCGTGCTGGATGCCAGGGGGGGGTATGTGGCCCCGGGCCTCATTGATATTCATGTTCACCTCCGGGAACCGGGACAGGAACATAAGGAAACCATCGCTTCGGGTTC
>DAHVEJ010000124.1 GCA_027313145.1 Phycisphaerales bacterium | reverse complement strand
CATACACAATCCTTCTCGCTTCGCGCCCGAAGCCCCCTGGCCCTCCGTCAATCCTAATATTTAGGCGTGACAGAGCACTAGGGATATTTTAGAGAGTTTCACCGGGGAGAAGCTTTTGCCTTCGTAGGGGGGCACAAGCCAAGACCAGTGACCTCGGCAGAATCTGGGGTAACGCTGGTTTCCGCGCTCACTCCTATATGCTTTAATTCAATATGAACTTAACAACGCAAGCGGCTCCCGAGCCGGGTTGCCCACCTGTTGGCCGCTGGGCGATTCGGGCTTATAATTCAGTTCATATTGGAGAATGCTGAATGAAATTTATTGTTGAGAGTATTGAAAACGATCTGGTCACATTAAAAACGCCCAACGCGAATTATCGCAATACCTTCAAATGTTCATCCGCCGCGGATCTGGTGGTGGGCAAATGGGTATCCGGACGCATTCATGCGCCGGCGCGAAAAATTGACGTAGTCAGCGAGGGGGGGAACTATGTGGAGCCGCTTTTTGGCCGACCGCGGCGCATGCAGGGGCTGGTTTTACAGCAAAACCCCGCGGAGAATTCCCTGCTGGTACAAACCGCGTATAAAACCACCGTGCAATTGCCTCCGCACCAGCAGGCATCCGATTATCCGGCAGGCAGCCGCGTAGGCTGGGATAACGCAGATTGGCCGGAGTTTCTGGTGGAAAAAACCGCATCCGTGCCGGCCCATGCCTGATTGTTAAGCCAAGGGGCGGGAATCCGATGAGCGTTGTTCTGGCATTGGATCAGGGAACCAGCAGTTCACGAGCCATTGTGTTTGATCACAATGGGCGATCCTTGGCGATGGCGCAAATGGAACTGGCTCCGATATTTCCCCGCCCCGGCTCCGTAGAACAAGACCCCCAGGAAATTTGGCGCACGCAACTGGCCACCGCACAGCAAGTTATCGTCCAGGCGGGCATTGCGGCTACGGATATCGCCGCTATCGGCATCACCAATCAGCGGGAAACCACGCTGGTATGGAACCGGAAGACCGGGGAACCTGTTTATAATGCCATTGTCTGGCAGGATCGGCGCACCGCGGATTGGTGCGAGGCCCTTAAATCCGCAGGCCATGCGGAGATGGTGACCCGAAAAACCGGCCTGATTATTGATCCTTATTTTTCCGCCACGAAGTTACGCTGGATTTTGGACCAGGTCCCCGGTGCCCGGAAGATGGCCGCTCGCGGTGACTTGGCGTTTGGCACCGTGGATTCATGGTTGCTTTGGAAACTTACAGCCGGCGCGGTTCATGCGACAGATATTTCCAATGCGTCCCGCACGATGCTTTTTAACATTCACAGCGGCCAATGGGATCATGAACTTCTGGCTGTAATGGATATTCCGCCGTCTGTTTTACCCGATGTGCGGTCTTCATCTGAACTATATGGCCACACTTCCGGGGAATTGCTGGGTACCCCAGTGCCGATTGCCGGGGTGGCCGGGGATCAACAGGCTGCGTTATTCGGCCAAACCTGTTTTGCCCCCGGATCGGTAAAAAATACCTACGGCACCGGATGCTTTATGCTCATGAACGTCGGAGAAAAGCCGGCGGAATCCGCGAATAAGCTTTTAAGCACCGTGGCCTGGAGGCTGGGCGGCACCACCCATTACGCCTTGGAAGGAAGCGTGTTTATCGGGGGGGCGGTGGTGCAATGGTTGCGCGATTCACTGGGGATTATTCAAAGCAGCAAAGACGTTGAAGCCCTGGCGGCCAGCGTGGAGAATTCCGGCGGCGTATATTTTGTTCCCGCGTTCGCGGGGCTGGGTTCACCTTATTGGGATGCCTACGCGCGGGGATCCATCTCCGGTCTGACGCGTGGAACAACCGCCGCGCACATTGCCCGGGCGGCGCTGGAAAGTGTTGCCCATCAGAGCGCGGATTTGCTGGAATGCATGCAAAAGGATTACGGAAAACCGGTGGCGGAAATGCGCGTGGACGGCGGTGCGGCGGAAAACAAGTTGTTGATGCAGTTCCAAGCTGATTTGCTGGGTGTCCCTGTATTGCGGCCACAAATCATACAGACGACGGCCTTGGGGGCCGCCTACCTGGCGGGTTTGGCGGCGCACTTCTGGGAGAGTTGCGATGATGTTTCACGGCACTGGGCGGTGGATCGCGTTTTTGAACCGCGGATGAGTCGTGATGAGGCACATTTTCTTCGCCTGCGGTGGAAAAAGGCGGTTGCCCGGTCCCGGGATTGGGAGGAGCCGGGGGCTGCGACTGAATAACTCGCGGTGGAAGGCATCTATGAATCGAGATGTATCGTTGCGTCGAATAATAGATCGAAGCGAGCCATGGGACATCGCGGTTATTGGCGGTGGCGCTACGGGTGTGGGCATCGCGGTGGATGCGGCGGCGCGTGGCTATGCGGTCTGTTTGCTGGAACAAAGCGATTTTGGCAAGGCCACCAGCAGCCGCTCCACGAAACTGGTACATGGCGGCGTGCGTTATTTGCGGCAGGGCAATATTGCTCTGGTCACAGAAGCCTTGCATGAACGGGGAATTCTTAAAAATAACGCCCCGCATCTGGTGCATGATCTGGCTTTTGTCGTGCCGAATTATCAATGGTGGGAAGCCCCGTTTTACGGTGTTGGATTAAAAGCTTATGACCTGCTGGCGGGGAAATATGGATTTGGAAAATCCCGGCATTTGAGCCGCCAGGAGGTGCTGCACTATATTCCAACGCTGAAAACCGAAGGCCTGCGGGGTGGCGTGCTGTATCATGACGGACAATTTGATGATGCGCGACTGCTGATCGACTTGGCCACGACCGCAACGCGACATGGCGCGGCACTTTTGAATTATGCGCCCGTGACGCACCTGCTGCATGATGCCGCCGGACATCTGCGCGAGCTACGGTTTACCGACCGCGAAACCGCGCGGACACATACTGTTGCGGCACGATGTGTCATTAACGCAACGGGTGCCTTCAGCGATACGTTGCGGCACATGGATAACCCGAGCGCGGCCGGCATTATTTCGCCCAGCCAAGGTGTGCATCTGGTGCTGGAAAGAACGTTTCTTTCCGGAGACACCGCCATTATGGTGCCGCATACCAGCGATGGGCGCGTGTTGTTTGCCGTGCCCTGGCACAATCGCACACTGTTAGGCACAACCGATACTGCGCTGGAAAACGTAACCTTGGAACCCGTGCCGCAGGATGAGGAAATTGATTTTATTCTTGAAACCGCCGGGCAATATCTGGCGCGAGAGCCGAAACGCAGCGACATTGTCAGTATGTTTGCGGGGATTCGCCCCCTGGTTAAAGCGCCGCGGAATAGCCATACCGCGGCATTGTCGCGCGATCATACAATTGACATCAGCAGCAGTGGATTATTGACCATTGCCGGGGGCAAATGGACAACCTATCGGCGCATGGCGGAAGATGCGGTCGATCATGCCGCCGGCATCGGCTCTTTGCCCGTGCGCGAATGTATTACGCGAGGCCTAAAAATATCCGGTTCTCCAAATTCCGACGCAAGCGAAACGGATCGCAATAAGCATCCTGGAGGCTCCGCCAGCGGGATGAATAACGAACTTGTAACCGGACCATGCGCGATTACCGCCAATGAAATCAACTATTTCGTCCGCCACGAAATGGCGCGCACAATTGACGACATCCTGGCCCGCCGCACGCGCCTCCTGTTTCTGGACGCCCACGCCGCAATTGCCGCCGCATCCCACGTCGCTCAAACCATGGCCACAGAATTAGGCCGCGACAAAACCTGGATCGAAAGCCAAATCCTGGAATTCAGCGCCTTAGCCAAATGCTACCTGCCACCGTTGACATAACCCCATAATCCGCATTGAATGATGCAGGATGTGCCCATCACGATATCCGTTACACGCCCAAGGTGAAGTTCATGGGCAAGATCGGGTACGACCATTTGTTCGATTTTGTGATCCCCAAATCGCGCAAGCAGCCGGAGCGCATCCTTCATGCAATTAGCCGGCCAAGCCGGGATACTGTGCAATCACTTGCATTTTCATGGATCGATACCAGGGAAGTGCGTTCGCCGGACTCACGGGCTTATGCATTCCTTAACGATTCCGAGCGGGATGCATCCCCGTCAGTTACGGACGCGCTGGAGAGCTATGGCGTGCGATCAGTCATATGGAGCCGGCGCGATGAGTTCAGAGAGGAACTGGCCGCATGAGCCTCCGTTTCGGCAACATCAGCGATGGTCTCACTGCCGCAGCTAATTTCCGCGAGTTTTAATGCCCCGGTACACGGTCAATTACGATACCGCCGGCGGTGGGTTGGGCGATGGGGGTTAGGCCGAGGGACTGGAGTTTGGCGATGTTTTTTGGGGTGATGATGGGATCAAATCCGTAGGTTTTTCGCAGGCGGATTATTTCCGGCCAATCAATGATCAGGTAATTCACGTGATGGCTTTGCAGATAATGCAGTGCCGCCGCTGCGCCGCCGTGGTGAAAGGCTCTGGCCAGCTTGTTGCGGTCAAAGACGGTTCCGTAAATAACGTGCCCGCGGATGTACAGCGGAGTGCTTAAGCCTTCCAGATAATAGGTGGTATGTGAGGTAAATTGTCCCGGCGGTGCAGGCTCTGAAAGCCAATCTTCGGGCAGGCTGATTGCAGCACCGATTGGCGGCGGCATCTGGGAATGAATGGGGCCAAATAAAAGTCCTGCTTCGGGTCTAAGCAGCAAAGCGCAGCCGACGGCCTGCACTGCAAGTAGTGCCACGGCGGCGGCACAATAGGCCGGCAGCAGATCGGCGGCCATTCCCAGCATCCAGGCCAATGGAATAACGGCTGGTAATAAAAATCGGGCCTGCAATTGGGTGCAGGTGATCCAGGCAAGCAGTTGCACCAGCAGGCACAGTGCCAGAAGCCAAGACTGAATTCCGGTAAATAGGGCTAAACCAATCGCGGGGATCAGCATCAGCCAAAGCGGGCCTAATCGTAGAAGCCATGGCGTTTGCGGGCCGGGAAAACCAGGGCTGGGGCGTAAGGCATCAAGCCATGCGGCGATTCCCGGTGACCACTGGCGATCGAGAATGGATTGATCGGCCAGGGCGTGCAGATGTCCGGCTACGCCGGCATCCCGCGCGGGCGGGCGGTGGCCACGGTCGAATCGCAAGGCGATGGATTTACTCCAATGGCCGCGACCAAGGGTGCCGGTAAAAATGGGAAATATCGGATTGCCCAGGCTGCGGGCCGTATGGGTGGCGGCCATGGAACGGGCCATCCATGGGCTGTAGATAAGTAATGCGGTAATTGTAACAATCGCCAATTGGCGAAAATTGCGGCGCGCCAGAAGAATGGTGGCAATGGGCAACGCCACCATAACGCCTGCGGTCATTTTGGTTCCCACGGCTAAACCCAGCACTACGCCCAGCGTAAGCCACTCCGGCCAGCGCGTCGCCACGCACGCCAGGCTGACCGCCAAGACTCCGTAAAGCAATACCGCACCGTCGTTATAAGCCAGCGATCCTACTACCAGCGTCCAAGGGGTGGCCAATACCACCAGGGCAGCCAGTGCGCGGCCCGCGGCTTTCAGATTCAGCGGCGCAAAAAGTATTCCCGCAACCGCCAACAGCGTCACGAAGGCATGTAATATTTGCGAACCAAAGACCAGGGCATAGATGTACCCTCCCCCGATTGCTGATTGGGCCACGCCGGCCAGAATCAGATACAACATTTCCATATTTAATGGCATATATGAATAGATATTTTCATGCACGGGTGCCGTGCTGTGCATCGCCAGGAACTGCCGGGGTAATTGCAGGTGATATTCCAGCACATCAAAGCCATTGCCTTCGGTGTGCCACAGCGTTCCAGCCGGAAAGCAGACGGCGATAAGCAATACGGCCAGAGGAATGCAGGCCAGTAAAATCAGGGTGTGGCGGCGTTGCAGGGGGCGATTGAGAAATTCCAGTTGAGATTTCAGTTGGCGCGCAAAGGGATATCCGGCGGCGGCGGAGGCGATTAACAGGATACAGCAGGTCGGCCCGGAAATCAGACCGCAACTTCCCAAGGCCAGCGCAGTTAAGCTCAAGGCTCCCATGCCCAGGGCGGCCGCCATCACCAGGCGGAAGCCCAGCGGCCACGGCGAAAGCTTCATCATGGGCAGTTCCCGCAAGGGATGGGTCAGCGCCAATCCCAGCAAAATAGCGGGTAGAATAATGATGCCGGCCCAGGCGGCGTTACACAGTGTTGCCAAGACCGCCGGCATTTGCGATCCAGAAATGACCAGCATTATCAACAGCGTGGTAATCACCAGTGCCGGCATTAACACCCAGCGCGGCACATGATTATCGCCGCCGGACACGGCGGTGGATGTTCGGCGGTAGGCAATACGTGGCTTCATGACGCAGACCACCTGTCACAATGGGGCGTAGTGTCAGATCGTCACGGGGCAATCTGCCGGCCAACGCCGTAATAGCGCACACTTAAGCCGGTACCGGCTGTTGACTGCCACAGCTTTTGCATTTAGTTGCGGCTTGCGGAATAGTGTCCAGGCAGAAGGGGCACGCCTTCGTCGGTGGTGGTGGCGGCGCGGGCGGCGGCGGTGGTGGGGCCTTTACCAACAGCTTAATGACGATGAAGCAGACCAGGCCGGTGATAATTAAAGTCAGAAACGTGTTGGCCAGATCGCCAATAAGTAGTTTCACTGGCTCCAGAATCACCTGATGTGTTTTGGGGTCAAGAATGGGTTTGAAAGTCGTGGGATTGAGTTTGGGCACATGACCAATGGTGATGCCCGCTGTGCGCCAGGAGCCATTGGGCAGGAATAAATTGATAATCGGCATGATCAGATCAGCGTTGACCTTGGCAACAAACCCGCCAAAGGCACCGCCAATAATGACACCGATCGCCAGCGAAAGCGCATTGCCTTGAAACAGGAATTTTTTGAATTCCTGGTGGAATCCCAAGGTTTTTTCCTTTAGCGCCTTGTGGTCCAGCAGCTTTTTGGTGTCAAAATCCATGGCGTACAACTCCTGCAACAATATGATCGGGACGAATCGCCAGTATTAGAAGCGATAGTCCCCGGAGAATCAAGCCTCGATGGGTTTTGTTTCGATGAGTTTGGTTTTGGTACGGAGTAACGCTATAAACTGCTCCACGGGTTTGCTCCAATGGCGGCTTTTCACCCATAACATGTGCAGGGATCTTTCAATTCGGCCGTCGGCAAGGTTCAGGGAGACAATTCCGTGGGTGTTAGTTGCGGCGGCAGACTCACCGATGGCGAGGGCGGAAATAACTGCAACGCCGGCACCGGCGGCCACCAGCGCCTTAATCGCTTCGGTACTGGCGAGTTCCAGAATCGGTTTGAGCGTTACACCGCGTTGGGCGGCGGCGAGTTCCAGCACGGTGCGGGTGCCAGAGCCGGGTTCCCGGATAATCAACGGCTCCCGGGCCAGCATTTCCAAGGTGACGCGCTTACGCTTGGTTAATGGATGATTTGCGGGAACAATGGGCACCAACTGATCCTTCCAAAATACCCGGCTGGCAAGTTCGGGATTTTCAGCAGAGCCTTCCGTAAATCCCAGGTGCAGTGTGCCATCCAGCAAGGCCTGCTGCACCTCGGCGGTGTTGGCAATTCGCACGGAAAGTTCCACACCGGGATGCGCCCGTCGATAGGCCGCCAGCAGCGCCGGCAGCAGATAAGCGCCAATCGTGGTACTAGACCCAATGGCCAGCCGGCCCTGTTTAAGCTCCCGTATGTCGGCAAGGGCATGTTCGGTTTCGGAAAAGAGTTCCGCCAGGCGGCGGGAATACTGTACGAGTGTCACGCCGGCATCGGTTAAAGTAATACCGCGGGGGCGGCGGTCCATAAGCCGCACGCCCAGCGACTTTTCCAAAAGCGCCATCTGCATCGAAACCGCCGGCTGACTGATGCCTTGAAGTTTGGCCCCCGCGCTAAAGCCGCCGGAGTCCGCCACCGCCAGAAATGTCATTAACTGCTCATACGTCATAGCATAATAATAAATGATGATTCATATTATTGCAATTTATTAGACTGATATATCCGGAAAGTCTATGATCGCGTGTCAAGAAGGGAGCGTGTAAGCCCTTTCATGATGATGGATTATGGAGTTCAAATATGCCCCCGCCCGATGGAGACGAGTTGGTTATTGCTTTGGATTCGCCAATCCCAGCCACTGGGTCAATTGAGAGGATACTGCGTTTATTTGACGCGATAAGTCGTCCGGCTTTTGTACTGGCCATCATGTTTTGCCTGTCGCCCTGGGCCTCACCGCCGATAGCCTTGGCGTTGGGAATGGCCTTGGCGTTGACCATCGGCACGCCGTGGCGAAAAAGCGCCCATAGAGCCGCAAAAATGATGCTGCAGATTTGCGTGGTGCTGTTGGGATTTACCATGAATCTCCATACCGTCCTGGCAGCCGGGGCACAGGGAGCGTTGATGGCGGCGGCAAGCATCAGTGTGACGTTTCTGGCCGGCTGGTTGCTGGGACGTTGGTTAAAAATTGACCCGCAAACGTCGTGGTTGATCAGTTCCGGCACAGCCATCTGCGGCGGATCAGCCATCGCGGCGGTGGCCACGGTGCTGGATGCTGGTGAAAGTCAGATGACGGTTTCCATGGGCACGGTATTTCTGCTCAATGCCGTCGCGTTGTATTTATTTGTGCCTATTGGCCATGCTTTACACCTTACGCAGTATCAGTTTGGTGTATGGGCGGGCATATCGATACATGATATTTCATCGGTCGTGGCGGCCGCATCACGTTATGGTCCGTCGGCTCTGACCACGGCCACCGCGGTGAAACTTTCGCGGGCGCTATGGATTGTTCCGGTGTCGATGGTTTTTGGCTGGTATGCCGGGCGCATCGCCCGCAGCGAGCCGGCCGGTCTGAACAGCGACTTAACCGGCAGTACGCAATCCGATGTGCCGGCACGGAAAGCCAAAGTGCATGTGCCATGGTTTATCGGGTTATTTCTTATAGCGTCATTATCCCGCAGTTTCGTGCCGGCCATTGATCACGCCGCACCGGATATCGGCCATCTAAGTGATATCGGCTTAACGGTCACGCTGTTTCTCATTGGCGCGGGACTTTCGCGCGCCACGCTGAAAAAAGTGGGCATTCGGCCTATGGTTCAGGGCGTGCTGCTGTGGCTGCTTATGGGGGGAGGCACGCTGCTGCTGATTTTGCTGCATCGGTGATGCAGCAAGTCCCTGTTATCCCTAAAGCCTTGCCATGCGATATAATGGTTCCATGGTTAATGTATGGAGCCACTATTGTTAGATCCACTTATTGGACAAATTCTTGATGTACTGGCCGCCGCGGATGGCGGACCGATTTCCCTGCGCGACATGATGACTCGGCTGGGACTAGGCCCAAAGCAACAGGAACAGTTTCATCACGCTTTAGACACGCTGATTACAGCCGATTGCGTGATCCCCAAAGAGGATGGCCGGGCTATGGCGCTGCCGGATATGAAACAGCAGGCCGCCGGGGTTTTTCATGGAACTGGGCGAGGGTTCGGATTTGTTACGCCGTTGCGGCCGGACAAGCTCGGGGATTTATTTATTCCCCCTTCTGATACGCTGGATGCCATGAGCGGCGATCTGGTAATTTTCCGCATTATTGCGGTAGATAAGCAGGATTCGCGCGGTCGCAGCCGCACGGGGCGCATTATCCGCATTTTGCGGCGCGGCACCAACCGCTGTGTGGGCACATTGGCCAGGCAACTTAATGCGTGGGTGGTGATTCCGGATGGCTCCATTCTTAAGCAGCCGGTTTCCATCCAGGACGCCTCGGCCAAATCCGCGGCGGAAGGTGACAAAGTGGTGGTGGAATTGCTGGAATTTCCCCGCGCGGGCAAACCGGCGGAGGGGGTCATAACCGAAGTCATCGGCCCCCATGGCGAGCCGGAAGTGGAATTAGCTTCGGTAATTAAACAGTTCGATTTACCGATGGAATTTCCCGCGGAAGTGCTGGATCAGGCGGGAGCCGCGGCGCGTGACTTTGATACGGCCTCATTGGAGGATAGAGAAGATATAAGCAATCTCGTCACGGTGACCATCGACCCCGATGACGCGCGTGATTTTGATGACGCCATCACATTGCGGGCGCTGAATCATAACGAGGAAAAGCCCGTGGAGGATCTGCTGGGTCCGGCCGATCATGATGGGCCGGGAGATGCGGTATGGGAACTTGGCGTCCATATTGCGGATGTTTCGCATTTTGTCACCGTGGAAAGTCCGCTGGATTTAGAGGCCCGGAGACGGGGCAACAGCATTTATTTTCCACGGCACGTTATACCGATGCTGCCGGAGGTGCTGTCCAACGGCGTTTGCTCCCTGCAGGAAAATAAACCGCGCTTAACCAAGAGTGCCTTTATCCGTTATGACCGGCAGGGACGTGTCGTTTCCACGCGGTGCGCTAATACCCTTATTCGTTCCCGCCGCCGGCTGACGTATACGCAGGCGCAGGCCATTATTGATGATGCCAAGGGACAGGGACGGCCATACGCCAAGGGCCTGTTGGAATCTCCACCCGATCCCAAGGTGCCCCAGGTTGCCGCGCCGATACGCGAACTGCTGGTGAACATGGATCGCCTGGCGCGGGCTATTGAACAGCGGCGGCTGGATCAGGGAATGATTGTGCTGGATTTGCCGGAGGTGGAGTTGGTGATGGACCCCACGGGCCGGGTCATTGACGCCCATCCGGGTGACGACGCCTATACGCATAAAATTATCGAAATGTTTATGGTGGAAGCCAATGAGGCGGTGGCGACATTTTTAACCAGCAAAAAACTTAACGTCCTGCGACGAATTCACCCCGATCCAGACATGGACGCCAGTGAGAATGTCCGGCAATTTGTACTTTCCACGGGGCATAAGCTACCCAAGAAGCTGGATCGCAATGTGATTCGCGAACTTCTGGATTCCGTGCGCGGCACACCCCTGGCCTATGCGATCCACTTAAGCGTGCTTAAGACTTTCAGTACGGCGGAGTATTCACCTCTCGAACAGGGACACTATGCGTTAGCCAGCGCGAATTATGCCCACTTTACCTCGCCGATTCGGCGCTATGCCGATCTGGTCATTCATCGCCTGCTGGATAGCGTTCTGACCGGACAGCGCAAAAAGACGGGCCGGGGCAAAAAACGCGCCGGCAAACCGGGGGCGGCGCCGAGCACGGAAATCAATGCCTTGATGCCCCTCACGCTGGGCAACGTTCCGGATTACAACGCCCTGGTTCGCCTGGCGCGGCATCTGTCCTTTACGGAACGCCGTGCACAAGATGCGGAGCGCGAATTGCGGGCGGTGAAGGTTCTTGATTTACTCTCGCAGCATATCGGGGATGTCATTGACGGCGTGGTGACGGGGGTAAACAATTCCGGCGTGTTTGTGCAATCCACCAGATTTCTGGTCGAGGGACAGATACGCATGAATGATCTGCCCCCGGATTACTGGATTTACGACCAGCGCACGGCGTGCTTGCGCGGGCAGCGCTCGGGGCGGCGAATCACGCTGGGGGATCTGGCGCGCGTACAGATTGTGGCGGTGAATATTTCCTCACGGCGTATGGAAGTGCGGCTGATTGAACACGGCTCGACAATTCACGGTGAGAAGCACCTGCGGAAAGTTGAACCCGCGCGTGCGCCCAAACCGGGAAAAATTCAGGAATCCGGCGACCGTAACGTGGAACGCCACAAGCACAAACACAACCATGGCAAAGATCCCGCCAAGGATGGAAAACGCTCCAAACGTTTTGGTCGGCGGCGGCGCGGCCGGTAATGAATGGCGCAGTTGCCGGGAATCTCGCAATGCGTGGTCGGGCGAGCGGCCGCGGGGCGTTACGCGATGCCGCGATTAAAGGCCGTTTGAGCAATTTATCCATCCGTGCGGAATTGTCGTGTTACCGCGGTCATTGTGACACAATGCACATTGGATTTACAAAATGAAATCAACAGCGCGTAGAGCACTGTCACATATTCTTTATCGCTGCTGCTGCCGAAGTACCTCTCCGGCAACCAACAACCCGCTGGAATTCACGCGGGTGGTTGTGATCCGGTTTGATGAAATCGGCGATCTGATTCTTACGTTGCCATTTCTGCGTGAATTGAGACGGTCCATGCCAAACGCCCGCATTGCGCTGGTGGTCCGCCCCGCACTGGTGAACCTGGTGGAATTATGCCCGCATATTGATAGTGTTATTCCATTTACTGCCAAGTTTGGCTTTCGACCCCGGCGATTAAAGGCTCTTTTGGGCCTGCGACGGCAAGTTTCGGCAGCACTTGGGGGAGAGCCGCAACTGGGAATTCTCCCGCGGTTTGATGCCGATTTCAGCCGCGGCTTACTGGCTTTGCTGGCCACCGGAGCGCAGCGACGTATTGGGTTTTCAGAATCAGCCACGCCTGAAAAATCGCACGCCGATGCCGGCACAGACCAATTTCTGACGCATCCGATTAAGCCGGTATGTAACGACATGCACGAACTTAAGCGCAATTTATCTCTGCTTACGAATCTCGGCGCAACAGCCGGCAGCGATCACCTCCAGCTATATATTTCTCAACAGGATAAAAACAAAGCGGATGCGTTGTTAGCCGGCCGCCCTGATGGCACCCGGTGGATCGGGCTGTGCGCCGGGGCGAGCACCGAGCGGAAAAGGTGGCCGGTGGAGCGCTATGCGACAGTGGCGCGGTTTATCACCGATCATTATCCTAATGCCGCAGTGGTGGTTGTCGGCGGACCGGGGGACCGCAAAGCTGGGGAGCAAATTGTGCAGGATCTCCAAGGCCGCGGCTTAAATGTCGCGGGAGATTTAACCCTGCGGGAAACCGCGGCAGTTCTGGCGAAATGCGAACTGTATCTGGGCAACGACACGGGACCCATGCACATCGCGGCAGCCGTTGGAGTTCCTGTTGTCGCCATTTATGCCGATCCGCCCCTTCCGGAACATGCAAGTAGCTCCCGCAAAACCGCGGCCCGTTTTGACCCCTGGGGCGTTGCCTATAAAACCGTCACGCCAAGCGACGGTGCGGCAAACATTGCGGGTGCCAGTGCTTTCGTCGGAAGTCCAATTACGGCGGTGACGGTTGAACAGGTGATACACGCCGTTGAAGAGGTCGTGGCAATTTTTCCGGGCAAGAGCAGAAATTTGCTCATGGACGCCTAAATTCAGGGCTGGGTCTTGGTCTCCACAAAGCAGAAGCGGGTGAGGACACCCGCGGTCCCAGGGATGCCCTGAAAAATTGCCACACCCGTTGAAGAATTGTTGCCTCTTCCAAGT
>DAHVEJ010000123.1 GCA_027313145.1 Phycisphaerales bacterium | reverse complement strand
CCACAAAATACGCGCCAGCGCAACTCTCGCGATTGCGAATATTAAGACCGAGTTATTTTAGTTCCGGACGCCACTGGCCCCGAGCCGCGCGTTTTCCCTTATTGAGCTGCTGGTCGTCGTGTCGATTATCGCCATTTTGATCGCTTTACTTCTGCCCGCTCTGGCCATGGCCCGCCGCGCGGCACAGGCCACAATCTGTGCGTCTAATTTGCATGAATTGGGTGAAGCATATATTGAATATTTCACCGAAGAACATGCCCACGGACTCCCCTATGACCCGGACCTGCCCAACATGTACTGGCTGGAAATGCTGGGGCCTTACTTTGCCAATCAGCCGCCGGTATTTCAAGATCAGAATACCGCATCGTATGTTCCGCCTGTCGAGCAAGCCGCCCTGATTTGCCCCAGCACGCCTAATCGGACGCTTGCGCCCGGCTCGCCTGGCTATGGCAATGCATTTACCACCTGGGGCCCGGCGGCGTGGTGGAACCAGCCTACGATCACAGGGCATTTCGGCAGCTATGGCATTAATGCATGGCTCTTTGATACTTCCATCCAGGCCTCGGCCGCCGACCCCAACCCCATGTACTGGTACACGTTCCATCAGCTTCTGGGATTGCAACCCTATTTCAGCTACAGTGACCAGACACCCGGCCCGCAGACGCCCGTATTTGCCGACGCCATCTGGGCGGATACTTGGCCCGATAGCAGCAATCAACCACCACAGCTGCCCTACACGCTGGATACTGGATACCCCACCGGCGCTCCGAAAGGTCCCGGTGGATTGGGCCGGCTGTGCATAGATCGTCATGGCCGCGCGATTAATGTTGCGTATGAAGATGGCCATGTGCAGCGTGTGCCGCTGGCGCAACTTTGGCTGTTACGATGGTCCGCAACATCGGTACCGCGGCAGGTCGTAATTCCATGATTGCGCAGTAAATGCAGTGCATTGGGTATCTTCAGTAGAGGGCGGTGTATTCGTTCAGCAAAATAGCGGCGGCAGCGATTCCAATGCCTTCCAGGTTCTACTTAACTCCGATTCCTGTAACCGTGCGCTTTTAGGTTATTACAGAATCAGCGCATGTTTCCCGGCATGGTTAAATAGCCCTGACCCAACCGATGGTGGCGCACCACCCTGACAAGAACCTGCCCCTGATCCGGCAGGCGCGGCAACAGGGCACCCAGATCAGTGAGGGTTCTGATGCGATATGGACCTAACTGCACCAGCACATCACCCGGTTTCAAACCTGCCTGGGCCGCCATGGAGCCGGCGTTCACCTGCGTAATAAGCAGGCCGTTGTTTACGCCGAGATTAAATTTTTTCCCCAGCGTCGGCGTTACCTGTTCAATGGTACAGCCCATGATTTGCTTAACGGCCCGGACGATTCGCCGCACCCGTATCTGGGCCGGTGTCGGCGGAGCCACGCTCACGGGATAAGCTTTCGTGGTGCCATTGGAAAAATGCACCACCACTGTTTTTTGCCGCAACGTTACATTCAACAATGCCGCATACGCATCGAGTAAACTCGGCGTGGAAATTCCGTCTACGGATACGACCGTCGGGCCATGTGTGCCGGCAATTACCACGTGTTGATGAATGGTGGCCGGCGAATGAAATGTTCTCTGGCCCGCAAATGTAACGGGAATCAGCACACCGTTGGTGATTTCCGGGTTCATCAGCGTGCTGATAAGTCCATATAATCTGTTCACCCCGATGGCAAAGCCGATATTTTGCGCATTGCCGCGGATGGCGGTATTGATGCCGATGACCTGCCCATACGCATTTAACAGCGGGCCTCCGGAATTACCGGGATTAATTGCGGCATCGGTTTGTATCAAGTTTTTCAGCGGCACCGGATTGTTGGGCTCATGGATCTCCCGGCCCATGGCTGAGACAATTCCCGTACTGACACTTTGACTGAATCCAAATGGATTACCCACCGCAATCGCAGGTTCGCCAATCATCAGCGTCGATGAATCCCCCAGCGTCAGCGTCGGAAACGTGTGACCGGAGGCCGCGTTTATTTTCAAAATCGCCAAATCCGCCTGCGGATCACTGCCGACAACATGGGCGGCATATTTTTTTCCGTTGGATAATGTCACGGAAATCTGTTTCGCCTGGTCCACCACATGATTGTTGGTCACCACATAGCCATTCTTTTGAATAATAAACCCGCTGCCCAGAAAATCGGCGGGCGTGCGGACAATTTCTCCAAAACCCGGCGCTAAAAACATATTGGGGAAAAGGCTGACCTCATGCGCGATAATTTTCTTAGCGGTAATAGACACTATGGCCGGCTCCGCGTGATGAATAATCTGCACGGTAATCGTGTCGCGTAAATTAGCCGTATTTATATGGGGTTGCCACGTCGCACCGAAACCGGCACCCGCCGGAATCAGACTGGTTATCACAAGGGCCGGCAGAATTTTTCTTATACGCATGAGTGTTGCTCCAATACCATTAATCCTCTATGTCATACTGCATTGGCGTGCATGAATCCAGCGACCGACTCAATTTATTATCATCGAGCGGGACAATATCTCCCCCTGCCGGGGGTCTGTGCGAAATAATGAGCCGTGCGGTATAATTTGTCGGCGGAATTTTTAGGAGGCATCATGGCTGCGTCGGCACCGGTTGCATCAAGTTGTAATGTTATGGAAATGGTTAAATCGTTCGCGTTACAAACGGATGACTTTCTGCGCAGTTTTCTCGCGCAAGTGCCGGATGCGCCGCCGATTCTGATGGAATCTATTTCCTACAGCCTGTTTGGACCGGGAAAACGGATCCGCCCGGCATTGGCAATGTTATCCTGCCGGGCGGTAGGCGGCGATGAGGCGACAGCGTTACCCGCGGCCGGTGCCCTGGAATTAATTCACTGCTTTTCTCTGGTGCATGACGATCTGCCCGCAATGGATAATGATGATCTAAGACGCGGACGCCCGACCAACCATAAAGTTTATGGAGACGCCGTCGCTATTCTTGCGGGCGACGCCATGAATACCATGGCCTTTGAATTGCTGGCAACACACGTGCCCGATCCGGCGTTGGCGATGCGACTGGTGAAAGAACTGGCCTTGGCCACTGGGGCCGCCGGCATGATCGGCGGCCAGATCCTTGACACCTGCTACCCGGCGGAAAAATCCAAAGGAACACAAGGTTCATTAGCACATTTGCAACGCATTCACCGCATGAAAACCGGTGCGCTTATCAACGCCGCCTGCCGCATGGGGGCATTATCCGGCGGTGTTTCTGATGCGGATTTGCAGACTATTGACGCCTTAGGCCGAGCGATAGGACTGGCATTTCAGATTGTGGATGACGTGCTTGATGCGACTTCCACGGCGGAAAGCCTGGGCAAAAAGGCCGGGAAGGATGCGGCAATTGGCAAACTGACTTATCCTTCCCTGTTGGGCCTGGAAGAATCACGCCAACATCTTGCCACGCAAGTTCAAATCGCCCAAGACATGGCCGCCCGCCTGGGCCCCGCAGCTCAACCCCTGGCCCAACTGGTCGTTGAATTAGCCCGGCGCGATCACTGACGAATTAGCAGCAAGCAATTTCCCGCGCAGCCGGTGGCGCGGTACAACACAGGCGTTATTACGGAGCCGGTTTATGCCCAAGGTGAAGTCTAATCGCGTGGCGGTTTATGTGTTTCGACGTTTAGCGGGCGGAACGCAATTCCTGCAGTTGCATCGCGCAGCGGGGTCAGGCGATTACGCCGGCACGTGGCAAACGGTTTATGGGGGTATAAAATCTGGTGAAACAGCGATCAATGCGGCCCTGCGGGAACTTCAGGAGGAGACGCAACTGGTGCCGACGAATTTTTTTCAGGTGGAATATCTGGAAAGTTTTTATCATCGCGCACGCGACCGTGTGACGGTCTTGCCCGTGTTTGCCGCGCAGATCGCACCGCAGGCCAAAGTGATCATCGACGCCGAACATGATGATTACCGCTGGGTTGATTTGGCCGATGTCGGCGCGCATTTTGTGTGGCGGGTGCAGCGGCAGGCCATCGCCATTATTGAACAGGATATCCTCGGCACATCGCCCGCCAAGGAATTATTGACCATCAAGGCCAATGGCCGGCGATGAAATTCTCCATGACACGATATAGAATCGGATCGGGCGTGGGAGCGATGCGCTTTGGAATTTTACTGTTCCGGCACATCCGTTTTCATGATTTCCCCCAGCAAAACTGTGGCAAAGCAGCCGGGCGGTGAAACAAATTTTAGTTCCAGGAATGGCCCGACATCGTCGGTGCCGGTGCTTAGCTGCACCTCCGTGGGAAAAAATCGCATGGGCCTACGGGAGCCTTTGGTCTTGTAGGCCCGCGGCCCCTGGAAGGCTTCCAGCGTCAGGTCATTGGATGCCAGAACTTGATTTTCCATTTCAAGCGGGGTGCCCTGCGGTTGCGTCATGCGATAGCCGAACATGGGGCCGGAGGGTGAAATTTCATGTTGATCACAACGCGCCTGCTCAATTTGCACTTTATCCTCCGCCATCTCCACGCGGAATACCGCCCCAATATCGTGCTTCCACGCCAAATCACCGGGTAGGATTTTATTTAATTCGCCCAAGCGCATGCGCAGTAATTCATTGAATAAGTGCGCCTGCAAGGCTGAAATCAGCAGGCGCTTCAGGCGAATATCCACCACCCGCATGGCTTTATCCCACTGCCCGGGATTTCTTGCCAGAATGCTTAACGCGCGGCGTTCATCGCGCAAATGCCCGGGCCAATGGGCGTTGGCCAATTCCAGATTGTTATTGGCAAAATGCCGCCGGGCTTGAAGCACGGAACCATGATCCACGCTTTCATCCGGCTCTCCCAGCCAGCGGGTGAGAAACTCTTTGCTTTGATCGCGCAGCAGAAAAAGCCCCAGCAGATGGTTATCTCGTCTCATGCCGAATCGCTGCATGCCAAAAAAGTTCGGCACGCCGGTTCGCGACAATCTTGCCAACACCGCCGCCGCGCGCGTTTGTGCCTCTGAGGGCGATCCGCCCGGCAGACTCCATTCGGCGCGGCGAATCTTGACCGTAAACCGATTGCCCGCCAGGTGACCGATTTTAAGTTTGTTCGTGTGGCGTTTCACCGCAAGAATTTTAATGTTTGGCAATTTCAATGCCGCAATCCGTTCATGCCCCTCATGCTCAATGCTGAATGTTTGCCGGGCGACCGCCTGGGCATCTTTCAAACCGGCATAACCCACTTCCATGGACCGCCGCCCCAAAGCCTTGGCAAACACGTTAACCGCCGCCAGTGTGGGAATGCCGCGTTTTTCAATGTGCGCATAACAGTGAATGCCGTTACCGGAAGGCTCATAGAGCGGAATTTCTTCCACAATAAAGTCTTCAGGCCGAACTTTAATCTGTCCGCCGATCCCGGGTAAGTCACTTGTCAGATATGGGGTTTCCATGGTGTTAATCCTTCAATTTGCAACTTCATTTTCCAGGAGCCTGCATGTGCCGCCGGGCAACCCTGGCAAAAACACCGCCCATCTCCGCCCCGGGTTGCCCGCGAGATTGCTGTGACGGTTCTTCACAGGGGTAGACAGTTTAACGGATTTGCCCGGTTTTGTGTTGAATATCCCCCGGCATCGCTGGATGAAAGGTGCATAGTGCGTGTACAGTGAAGGCATGGCTATTCGCTTTAAATCAGGTTCGGCACCTAAATCACGCGATGCCCTGCTCTGGATTATCGTTGGCATACTGGTGGTATGGGGTGCGTGGCAAGCCATTAAGGTACGCAGGCAAGTTCTTAAAGCGCTACACCCCCGGCACGCCGCAACCGCTCCCGCCATGACGCAGCCGACGACCGACGAAAATTTTACGCCGCCAGCGTCGGCAAATATCTCGAATACCGGGCAGATGGACCAAACACTCACGCCTGATCTGGCTCCCGCAGCGCCGCCGGAGGTTCTTCATGTTCTTTCCCCGGGACTATTGGTTCGTACGCGACGGGAAGTCAGTCAAGCGCGTCTGTACCTGCGGCATGATCGACTGCTCAAAGCGCGGCACACTTTGCAAGCAACCTTGCGACATATTTCCGGCTTTGGCGAAAAGCAGGCCACTGCCATCCGAGCCATGCTCATGAAAATTAATCGTCACAGTATTTTAGGTTCAGCGATTATCCCCGGTGATACCTTGGTGAAACTTGTCACGGTGCAACCCGGAAATTCTCTGGATTATCTCGCGGGGTTATATCGCATTACCCCGGAGATGATCTTGCGGCTGAATCCGGGCTTGCGCGCCAGATCCATGGTGGCGGGCACCGGCGTGAAAGTCATTCTTGGCCCCATGGACGCGCATCTGATTCTCCATGCCTCGCGCATTGACGTGACGATTCGCCGCCAATTTATCGCCGATTATCCATTTCACCTTGTCGCGCCCATTGAGCCGGTCGCCGGCCGCTACCGTGTTATCAATTATCTGCCCGGTCCACTTGGGCTTGATGAATGGATATTGCAATCGGAAAGTGGCCGATCCCGCCTGATTCTGGCCGGCGGAGACATTCCCGATGCGGATATCACACTTTCCCCCCGAGCCATCACTTCGCTGCATCGGATGATAAATCCGGATTTTTCTCGCTTTGAAGTCGAACCATGATAAAATGAGTGGAGTTTCCGGAGGTGCATAACCGCCGGCCGGGGACATTTGCGGAAATGGGTTGATCCATTATGGCCATTGTTGTTGAGTGCTATCATTGCCACAGCCGCCTGGAACTCGATGACGGATTCCGCGGCGGCGTGTGCCGTTGCAGCAAATGCGGATCCTTGTTGAGAGTACCCGCCACAGCCGGCGCGACAGACTCAACACGAACGCGCCCCGCGGACCCCGGCACCCGCCCCGCAGGCAGCCGCCCGCGTGATCCCAATGAAGACCCTGGTTTATCAGCCAGCGGCTTTCGTGATCAATCGTCACAAAGGCCGGCGGCTCCCCCATCGGCCGGCAGCGGAGCCTTTACCAGATCGTCTACGCCTTCTGGTAAACCGCAGGAAAAAAACGCGGGTCGCCCAGCCCCCCGCCCCAGTGTTCCGGACTCCTTATCCGGCGTCCCGCAATCACCGATTATCACACGCAAGGTGCCCCCGATTCGTCCAGTTACCAAAAAGAAATCTATGGAACCAATTCCCCCCGCGAAAAATAATACCACGCTGCTATGGACCTTGGCGGCCTTTATTCTTCTGTTTATTATCGCGGTGATTATTATTCTCATCGTATCGTTAAGCCGATCCCACACGCCCGCCGCGCCCGCACAGAAGATGGGAGTTGCGCCCAGCAGCGCGGTGGGTGGTCCTTCCGCTCGGGTAGCTTTTCTGGGAATCCCCTTGACCGGGAAACAGATCATCTTCAGCCTCGACGGTTCATCGGCCAATCTTAACAGCTTTAATCTTTTGGCCGCCGATGTGAAACAGACGGTTGCCAAGCTTAGCGCTGGCCACGAGATAAAATTTGCCCTCTGGACGCCCCATGGCCTGACGCTTCTGCCTCGGCAGGGTTGGATAACTCCACTGCACGCCGCAGGTGCTGAACATACGCTGCTGAATTATTCTCCCTACGGCAGCACCAGCGCGGCTAAAGCCATGCGAGAAACCCTGAAACTTGGCGGCGATCAGATTATCTTTGTAACCGCAAAGGTCTTTTTATCCCAGTCGGATCTGCCCGCGCAGATTGCGAAATTACGCGCGCCCGGCCAGCACATCGATGTTATTTCCGTCAATGGCGAACGCAAAGAATTGCAGCAACTCGCCAAGCAATCCGCCGGCCAATTCCGTCTTGTCACCATCAGCGACCTGCAAAACGCGATGGCGCAGTGAAGCGGCTAATGTGGGCTTACCACCGTTATCGTAGATGCATCCTGGGCAACGACCGCTGTTCCCGGCAACAGCATTACCTCACGCCGGGAAATCCCAAACTCTGAAGCCGGCCTAAAAAATCTCCGAAAGAGATTCGGGCACGCATCAGAATGGCACACGGCCAAGCAAATTTGGCAAATGGCGCATGAGGGACCGCATACCCGTATTTTCAGTATTCCGGCGGCAGTAGCGGCAATAATTGATAGCCCGTACTGCGGCCGCCGGCCTGGTCCCGAAGCAGTATGCGCCGTTGTAACAGATCGCTTATATCACGCAGGGCGGTATCTTGGGAGCACCGGGTGATTACTCCGACGGGTGGCCCAGAACCACCGGGTTATCAGCACGGCACTTTAGGACGCGATGTTCCGCTAAGAGGGCAAAAAATTACGCCCTTGCAACCCGAGCCTTGCTCGGACAGGCTCCTTACGGTTTTCCCCATGGCAGCCAGCTTTCGCGGCGGCGGAAACGTATACTACAAAGGAGCGTCACGTTTGGGGGCGCAAAATATATGGCTTAAGGATTGAAATATGGCAACATCCGCAGTGGAGACCGCGACCGCAACGGTCAATACGATGCCTGAGGAAAAATCGACCCTGCACCGTCGGGCAGTTCTCCTTCTCGCGTTATATGTGGCCGCTCTGCTTGGCCCGCTGGCCTTGGCATCCACGGGTGGCGGCGTGCCCGCAGGGCAGTTTATCAAACAGATTGCATTAGGATTGGGGCTGGCCGGATTGATGATCATTGCCACGAGCTTCATTCTGGCCGCCCGATATTACTGGGTTACGGATCCCTTTGGTCTGGATGCCGTGATGCTTTTTCACCGCAGAATGGCCATTGTCGGCTTTTGTGCGATTCTTCTGCATATTGTCCTGTTGTCCTATCTGAACATTGGCCTGTTAACGCGATTATGGCTGCCCTGGCATCTGCAACTCGGGCGAATCGCGATTCTCTTGCTGACGGCACAGATTATTGTAAGCATTTATAGATCACAACTGCGCGTCGAATTTGAAAAATGGCGAATCATGCATCGCCTTGTGGGATTGGCGGTACTGGTTGTCGCCTTTACGCACGGTCTGCTTTCCAGCGAGGCTTTTGCTCCTTGGCCACTGCGGCTGGTTGTGTTCATCATAATTGCTGCGGCCTTCTGGTCGCTGGTATGGCGTCAAATCATTTGGCCGCTTCGTTTGAAGGACTATCGGTATGTAGTTGAGTCTGTGGATAAGATCATCGCGGGCGTGTGGCAAATTAAATTGCGGCCCGGTGCGGGGGGGCAGTCGTTGCGCTATCTCCCGGGGCAATTTGCTTTTTTTCATTTCAACCGTTCCGGCGTTGACGCAACAGGCGAAGAACACGCTTGGACTATCGCCTCCAGCCCCAGCGAAACCAATGGATTGATGCTGGCGGTTAAAGAGCTTGGCGATTTCACGCGCACCATAGGCATGACCAAGCCGGGCGATGTGGTCACGGTGCACGGCCCATTTGGCCGCTTTTCCCATCGGCTCCACCAAGGAAACGATGAACTGGTTTTTATCGCCGGCGGCATCGGCATCACACCGTTTCGCAGTATGATCCGATGGCTGGTGGATAGGGCGGAAAATCGCAGGGTACTGCTGCTATATGCCAATAAATCCGCCGATGATATCGCTTTTTTTGACGAACTGGAGCATTACAGTAATGACAGCGGCGGCCGCGTGCGCGTTGTTCATGTTTTAAGCCGCGCTGCTGATCAGTGGCAAGGAGAAAAAGGTCGGATCGACATTGCGTTGATAAAAAAATACTGCGCCGGAGATTTAAATGGAAAAACATTCTGGATTTGCGGCCCCGCAGCATTTACCGCCACCATAATCCAGGCACTGCGTGGAGCCGGCGTGGCCGAGGCAAAGATTCACAACGAAGCGTTTTGCCTGCTGCACGCGCCGGTGCAAGCGGATGGACGTGGCCGCCGCCTAAAAACGATTACGGGGGTCATTTCCTTTGCGCTTATGGTGATGGTGCTGTTATTTGCTTTGATTCGCACAGATTTCCTTGCGGCGCGTGCCGGTGCAAATCATCACACCAGGCACGGGGCCTCGCGTCACCGCGTTGAAACAACTCCTCGGTGAAAGTAGCATCCGCTTTACAGGGAAGTAGATTCCGCGAACAATTAAACAGTCACCGTCTTTTTTACAGTTGACTGTATGCACCTATGCCCGTAAAACCCATATTATGAGTGGTACGAATCCTACAACTTCGGAACTGAAAAATCCTTGGCTCACGCGTGACGTGCTGTTTATCTGCCTGTCCGCGTGTTTTGCCGATTTGGGTTATCAGGCGGTGCTGGCGATATTTCCCTTGTTTCTTGTGATGAATCTGCACGCCGCGGTCTGGGTATTCGCGTTGGCCACGGCCATCAGCTATGGCCCGGGAGCAGTATTCGCTTTAATAGGTGGCCGCATGGGGGACCGTTACGGCCACAAAAAAATCGCCATTACGGGCAATTTATTTATTCCACTTTTATCTTTGGCCGGGCTGGCGGCAACGCCGGTGGCGGCAGTGGCATTGTTTGCCGGCGGCTGGTGGGCCAGAAATTTTCGATCGCCGCCGCGGCGCACACTTATGACACAAATGGTCTTACGCGCTAACCGTAGAAAAGCATTTGGATTGCTGCACGCGTTAGACATCGGTGGCGGATTCCTCGCGGCCACCGGAGCGATGATCCTGATTTGGGGCGGTACACCGCTCAAGATCATATTCCTGATCACCATCATTCCGCTGCTTTGTTCCAGTGCGGTTCTGGCGTTGGTGCGAAATAGAAAAGTTGAAGAACCGGCGGCCGCCGGCGCGGGTGAAAAAGGTTCCGCCGGAGCGGGCAACACGGCTGATGGAGCTGCCCACACCGGCCGTCGGACCTTGTATCGCCGATTGCTCTGGGCCACAGGTTTATATGGATTCAGTTCCTTTAGCTTCGGATTTCCGATTCTCACCGTCGATCAGGCCACGGGCAGTCGGGCGTTGGCGGTTTTGGCTTATGTGGTGTTTTTTGGCGTCTCAGCGCTGACAGGTCTGGTCGTCGGAAAATTTAACAAGTTTAACGTGAAAGCGCTGGCCTTGGCGGGATATCTGGCCGGCGGCATTGGGGCAGCGGGCATGGCGGTGGTAAGCACCCTGCATGGCTCAGCCTTTTTATTTTACCCGGTTGTGGCGCTGATGGGATTGGCGCTGGGGGTGATTGAAACACTTGAGCCGACCATTATTTCGCTGATTATTCCACCTAAGAAAACCGGCCGCGGAATGGGGGCGTTAACCGCCACGCGCAGCCTTGGATTATTCTGCGCCAACATTTTCATGGGGGTGTTGTATAACATCCACGCATCTTGGGTTTGGGCCTACGGCTACGCGGCCATTTTGGCGATCATGGCCGCGGGAATTTTACTTTCCGCCCCACCGGTGGAATTTGAATCCTGACGTGAACGTGCGATCTGCGGGCATACGTTGAATCCAGCACGTTGCCGCGGCATGCGGTGACCGAGATGATTCGCTATTTTTTTACGGCCGAGGGAGGTTGTTTTTTTCGAGTACCGCGGGCGGCGGCGTGGTGTTGCCGAAGTTTAACTCTGTCGGTGCCAGCAATCCGCCGCTTAACACAATTTTTATTCCCTGGTCTACCGTCCAGTCCGTATTGCGAACATCATGCTCCCGGACCATCTGGAAAAAGCCGCTGGTAGGGTTAGGCGTCATGGGAATGAAGATCGTGACATATTTTTCCCCGCGCGACGTGTCGGTAATTTCATTGGTGACAAACGCAATAGTCCACAAACCCATCCGTGGGAACTCCACGAGCACCACGCGTTGAAATCCGGCACCCCCGCCGCTTTGCCGAAATACGCCAATGACCTGTTTGGTGGTCCCGTAAATACCCTTCAGCAGCGGAAGATTTTCGATAAAACGATCCAAGGCATTTAGAATTTGCCGCCCAATGACAAAGGTAGATAACACACCAATCAGGTAAATAAATCCCGCCGTCAGCAGCACGGCGAGCACGGGAGCCAGGTACCCGGCGGCGCGGCTGGTGTCAATGTGCGCGACGTGGCCCACCACGTTGGACTTAAGGATCCACTGGGCCACGGGATACGAAAAGCCCGTGGCAAAGTGGTAAATAAAGCTCAGGATATAAAGCGTTACAAGCAACGGAATCAAGACGACAAAACCGCCGATGAATACCGATTGCATATGCCGACGAAATGCGCCCGATGGGGGAACATTAGCTGCAGTTGTCGGCGGGAGGCCGGGAGAAGATGGAGTTGGATTCGGCGTCATATATAGTACATCTGTCCTCCGCGACTCTTCTGGGTGACCTGCTCCACAAGCGTCGCGAGCGTTGTGGAGTCCATCACGTCACACATGGCGGCGGAAATACGGGTCTGCAGTATTTCCACGGCCATTTCGCCGGGTTTCATATCATCATTGAGTGCTATGTTTTCCTGGGTGAGTTTTTTACCTTCCAGACGTCCGATGACCTCTCCAACAATAATCTGTTCCGGGCTGCGGGCGAGGCGGTAGCCCCCCATCGCACCGATTTTTGATATTAAAAATTTACCGCGTGCCAGGGAGGACAAGATCGATTCCAGAAACTTGGGCGGCAATGCCTCGCGGGCGGCAAGTTCCCGCGTTTGGATGAACCCTCGGGGATAGGCCTCACACAAACAAATGAGCGCACGAATTCCATATTGTGTGCGTTTGGAAAGCTGCATGTATACCCCGTTAAAGCAAAATCTTCGAGCAGTTCCGCAAGCCCATGCGGAACAGGTGCTGCGGTTTCGCGCCACGCGCTGCGGTTGCCACGCCATCCGGTGGAATCTATAAAAACCGGCCCACCCAAACCGTGCGAACATACCTCAAATTGTACGCCTTCCGGAGGTTTGCGGCAAACCGCCGCAACACCGCCGCAGTACCCGTGTAGCGCAAGGCACCGACTTATGGGCGCATCGCAGCAATGGTGTTATCATGCCAAAAAGATGACCTGATACAGAGCGGCAAGCCACCGCTTGTTTGCCGACTTTTGTTGTTTTTACCGCTTTTTGGAATGGCGTAATTATGATACGGCGATACTATCAGCTTTTTCTGTTTTTTTCCCTACTTGTATTATCCGGGACAGCCCTAACATCCCGCGCGGCGACGGCAGGAATCAACTGGGGACCCTGGCCCAAGGGGGATGCCCCCCGTGCCGTGGGAATAAATCTGGTGCGGAACCTGCTGGCGCGCAAACATTTCGCCATGGCTCACGGCTTTTCGTATATGGAAAGCTGCGCGGGGTATGCGGCGGCGCAATTTTCGGGCAGTATCGGTGATAAGCATCTGCTGGCGGCGGTGGTTAAGCGCTATGCGGTTGTACTGACGCGGCGGGGACGCAAATATATTCCGCCTCCGGTGAATGTGGACAACAGTGTCTTTGGCGTTTTACCGCTGGAAATCTACCAGCAGACCGGTCTGAAGCCCTACCTGAAACTCGGCATGCGGTTTGCCGCCGCACAGTGGAATAAGCCGATTGCCGGAAAGCTTAGTCCGGAAACCAATTATTATCTCGACGGCGCATACAAATTGGCGGCGGTGCAAATTCATGCG
>DAHVEJ010000122.1:6169-13638 GCA_027313145.1 Phycisphaerales bacterium | reverse complement strand
GGCGGGGTGGTGGTTTATGCGCTGCAGCGTTTGCAGGGATTCTTACCCTTGAATCCGGAACATCTTGGTGCCGTATCACCGGACTTGGCGTGGAACACCGCGATCAGCTTTATCAGCAATACCAACTGGCAGAGCTACAACGGCGAAACCACGATGAGCTACCTGACGCAGATGTTGGCCCTGACTGTGCAAAATTTTGTCTCAGCGGCCACCGGCATGGCGGTGCTGGTGGCGCTGATCCGCGGTATCCGCAGCAAGCAGACGGACAACATCGGAAATTTCTGGATCGATCTGGTGCGCAGTACGCTTTATATTCTTCTGCCGCTGTCGTTTGTGCTGGCCCTGCTTCTGGTTTCGCAGGGCGTGGTGCAGACGTTTTCACCCTATAAGAAAGTTCCGCTGCTTCAGCCGGTCAGCTACGTGCAATCCACCACCAGCGCAGGGGGCAAAACGAGTAATAAGACCATATGGGTTAAACACCAGGAATTGCCCTTAGGTCCGGCGGCCTCCCAAATTGCAATCAAACAACTGGGCACCAACGGCGGCGGATTCTTTGGCGTAAATTCCGCCCATCCATTTGAAAATCCCAACCCTTTAAGTAATTTTCTGGAAGTTCTGGCGATATTGCTGATTCCTGCATCACTGTGTTACACCTTTGGCCGCATGGTGGGGGACACGCGCCAGGGCTGGGCGATCTTTGCGGCTATGTTGATTATATTCGTGCCCCTGATGGTCGGCTGTGTTTGGGCCGAACATGCCGGGAATCCAAAATTGGCGGCTCTGGGGGTGAATCAAAGTCCGTCTGCCCTGATGTCCGGCGGCAATATGGAAGGAAAGGAAACGCGTTTCGGCGTTACCGATTCCGCCATTTGGGCCACCGTCACCACCGCCGCTTCCAATGGCTCAGTGAACTCCATGCACGATTCGTATACGCCGCTGGGCGGATTAGTGCCGATGTGGCTGATGGAACTGGGCGAAGTGATTTTTGGCGGTGTGGGGTCGGGCCTGTACGGCATGTTGATGTTTGTCATTGTGGCAGTCTTCATCGCCGGGCTGATGGTGGGCCGCACGCCGGAATATCTGGGCAAGAAAATTGAAGCCTTTGAAATGAAAATGGCGACGATTTGCGTGCTGGTTCCGCCGGCGCTGGTGCTGGTGACCGCAGCCATCGCTTGCGTCACTGTCATGGGCACAAGTGCCATAGAGAACCCCGGTGCCCACGGCTTTTCAGAAATTCTCTACTGGGCAAGTTCCGTAGGGAATAACAACGGCAGCGCCTTCGCTGGCCTGGGCACCAATACGCCATTCTACAACATCGCCGGCGGCCTTCTTATGTGGGTATCACGCTATTTTCTAATTGTGCCGACGCTGGCGTTAGCAGGCTCCCTGGCGAAAAAAAAGCAGATACCTGTTTCCAGCGGAACGCTTCCAACGCATGACGCCCTGTTTACCGCGTGGCTGGTCGCCACGGTGGTGCTTATTGGCGCTTTGACGTTCCTGCCCGCCTTGGCCTTAGGCCCGATAGTTGAATCTTTGCATCTTTGGCATTGACGTGCCGGTATTCCTTTGATCATAAACACAAATTGGAGTTGCAATAATCATGGCAGCGAAATCAAATTCTCTTTTCAACGGTGCCATTGCGCGGCGCGCTGTTCTTGAGTCCTTTAAAAAGCTCGACCCGCGAATCCAGGTGCGCAATCCCGTCATGTTTGTTGTCTACATCGGCAGTATGTTAACCAGCGCCTTATTTATCCAGGCGCTCTTGGGGCATGGTGAAGCCGCGCCCGGATTTATTCTTGGGGTCAGCCTGTGGCTCTGGTTCACTGTGCTCTTCGCCAATTTTGCCGAAGCCATGGCCGAAGGGCGCGGAAAGGCCCAGGCGGATACGCTTCGCCGCGCCCGGCGCGATACCCCCGCTAAAAAGCTGACCGAAGCCCGCCGCGATGCCCCGGTTCAAACCGTCTCCGCCACCACTTTGCGAAAAGAGGACATCATCTTGGCGGAAGCTGGTGATTTAATTCCCGCCGACGGTGAAGTCATTGAGGGCGTAGCATCCGTGGACGAGTCGGCCATAACCGGCGAATCAGCCCCGGTCATCCGGGAATCCGGCGGTGATCGGTCCAGTGTTACCGGTGGAACGCGTGTGCTTTCCGATTGGCTGATTATTCGCGTGGCCTGCAATCCCGGAGAAACATTTCTGGATCGCATGATAGCCATGGTGGAAGGGGCTAAACGCCAGAAAACGCCCAATGAAATCGCATTGAATATTCTCCTGGCCAAACTGACAATTATCTTTCTGTTGGCCACGGCCACGCTCCTGCCGTTTTCCATTTACGCGGTGAACGCCGCCGGCCACGGCGCTCCCGTCACCCTCACGGTGCTGGTTGCACTTTTGATCTGTTTGATCCCGACGACCATCGGCGGCCTGTTATCCGCCATTGGCATTGCGGGCATGGACCGCATGATTCAAAAAAATGTCATTGCCACTTCCGGCCGCGCGGTGGAAGCCGCGGGCAATGTGGATGTGTTGCTGTTAGATAAAACCGGAACCATTACGCTTGGCAACCGTCAGGCGGTAAGTTTCATCCCGGCTAAGGGTGTAACGGTTGAACAACTCGCCGACGCAGCGCAACTATCTTCTCTGGCGGATGAAACGCCGGAGGGCCGCAGCATTGTGGTGCTGGCCAAGGAACGCTACAAGTTGCGTGGCAGAGAATTAGGTTCCCTCCACGCCGAGTTTATACCCTTTACCGCCCAAACCCGCATGAGTGGTGTGGATTTCGACGGGAGAAAAATCCGCAAGGGAGCTGCTCAAGCCATTGAAGCGTATGTGACCGAACTTGGCGGCGAAATGGGAGCATCGGTTAAGACCGCGGTGGACGAAATATCCCGCCGTGGTGGAACACCTCTGGCTGTTGCGGATGGCCCCAAGGTGTTAGGCGTTATTGAACTTAAAGATATTGTCAAGGGCGGCATCAAAGAGCGTTTCGCGCAGCTCCGCCGCATGGGCATCAAAACGGTAATGATTACGGGCGATAATCCTCTTACCGCCGCCGCCATCGCCGCTGAGGCGGGCGTGGATGATTTTCTTGCCCAGGCCACGCCGGAAACAAAATTAAAGCTCATCCGCGAATATCAGCAGGGCGGGCGGCTGGTCGCGATGACCGGGGATGGCACCAATGATGCTCCCGCCTTGGCTCAGGCAGACGTGGCGGTGGCCATGAACTCCGGCACGCAGGCCGCCAAAGAAGCCGGCAACATGGTAGATCTTGATTCCAACCCCACCAAACTCATTGAGGTTATTGAAAGCGGCAAACAACTTTTGATGACGCGCGGTTCATTAACCACGTTCTCCATTGCCAATGATGTCAGTAAATATTTTGCTATCATCCCGGCAATATTTGTGGGCATTTACCCCGCGATGGGGCGGTTGAATATCATGCACCTGGCCACACCGGGAAGCGCCATAATGTCCGCCGTGATTTTCAACGCGCTGATTATCATTGTGCTGATTCCGCTGGCACTGCGCGGTGTAAAATATCGCCCCATGCCCGCCGGAAAGCTGCTGTTGCAGAATATTCTGCTTTACGGCGTCGGAGGACTTATCGTGCCGTTCATCGGAATTAAACTTATTAACATGGCTCTCGTGGCTCTGCACTTGGCGTAAGTAACCCTGTTCGAAAGGATTTAAATAATGTGGTCCCAATGTCGTCCGGCAATAGCAGTGTTTGTAATCTTGTCCGCCGTCACCGGTTTGGCGTATCCCTTGCTTGTTACTGGAATTGCCGCAGTGGTATTTCCGTGGCAGGCCAAGGGCAGCGTGTTGACAAATAGTGCCGGAAAACCTGTCGGATCACGCCTGATAGGCCAATACTTTTCCGATCCAAAATACTTTTGGCCTCGGCCCTCTGCCACTTCACCGGTGCCTTATACCGCCTACAACGGCCCGTTGGGGGATTGCGGATCAGGTTCCAATACAGGCCCGACGAACCCAAAGCTGTTCGCTTCGGTACAACGTCGGATCAAACGCCTTCGCGCCGCTGATCCCACGGAAAAAGGATCTGTTCCCGTGGATCTGGTAACCTCCAGCGCCAGCGGGTTGGATCCGGACATCAGCCCGGCGGCCGCATTTTACCAGGTACAGCGCGTAGCGGCGGCCCGCGGCTTAGCGGTTTCGGTCGTAAAAAAACTTGTGGAACATTTCTGCCAGGGACGTGATTTCGGGGTTCTCGGCGCGCCAAGAGTCAATGTGCTGGAGCTTAATTTAGCATTGGATCGATTATCATCTATCCAACGCGCGGCAAGCCAGGGGCCTCGGTAAAATTGCTTTGTCGCTTCGCGCAGCGCGGTGGAAACCCGCGGCCGTTAGGCCTGCATGCACATGATAATTCCAGGAAGTTTTAAATCGCCTGGGCCTCAATCGGTGAATAATATGGAACAAACGCAAAGACCCAATCCTGATGAACTGCTTCGGCTTCTTACCAAGCAAGAGGAATCGCTGCGCCGTGGTAAGCTCAAGATATTTTTCGGTGCGTCGGCCGGTGTTGGTAAAACCTATACGATGCTGGAGGAAGCGCAGCGGCGGGCTATTGATGGCGTACGGGTACTGGTCGGTTATGCGGAGCCGCACATCCGCCCGGAAACCGAAGCGTTGCTGCTGGGACTGGATATTCTTCCTTATAAACTTGTGGAATACCGCGGAGCTGTTCTTAAGGAATTTGATCTTGATGCAGCCTTAAGCAAAGCCCCGGAACTTATCCTGGTGGACGAACTGGCCCACACCAATGCACCGGGAATGCGGCACGCCAAACGCTGGCAGGACATAGCCGAACTTCTGGCTGCTGGTATTGACGTATACACAACACTCAATGTTCAGCATTTGGAGTCCGTCAACGATATCGTGGAACGGGCCACTGGCGTAAAAGTCCGTGAAACGCTGCCGGATTCGGTATTTCAAACTGCCGATGAAGTGCAGCTTGTGGACCTGCCTCCGGAAAAGCTCATTGAACGCTTGCAGGAAGGGAAAATTTACACGCCCGATCGCACCGCCGCCGCCTTGCAACATTTCTTCAGCATCGGAAATCTCCTGGCCCTTCGGGAATTGGCCCTGCGGCGCACGGCTGATCGCATTAACCAGGATATTGATGCCCTGCGGCAGGGGAGTGCCGCCGGCCGGACGGCGGCCGTTTCTGAACGCATTTTAGTATGCGTCGGTCCCAGCCCGTTTTCGGCCAATCTCGTAAGAACTGCGGCTCGTATGGCCGCCGCCTGGAAAGCTCCCTGGATTGCGGTCTATGTTGAAACGGCAAAATCTCTGGGCTTATCCGAAGCTGATCGGCAGCGTGTGGCACGCACACTTGCTTTGGCCGAGCAACTCGGCGGCCAAGCGGTAACGCTTTCCGGCTTGCATCCGGATCAGGAGATTATCGCCTACGCAAAAAGTCGTCATGTGGCTCGCATTATCGTGGGAAAACCTGCCGGTCACGGATGGCGACGCATACTGCGGAGATCGTTTGTGGACCGCCTGATTATGCGCAGCGGCGACATTCATCTTGAATTAATCCGTGAAGATGCCGAAAGCCATCCGCCGGCCCCTGTGAGTCGGAAAAAAAACATGGACAGGCGGGGAATTGCCTGGGCCGCGGTGGTTGTGACGTTCAATACTGCGTGGGGTATTTTTCTTTATCACACGCTCGGGTTGTCGGATATCAATGTCATCATGTTTTATCTCTTGGGCGTGATTTGGATTTCCGCCCGCTACAGCCGATTTGCCGGCATTTTAACCGCTGTTCTTAGCGTCGCGGCGTTCGATTTTACAGTGGTACCACCCTATTATTCGTTCGCTATATCCGATACCCAGTATTTACTCACGTTTGCCGCCATGCTGGTCACGGGCATTTATATCAGCACGCTTACCGCCCGTCTCCGCAACCAGGAACGCCTTTCTCGATCGCGTGAGCAGCGCACCGAATCGCTTTTACGATTAAGCCGGGAATTAATTCTCTGTCGGGATCATAACGCCGTGTTGCAGGTTTCCCTCGGGCATGTCGCCGAGTTCTTCAATTCTCCGGCTGCCGTGATACTGCCCGATGCATCCGGCATTCCAGTATTGACCCACAGTTCCAATGAGGTAACGCTTGATAACAAGGAATTGTCAGTTGCGGATTGGGTCATCCGTCATGGAGAAAAAGCGGGTGCCGGCACGTCCACGCTGCCGTCGGCCAAAGCTATTTACCTGCCGTTAAGAGGTGTTAAATCTACACTTGGATCCCTTTGTATCATTCCATCGGACCTTCAACGCTTCAACCACCCCGATGAATTAAGCACGCTTGAAGCCTTCACCGCTCAGATTGCCGTCGCCTTGGAGCGCATGATGCTTTCCGAAGAATCCCAACGCGCCTGGGAACGCACCGAGCTTGAAGTGCTCCGAAATACGCTCTTATCCGCCGTATCGCACGACCTGCGTACGCCCCTGGCGGCCATCACGGGTTCGGCTAGCAGCATTCTTGAAGCCGGGTCATCCATGTCCGCCGAAACCCGTGAAGAATTGCTGACAACCATCTCCCAGGAATCACAGCGCCTGGAAGGCCTTATCGAAAAGCTTTTGGAAATGACCCGCTTGGAATCGGGGAATCCGTCGATTCAAACGATGAGTGTCGATGTCGGAGAGGTCATCATTTCCGCTGTAGCTCGTTGGCGAAACAATGACCAGAATCGCACATTTCAAATTGATATTCCTGAGTCGCTGCCTTTAGTTCAAGGCGACCCCGTTCTGCTGGAACAGGTTCTATCCAATCTGCTGGAAAATGCTATCACCCATGCGCCGGCATCCACCCCCATTGAAATCACCGTTATGGCCCGGCCCGATTCCGTACTTATCCGCGTTATGGACCGTGGTCCCGGACTTCCCATTCACGACACGCAAAGAATATTCGAAAAGTTCTATCGGGGACCATCCTCCCCGAGACGCCCCGGCCTGGGCCTGGGCCTGGCGATCTGCCGCGCTATTCTCCACCTCCACCACGGCACCATCACCGCCCGCAACCGCGACGGCGGCGGTGCCGAATTCCAGGTAACAATTCCCACCATGACAGCTCACTGAACCGGCCATAGGTACGCTCCTGCCGGTATCCCGTGGGTTGCCGCTTTCGAAATAATCGAATATAAATATGTTGATACATTTGGAACACCAGTGCGCTATGATAATAGACTCAAGGCTACCTGCCAGGTTTGTGCCAAAGAGCAACGGATCGCAGGATCGCCTAGTGACCGGACCTGCAGTGTTTTGCGACAGGTAATGAGCCGAACTTTCCAAGTTACTAATATCCGCCCCCTGGTTAGGGCGCGGACCCCGCCATAAGAGGGTATTCCTTTTACTTGGCGGAGATTACTTATCCGGCGTCAACAGTGTCGGCAACGCCTTCCCCACGACCCCCTGGGCCCTCTTCGGGGCGCTGAGGACTGGAGCG
>DAHVEJ010000122.1:0-6159 GCA_027313145.1 Phycisphaerales bacterium | reverse complement strand
AAAAATATCAATAAGCTCTCAAAAAATCTCATTGCCAATCGTCTGGCATGATCTTAATATGAACCCGCTGATGTTCTGGTTAACACTCTGTGCGTAGCTTTCTGACCGGTGTGGTCAAAATAGCGCAACTCGTGAATTTGAAAATCAGACATCGCCTGTGCGAATAATGAACGCGTGAACACTTTACTTCAGTCATTGGCAACAGGATGGAACCATGCAGACGGTGGCATTGCTGATCGAATCCGGCCGGGCCTATGGCCGCGGAATACTGCGCGGCATCGCCCGGTATGCGCGCAGCCACGGCCACTGGTGCATCCTGCATCAAGAATGGACCTGGGATGAAGGTCTGCCTGCATGGCTTACTAAACGGCACAGCGACGGCATCATCGCTCGCATCGAAACGCCGGAGATGCTCAAAGGTCTGCGTGCTCTGGGCGTCCCAGTGGTGGATGTGCGCGAAACGCATCGTCTTCCTGATATCCCGGTGATCGGCACCAACAACCGCCGTGCTACCGAACTGGCGATCGAACATCTTCTGGAGCGGGGATTCCACAATCTGGGCTTTTGTGGTTTTGGCGGCGTGGAATACTCCGTGCAGCGCCGGGACCATTTCGTTCATCTCATCGAGCGGCGAGGACTGAAGGCTGCGATCTATGAGGACTTGGGGCGGGGTGTCAGCGCTATGCGCCGCGAGACGCAGGCCATCCTCCACGAGCAGAGGCTGGAAGAATGGCTGGCGGCGCTGCCCAAACCGGTCGGGCTGATGGCATGCAACGATATCCGTGGCAGGCAGGTGCTCAATGCCTGCCGAAGCCGGCAAATTGCTGTACCCGAAGAAGTGGCCGTGATCGGCGTGGACAATGATGAAGTTCTCTGTGAGTTGGCCGATCCACCGCTTAGCAGCGTGGTGCCCAATGCTGAGAAAGTTGGCTACGGTGCGGCGGAGATTCTGGACACTATGATGGTAACGTCGAAAGCGTCCAAGCCGTCCGCCCGCCCGACGGGGCTGGTGGAAATTGATCCGCTCGGCGTGATCACGCGCCGCTCAACGGATGTGCTGGCCTTTTCCGATCCCGTGGTGTCAGCCGCGGCGCGATTTATCCGCCAGCACGCCCGCGAAGGCATTACGGTTGAAGACGTGCTGGATCGTCTGGCTGCGGATAATCAGGTGGTGTCCCGCGCCACGCTGGACCGCCGTTTCATGCAATTTCTGGGCCGGTCATCCAAAGCCCATATCATGCGAGTGCGGTTGGATATCGCCCGGCAATTGCTCTTGGATACTGAGTTTCCGCTGGCCAAGGTCGCCGCGATGGTGGGCATCGAACATCCCGAATATCTAAACGTCATGTTCAAAAATATGACCGGGGAAACGCCAGCCGCGTTTCGCAGGCGATTCAATAAATCGTGACAGATTCACCTTCCGCAAGCGAGCACAGTTCGGGGAATAATCATGATCATCATTTCGGCCGGAAATCCTGCGTGGAATTCGGTCGCCCCATTTTGCGATCCACTTGCGGGGCGGAAAAGCATCGGGTTTCGGCGGCAATCCATGACTTTTCTGCTCAAGGGGATCAAGCGACACAAAAATGGGATCAAAAGATGATGAAAAATCTCAATAACTTGGCAAAAAATCTCCTTGTGTCGGCTTTGGATCTGAATATGCTTGATTACAGATGCAGGATGCCGGTGAACAGTTCACAACGGCTGGCGTCACGAAAAGGATAATCACAGGTTTTGTTACCGCCGGGAACGGTTCCCGGAGGGAGTTAATTGTGGCGCTTGTGCCGCGTTTGCGGTGGTGCCGGTAATCTTTTTGAGGAGGTTGTATCATGGAAACCACTAACCACACCCATCCCTTAAGTGCGGGACGCATCGCTGTGCTCGCGGCGGCTGTCTCAGCGGGCGCGATTGCCGCTGCATCGACGCCTTGCAGCGCCGGTACCTACATCCCGACGGCCCAGTGGACCGGCAACAGTTACAGTAGCGGCAGCGGCGTATGGGCGAATACCGCCGGTGCCGACAGTGCCTATGCACCGATCGGCTACTCCTACGCTCCCACCACGGACACGACGACATTTGCCAATGGTAATGTCGGCGTGGATACCATGGGAGCGTCGGCTTTTTCAACTATCGGAAGCGCCAATTACACTTCGCTGCTTTCCGGCAGTACTGCCATGACTTTGGTAGCGGTGTTTAATCCTCTGGCTGCCAGTAGTAACATCAACGGCGATTTCTGGGAGAACGACGGCCTGATCGGCGGTGAGGGAACGCAGGAAAGCTTTGGTTTGGGATATGGGAGCCCCCAAGCAGGCACGGGCACGGAGTTGATGGCCGGTATTGGGGCAAACAGCACGGATGTCACATCCGGCGGGAAAAATTATGGCACCACCAGCAGTATTTTTTCGGCTCCGCTTAATCTCGGACAAACCTATGTCGGCGTGATGACCTGGCAGGCCACGGGCGCTGCGACGGCATCCGGCAGCCAATTATCGCTGTATTTGGATGGCAACTTGGTCGGATCAACCGATCCTTACGCCACCCAACCACGAAACAATACATCGATCCAGCTCGGTGCGATGGGGCAGGGCGGAGGTGGGACCGGAGTTATGGCAACCTCCATGCAGGACGTATTTCCCGGTGTAATCGGGGATCTGCAGGTTTACGCCGGCAATGCTCTGACGTCAACGCAGGTTTCTAATCTTAGTGGCAGCCTGTTGTCGCAATATTATTTGTCTCCATCCGGCCCGGCGACGCCATCACCGGCCGGCACACCGGATCACTTCTACAACTTCGCCACGGCTCCTTCAACGGCGGCCCTCGGCACTGTGGCCGACACTGGCACTTCGGCCAGTTCCGCCACTGCTGGGACATTAACCGGCACTGCGATTACCCAAGCTGGCGTCGGTATGCTCACCAACGGTACAGACACTACCGCTGGTTTATCCATGCCGGCCGCGAATTTCAGTAGTTACACCGGCAGTTTCACTATCGAAGACTGGTTCAATCGTGCCGACATGGCCGAGAACTACCAGTCACTGTTCGCGTTTTCTTACGGCAATACACATAGCGGCCAAGGTTACATCAAGGCTGCCGCCCAGCGGGCCGGGAATGATCTGTTCATGTCGGTGGGCATGCACAATGCCGACACTGCTAAGGACCCAATTGTTCAATTAAATGCTCGGGCCGCCCAGCCGGGCCAGGAAACCATGCTGGCCCTGACGTACAATAGTGCCAACAGTGAAGCGTCTATCTATGTTGATGGCACGTTGCAGGGTACCGAGGTTGTTGGTGGCGGATTCAACCTTTCACAATACACCAATGACGTTGTAAGCGGTCAGAACCCCTACAATAATTCGAGTCTTAACGGTTCGACCACCCAATTTGCCACCTACGATAATGCGTTGACCGGAGGCCAAGTGCTTTCCGCCTGGCAGACCGGGCCGGCGCAATCACCTCCAATTACTGCACAAACATCGTCCGGTCTGGTCGCGGCCTATGACTTCAGCAATGGAAGTGCAAATAATCTGGTGGGCAGTGGAGCCGGTACGCTCAATGGTGATGCGACGCTTGGAGTCGGCGGCTTGGTGACGCATTCCGGCACCAACGAAACGCCCGACGAAACGAACAATTTGGCGCTTCCGAACTCCACCGTCAGCAGTATCACCAGCAGTTTCACGCTCGAAGATTGGTTTGTCTCCAACAACCAGGGTTATGGATTTAGTGATCCGACTTTTCAGACACTCTTCTGGTTTGGTTCCGCCACGGGAAGCCGATTAAAGATGACCGATCCTCCCGGCCAAAGTGGGCAGTTGCAAGTGGGCCTTACCGCTCCCGGTGTCAACCATTTGGATCTGTATGGTTATGCACCGGCCATTGGTGCCAAAACTTTAGTTACGGTGGTCTATGACGCCAGCACGAATACCATGTACCTGTATGAAAATGGCCAAATGGTCAACAGTGTTCAAGTAACATTCCCAAGCACTTCGAAGCTTACTTCATTGAATCTCGCCAGCATTGTCGGAAGTTCCCTTCCAACCCTTGGCGGTGGATCGCTGTATCCCAATCCGGGATTCGACGGCACAACGTTGGGGTTCCGGCTTTATGGAACCGATCTCAACAGCAGCCAGGTTCTCTACGATTTTCAGCAGGGGCCGTCGGCACCCGTACCGGAGCCAGCGGCTCTGGCCATTCTGACCCTCGGTGGCGTGGGCTTGCTGCTGCGGAAGCGGCTGAAGCCTGCTTCGTAGGGAAATGGGCCGTAATTGCGCGGGCCTGAAATTTCGTTTGGCGGGTGTTTAGCGCATTGGCTGGATACCCGTAATCTTGGTTCTTATAGGAGATATATCATGATTATGACGCAGAGATCAAATGCGGTCGGCAGCCGCCGGGCGATAGCGCTCTACACTACCAACCCCGCTCCGCACAAGTCTAATTCTGCTCCTGTCCAGCGGGCCTTCACGCTGGTTGAATTACTGGTGGTGATATCCATTATCGCCGTTTTAATTGCGTTGCTCCTGCCGGCGCTGGCTAAAGCGAGGCGTGACGCACTGCGGGTGACGTGTGCGGCAAATCTGCATAATGATTTGACAGCATTAACCGTTTATGCCGCCACTTACAGGGATTGGTTGCCGATCGGCTCCATCCGCGACGGGCAAATGGGGCAGCCGGACTTCCAGGAACATCCGTCCAACTGGCCTTGGGACTTGGATTTCAGCACGCGCGATCTGATCATGCAATCCGGGGCCTCGATGGAAAGCTTCTATTGTCCGGCCAACCAGCTTAAGGCCAACGCTGATGTAACCTTGTTCAACGGTTTTCCAAACGGCGTAACGAGCTATCCGCAACCGGCCAATGCCAATCCGAATATCGTCTATGGCTCTCAGTTGCACTACGCTGTGACCAGCTACGTCTGGCTGATCCCGAAATCCAATGCCTACGGACATAGCATGGTCGCCCTGACCGGCGAGACGCCTGTTTATCAATACTATATGCCTCAACCATACATAACCGCACAGCCCTTCCCCTTCTTTGGTGAAAGAGATGTCAATGGTGCGTATACTTGGACCTATCCCGGCGTTCCGCCAGCATACCAGACTCACTTGCAGGTACCGGCTACAATTGACGCCAATTATAATCCATCGGTGATTCCGTTGGTGGTGGATGCTGTCGCTCAAGCCGGCAATGGACTCTGGAATTCCGCAGGCGGTTTTTACAGAATCTCGGGAACTTCGCACATGGCGGCGAATGGCGTACCCTCCGGAGGAAACAAGGGTTTCATGGATGGCCATGTGGAATGGCAGAATATGGAAAACCCGGTGCTGGCCGGCAATCCACGTAATCTTGAAAATTGGGAGTACCGCATCCAGCAGGGAGCCAGCTTGTACTTTTGTTTCTAGCAGAATATGCCCTGTTGCACAGCATCGTGGGGCACCTGCGGTGCTGTGCAGGCTTTCTCGGAATTAAGCGGATGCCGTGGCTGCAACGGAAATTGGGATTGTATTTGTTTTGATTTGATCCTTCACCTCGTGTACAAGTAGATTAACAAGTGAATTTTTATTGGAGACACTTAATGCGTAGCGGATTATCCGGTTCTTGCGTGAAAATCTCATACGGCTTGGCAATTTTCCTCACCGCGATCCTCTTTTCCGCGCCGCTCCACGCCGCGCAGGTGGTGCTTCAGGATCGCACCATGCTGGCCTCCTTCAGCAGCCGCACCGGGGCGTTGACGCGGGTGGAATATAAAACCACGCACTGGCATATCCAGCGGCGCTCGGCATTCGTCGGCACATTTCGAATGCTTGTGCCCATTAAGGGGCGGCGGGATAACTGGATTCTCGGTTCCATGCAGCATGGTGCCCGCCTCCGTAAAATCAGCGCTAACACCATTGAAATTCAATGGAAACACCTGATCAGCCAGCATGCCGGAATACTGCCCATCACGTTCACCGTCACCGTTACACTTAAGGGCGGAGCCTTGAAGTTCGCAGCGCAGGTGAAAAATAATTCGTCCCTGACCATTGAAACCATTGACTATCCTTGCCTGAATAATCTGCGTCCGCCGACGCCGGCAACTCGCATGGGCATGCGATCTGCTTGGTATGGCAATTTGGGCTATAATCAAATTTACCCCAACTTCGGCAACGGTGAGGGATACTGGGG
>DAHVEJ010000121.1 GCA_027313145.1 Phycisphaerales bacterium | reverse complement strand
CAGTGTTCCTTGATCAGTGGAAAGGACTCCTAACTCCCAACTCCTGAATGCTCGTCCAACCCCTGTCCCCTGTAACCTCCGCCGGAGGGCGGTTGTGCCGGAATTTATCCCGTGCACGCCGTTATGGTGAAATTGTTCGTTCGGTGCGGCCATAACCTGCTCGAAAAAGGTGAACGTTGTTTTGGTGCATGAATCATACCCTGCCAGCAGAGGGCCAAGCTCATTGCTGCAAACGGAAACCCGTGTACTTGCTGATTGCTAGTCATTTCCGTGCTTTTCCACTGAAACGATGAATGTCACGCTTTCGCGTTCTTCCCCAAGCCCAGGCAGGGCCGGCCTCCGCATCGTATATTTCGGGGCTTTAACGATGTTCATTTCCTTACGGCCTGCCAATTCGCCAGGCGGCCACACGCCGCCACTGGTCTGCCGGGCTCCGACAGCTTCATTGCTTCCACCGCCGCTGGGACAGCTTCCCGACTGGAACAACCCTTGCCGGGGCGGAACTTACACACACCGGAACGCTCCGGCTTTTCACGGCGCACTTGGGCCACTGTACCGTTTCGTTTTCCGTTGCCTGTCCGGCTTGCGATCAGGCGGCCTCTTGGCCACTTGTTTGTTGCGCCACGCGGCGTATTCGAACAGTACGACGCACTCCAGCAACGAGCTGGCCAACAGATAGCCATGCACGAGCAGTCGACACATCCGTTCGACAGTACTGGGGCACCTCGACACCCACTCGGCTAAGCCTGCAAAACCCTCCGTGAGCTTGCGTAGATACTCACCCCACTCCCGCGTAACCGATAACACCGTCAATAGCGCGACTGCCGACGGACGCGGTGGAACAATCGCGGCCATCTCGTCGCACCCTGAAAACATGCGAGACATTTCGGGACTCCCGCAGACGAGGGCTCCGTTGCGAATTATATCGATCAGATCGGCACCGTAGGCATCACCAAAAAGGGAACGAAGCTTATCGGGAAGGTGGCATCCTTTGGCGTAGAGCTTCTCCAACCCGACTATACCCTCCCACTGGGAGTTCAGTGGCACCGGCCGATCAAAATTTAATGCTGGAAGAAACTCAATCCCAATTTCATAAAGTATCCGCGCCGCTAATCCCACACGCACGGCCGCATCGTCGTCAAGACCAAGCAATTTCCTACCTTGCCGCTCCCAAGCGTTGGCTATCCGCCTGCCCTCCTCATAGGAATCACGCCCCCGTGCTTCCGCACTACTATCACCCTGCGCCAACGTATACATCTTGGACTTGACCGAACTCACCGTGTCTATGTGTTTCCGCATTTTATCTCCTCGCCAAATTCAGGCGGCGGACAAGCGTCTATTTTCCTTCGATCGCCCGCGGCGTTAACCGCCGCCTTCAACGCGTCCGCGATCGCCCTCGCGGCTTGCTCGGCCAAGTGGCCGCACAGGTAGGCGACCGGGCCCCAAAGTGTCCCTTCCGGATCCACCGCCACCACCGCCCGTCCGTCGGCATACTCATACAAATTAATTCCGCCGGCGTAGCCGTTCGGATCGCGTTGCAGCACCCGAGTCGCCACTCCGGTGGCCTGTCGGGATTTCGGCTCCTGCCTCAACACCGTGTCAGGAATCGAGTTGCAGGTGCGATTGCGGACGTAACATAGTCCTGCACCCGGATCGTTTAGGCCCGTGCCGATATCCGTTGAAACACGATTGTTATCGGGATAGCCGCAGAACATGATTTCATTGGCACCGGCGCTTCGCTCAATGACCAATGAGTAATGATCAATGAACAAATCATCGGAACTTCGGCGTTTCTGATCAGTGATCAGTGATCCGTGAAGAATGCACAAATCCGCAGATTCCCCGCCCCGCTGTAACCCGTAACCTGTAACCTGTAACCTCCGCCGGAGAGCGGTTGTGCCGGAATTTATCCCGTGCGCGCCGGGATGGTGAAATTGTTCGTTCAACGCAACCATGGGCTGCCCGCCAACACACAATGGATTCGACGCTGACATTCTAACCCGCCGCCCCCGTCTATGCCAGATACCAAATACCAAATGCTCTCCCTCGCAGTTCGTTGAAGCGCAGCGTTAATATGCTCTACTGTTCACCTGCTCAACTTTCGCCTGCTCTATCGTGCCGTGCGCCGGGGGGAGCGGCTTACGCGCTTTCAAATAAATTATGCGCGGGGCACAAGCCGCGGTGGGAAAAATAGGCCAGGGCTTCTTCGACGGTGGAAAAAAGTTGCGTGGCGGTTTGGGTGACAAAGGGGCTTGGACCGGCCTTGGGCCGCCATATTACATATACTTCCCGGGCGTGGTCATAGGCGTGCTGGAGTTCGCGTTCTACGCCGCTGGATAAACCGGGACGCCCGTCGGCGAGTTCCGGTATATACGATACGATCATATCGCTTTGGCGCACCATCATAAAATCCCGGGCGTAAATCTGGCCGTTGATGTCGCTGCCGATGGCCAGTATTTCCGGCACGCGCACTTGTACGCTGCCGCCGGAAGCTTCCACGCACAACGTCTGTTTGCCCTCTTCCACCGCGGCCACGGCAGCGTCATACAGCATTTTTTCATCCACATCGCCGGGATCAAACGTGATGAATTTGCCGGACATCGCGTGGCGGAAAGCGTGGATTTCTTTGAGTATCTCCGGCATGTTCATGACATGGCTCATGGGAAAACTTGGGTAGACTTTCCGCATGCCCGGACGCATAAGAAGCCGAAAGAGCGTTAAGGCGGTGCTGGCGTGCCGGCCGCGCGCCAGAACGTAAAATGCGCCGGGATGCTGGGCATTGGCGCGGGCCATCAGTTCGGTGGCCAGAATTTCTTCTTCGCGCCAGACCATTAAATCCTTAAGACTGTGATCCACGTTGCCATCCCGCAGCAGGCGTTGATGAACCGATTCAACATTATCCAGCAATGTGACATAAATATCCGCCTGAAGCTGTGCTAACTGGTCAAAATCAAATGCGGCAAACAGGCCGTGCTTCCAACGGAATGTCGCATGGGAATTGATAATCACATGGGAATAATTGGGCAACTCCGTGAGAATATCCCGAAACACCGCCCTCCGCAGGCTTGTTAAGCGCGACAAGGGCAAATCCAGAATGCGCCCGGGTTTTACATCCGGCGCTTCGCGATACATCATATCGCCCACATGAAATACCTTAAGCAATTCGCCATGCGATCGGGCGATGGCTTCCACCTGATTCAGATACGCTTGACGATCAAGCCCCACTTGTCCGGTTAATAACATTTTCATTGCGGCCGGCCTCCTTCAAGCCGGGCATTATAGCCGATGACCGCCTGGGGCTTTAGCAGACGCGGAATCTTTTAGCCCGGCGATGGCTGGAACAGGCCACTACGGCACAAATTTCCGGAGAATCAGCGTATCATTTTGTCCGCCGAAACCGAAGCTGTTGGACATGGCTACATCCACTTTGGTTTTCCGGGCGCTATTGGGCACATAATCCAGATCACACTCGGGGTCCGGTACACTGTAATTGGCGGTGGGGGGGATCATCTGATCCCGGATGCACAGCACGCAGGTAATGGCTTCCACCGCACCGGCGGCGGCGATCAGGTGGCCCATCATGCTTTTGATGCTGCTGATGGGAACGTTTTTCGCGTGTTCCTTAAAGACGCCTTTTATCGCGAAGGTTTCCGTGGAATCATTTTCCTTGGTGCCTGTGCCGTGGGCATTGATGTAATCAATATCACTGGTTTGCATGCCCGCATCGCGCAGGGCTGATTCAATGGCCACAATGGCTCCGCGGCCTTCGGGATGTTGATCAGTGACGCGGTACGCATCAGCGCTGCTGCCATATCCCACAACCTCCGCCAGAATTTTTGCGCCGCGCGCGGTGGCATGGTCGAGACTTTCTAAAATCAGCACGCCGCTGCCTTCACCAATGACAAATCCGCTGCGGGTGGCGTCAAATGGGCGGCATGACCGTTTGGGATCTTCATTAAATGTGGATAGCGCTGTCAGGCGGTTAAAGCCGGTTACGCCAAAAGGATGAATCATGGAATGCGCGCCGCCGGAGATGATCACTTCCGCATCGCCCCGGCGGATCAATTCGGCCGCCTCGCCCAGCGCCTGTGTGGATGCCGCGCATGCGGTTAGGCAATTCATGGCCGGGCCGCGCGCGTCAAATTCCATGCTTACATGCGAAATCGGCATGGCCGGTTCCTGTTCAATTTCCCGCAGGGCATTAAATGAACCCAGTGCCCGGCGGCCCCATTCTGGCATATTCATGGAGCGCTTTTCAGAATCCCATGATCCCAGGGCGGCGCGGGTGAAGTTGTCAAAATCCAAGGCGGCATCTCCACTGCCCAGATACACTCCGACGCTGTATGGATCCACCGCCGCGGATGCCGGTGATCCGGGCACGGGTAGGCCGGCCATGCGCCAAGCCTGATGAGCCGCATCAAGAGCAAATCCGGTGGCGCGGCTGATTTCCTCATGCTTGCCGGATGTTCTCAAATGTTCGGGCAACTGATAATCTTTTACCTCGGCGGCAAATTGCGTCGGAAAAAACCGGGCGTCAAAAAGTTTCGTCGGGGCAATGCCGCTTTCACCCGCCAGCAGTTTCGCCCATACGCCGTCAATGGTGCGCCCCAGGGGCGTAACCCATCCAATTCCCGTAATAACCACACGATTTTTCATCATTGCTCCAAAAGTATCAGGTAGGTGCCCATGCCCATTTTCATGCCGCGTGATGACCGTTTAAACGTAGCGCCGCAAAACTATCGCGGAATTTTGTCCCGCAATCGAGCCGGTGCTTACCAGCACATGCTTTAGCGCTGCGGCATGAGTCTGTTGCGGAACATTCAGCCTGGCAAGAGGCGTTGTGCAATTCACAGCCCCGGGAACGCTTTGATAGTGCAGGGCCATGGCCGCCGCCGCCAGGTCCAAGGCTTGCGAGCCGGCACCGGCATCGCCCAGACCGCCCCGAATCGCCACAACCTCCGGATGCTGGGAAGCAAATACGCTGCTAATTGCCGAGGCCTCCGCCTGATCGTCGCGGGGTATACCGTATCCGGCGGGGACGACCAGTTGCACATCGCGCGGGTCGGTTCCGGCATCTTTTAATGCTTTTCGCATGGCCACCGCCATGGCTTCACCGGCCGGGTCAGGGCCGCCAATGCCGCGCGCGCTGGAAGTTGCCCCCAAGCCCGCAACTTCAGCATAAATTTTCCCGCCACGCGCCAGCGCGTGCTGGAGTTCCTCAATAATCAACACGCTGCCGCCTTCAGCGATGACGGTACCATCGGCGGTCTGGTCCATGGCGCGGCACGCCCGGCTCGGTTGGTCGTTGCCGGTCGTGGTCAGGCGGTGCAACAGGGTCCAGCGCATAAGTCCCATGGGATGAACCATGGATTCGCACCCGCCAACCAGCGCGATATCCGCCTGCCCGCGTTGTATGGTCCGGCACGCTTCCGCCAGGGCCAGGCCGGCTGAGGCTTGCTGGCACGTAATGGTGTTCGACGGTCCCTGCGTGTCATGAATAATGCTGACATGACAGGCCAACATATTGGGCAGATACTTCAGCAGCCACAGGGGGGTCAGAAGGTCCATTCCACTGGGTTTGCTCGGGTCATCAGATTTTCCCCATTTCCGCAGACTCAAACTGCCGTCATCCCCCTTAGCCGGGGCCATCGCTGAGGTTAATTCATTGAGATCAGCACAAATCAACCCCGCACCAATATTGCAGCCGATGCGTCGGGAATCAACTTCAAACCAACTGTCATCGGGCTTTTTGCCGCCGAAGCTTTCCATGACGCCGCGCGTCGCCAGATGGGCATCGCGGACGGCACCATCCGCTGCCAGCACGGCCAGTTCAATATCGCGGGCCATAATCTTGGTGGCTTTGCGGTAGCTCTTGGGCACATAGTCCAAGGTTTTAAAAGCCGGTACCTGCCCCGCAATGCGGCTGGGAAATGTTGCTGGATCAAACGCTGAAAGCGGCGCAATTGATGAGCGCATCTCGGTGAGGCCGCGCCACAAATCCGCGCTGGTTAAACCATGCGGAGAAACCGCTCCAACTCCAGTAATGACAACGCGCCGCATGCAGTCTCCGCATCAAGACAAATCCGCCGTCTCAGAACACCCCATTGGCCTCTGAACCGCCGCACGCAGGATTCTATGGCGTAACGCCCGCAAATTCCAACGCCGGGTGAATCCATTGGATGAATCAGCAGGTTCCTGCGCGCCGGCAAGCGGAGCGTGGCAATTTTTCCGGGCGACCTCATCCGTGATGCTAGCCGGCACATTTAATGTGCCGCCGCGTCGCGGAAAGTGTGCCCGCCGCAGCCGACAATTCCGGATATCATCGGCGCGATCCCACCCATTAAGCAACAAAATTGCCCCCCCCGGGAAAAATTGCCACACCCGGCAAGCGGAGCTTTGAGGGCGGGGCGGGCATTAGAATGTGATTTCGTGTAAGATGGATTTGAGAGTATTGGGAAACGAGGACGATCGGGGAAAACCGATCAGGCGCTGGTTATGACTGATATTGAACATCCGCCCCTGCCCCAGGTACATATTGTTAAAAAAGCAATTGAGATTTATCTACCCCTGGCGTACGGATCTGGGAAAATTCCCGATGTCGTTGAGTCGCGAATTGCACCGATTTTAGCTTCCGCGGATTCTGATCCTATCAAACCTGAATGGTTTGAACCGGCGGAGAAAGATGGGCGAGCGGTTTATCGCCTGCGATTGGGTCAGGTGGCCTATCCACACATGAAGTTAAACGTGGAAGAATCTCCGGATGGGACCGGTTATTTGCTGCTGGCGGATGCCCATGACACGCATCTGATGGCACCTGAAACGTCGCCGGATGCTAGGTTTTTAAGTGAACTGCGAAAAAATAACGCCGCTCTGGTGGAAAAAATCCAAGGCGCCTGGACGCAGGCGGGCCTGCCGACATTCCGGAATTATTTTTGCGCCGCGATGGAACGCCGCGCTCGAGAAAAATCTCCCCAGGCAAAATAGCCGCGGGCACTTTCGCGATGGCGCGATTTCTGATACAAACTTACAAGTTTTTTCCCCGACCCTGGTGTAAAAGGTTGTTGACCCATGCCCAAACGAACGGACCTAAACAGTATCCTGATCATCGGCTCCGGCCCCATTGTCATCGGACAGGGGTGTGAATTTGATTATTCCGGTACGCAGGCGTGCAAAGCTCTCAAAGAAGAGGGCTACCGCGTGATTCTGGTAAACTCCAATCCGGCCACTATTATGACCGATCCGGATATGGCCCACCGCACATATATTGAACCGCTGACGGTTGAAGCGATCACAAAAATAATTGAAATTGAACGTCCTGACGCCCTGTTGCCCACGCTGGGCGGGCAGACGGGCCTGAATTTGTCGGTGGCACTGGAAGATGCGGGAATTCTGAAAAAATTCGGCGTGCAGATGATCGGTGCCACCCGTGAAGCGATTCATCGCGGGGAAGATCGTCGCAAGTTTAAAGCGATCATGGAATCCATCGGTTTGCAATGCCCCCGCAGCGGCCTGGCGTACAACATGGAACAAGCCAAGCAGGTGGCCCAGCAGGTGGGTTTACCATGTATTATCCGGGCGTCATTTACCCTCGGCGGAACCGGGTCCGGTGTCGCCTGGAACATGGAAGAATTTGAAAACATCGCCCAGCGCGGTATTGACGCATCGATGATTAATGAAATCCAGATTGATCAATCGCTGATCGGCTGGAAGGAATATGAACTGGAAGTCATGCGTGACAAAGCCGATAACGTGGTGATTGTCTGCGGCATTGAAAATTTTGATCCCATGGGCGTGCACACCGGAGATTCCATCACGGTCGCCCCGACCCAAACCCTCACTGACAAAGAATATCAACGTATGCGTGACGGGGCCATTGCGGTTATCCGGGCCATTGGCGTGGAAACCGGCGGATCCAATATTCAATTTGCCATCAACCCCGCCAATGGGGATATGGTGGTGGTGGAAATGAATCCGCGGGTATCGCGCTCCAGCGCCTTGGCCAGCAAAGCCACCGGGTTTCCCATCGCCCGTATCGCGGCCAAGCTCGCGGTGGGTTACACGCTTGATGAGTTGCCCAATGACATCACCCGCCGAACCGTGGCGTGTTTTGAACCGTCGATCGATTATGTGGTCGTGAAAATTCCGCGTTGGACATTTGAAAAATTTCCGGATGCGGACGAAACGCTTACAACCCAGATGAAGAGCGTCGGCGAGGCCATGAGCATCGGCCGGACTTTTAAAGAAGCGTTGCAAAAAGGCATTCGGTCCATGGAAGTCAAACGGTTTGGCCTGGGGTTGGACCGTATTGATAAATGGTGGCGAAGGCAGGTATTGGAACTTGATACCCAGCCTTCCTCTGTGTCATCAAGCCTGGGAGATCGCGGGGCTTTTGTAACCCGCATGGCGGCACTGGAACAAGCGGCGCAAGTCTGGCCGATTCCGGAAGACCGGTTAATTCGTAAACTATCAATTCCCTCGCAGGGCCGGCTCTATTACATCCGCTACGCTTTTAAAATGGGTTACACGCTTGAACGGGTGCATGAACTGACTCATATTGACCCCTGGTTTCTGTCGCAGATGAAGGAACTCGTGGAGTTTGAAGACGAGTTGTTTCAGATGCGTCCGCAGGCCGCCGCCTTCATGGCGGGTAAGATTTCCCATGAAGATCGGCAGCGTTTTGCCGCGCTATTGCGCCGCGGCAAGGAAATGGGATATTCCGATGTTCAGTTAGGCACGGTTTGGTCCTTGCAGCCTTCGGAAGTCCGGGGCATCCGCAAGCGTCTGACCATAGAGCCGGTCTATAAACTTGTGGATACCTGCGCGGCGGAATTTGAAGCGGCCACGCCGTACTATTATTCCACCTATGAAAGTCCGATCACCCGGCTGGAAAACGGCCGTTCCATGCAGCAGGTGGATGATGAGGTGCGCGTTACCGATCGCAAGAAAATTATTATTTTAGGGGGCGGCCCCAATCGCATCGGGCAGGGAATCGAATTTGATTACTGCTGCGTGCAGGCCGCATTTGCATGTCGGGAGTTGGACCTTGAAAGCGTGATGATCAATTCCAATCCGGAAACCGTCAGCACGGACTACGACACGTCCAATCTCCTGTTCTTTGAACCCCTCACGCATGAGGATGTGCTGAACATCGTGGAACGCCTTAATGGCCGTCCGTTAAGCCAGCCCGGGGGGTTGGTGCAGGGGGTGATTGTACAATTTGGCGGCCAAACTCCGCTGAATCTGGCCCGCGGGCTTAAAGATGCGGGTGTGCCGATTATCGGCACGGCGGTGGAGTCCATTGAAGCCGCGGAAGACCGGGATAAATTTAATCGCCTGATAAAATCTCTGGGCCTCAAACAGCCGCCGGGCGGTATTGCCCGCAGTGCCGAGCAGGCCCGCAAGGTGGCCGCGGAAATTGGCTATCCGGTACTGGTGCGTCCGTCGTTTGTTCTGGGCGGCCGGGCCATGGAAATTGTTTCCGATGAAACACAGTTGGATTATTACATTCGCCATGCCGTGGAAGTGGCGGACGAACATCCGATCCTTATTGACCGCTTCCTGGGCGATGCCACGGAAGTGGATGTTGACGCTTTGGGTGACGGAAGCAACTATCTGGTCATTGGTGTGATGGAGCACATTGAAGAAGCGGGGATTCATTCCGGTGATTCCGCGTGTTCTCTGCCGCCGTTCAGTCTGCCGGCGGAAATTGTGGCGCGCATTCATGATAATACGCTGGCGCTGGCCAAGGCCCTGGCCGTGCGCGGGCTAATGAATGTGCAGTTCGCGATTAAAGATAATGAAGTCTATGTACTGGAAGTGAATCCACGCGCCAGCCGCACGGTGCCGTTTGTCAGCAAAGCCACGGGAGTGGCGTGGGCAAAAATTGCGGCGAAAGTTATGTGTGGTAAAACGTTGCCGGAATTGGGTGTCACTGAAGAAATCATTCCCAAGCATCACGTCGCGGTGAAGGAAAGCGTGTTTCCGTTCAGCAAGTTCCCCGGCGTGGATGTTATTTTAGGCCCGGAAATGCGCTCCACCGGCGAGGTCATGGGCATTGATTCCAACTTCCCGGTGGCGTATGCCAAATCGCAAATGGCCGCCGGCGGAAGTCTGCCGATGTCCGGAACCGTTTATATTTCCGTGCGCGACGGAGATAAAAAGGCGATCATCGAATCAGCCCGGAAAATTGCCCAGGCCGGTTTTGAACTTATTTCCACAAGCGGTACATGCGCTGCGCTAAATGACGCGGGCGTGCCGTGCCGGAAAATAAATAAAATCCAGGAAGGCCGTCCCAACATCATTGACGCCATTAAAAACCAGCAGGTGCAATTGTTGATTAACACCCCTACGCACAAAGGCCCCACCACGGACGAAGGCCGCATCCGATCCGCCGCGGTGCTGAACCGAATTCCGATTATCACCACAATTACCGGAGCGGAAGCCGCCGCCGATGCGATTGTGAGTCTCAAGCAAGGGCAATGGACGGTCAAGCCCATCCAGGATTATTACGCCCAGATGAAGCAGCCGTAAGTGTGGTCAACGGGCCGCAAGGCGGCGGTGGGCTGTGTCTGAATGATTCATTGCCTGTGGCAATACGATTGACGCTCCAGAGCAAGCCGACTACTCTATTTGTGCTCGGATTGTTCTTGGAAGTTCTGCGTGCGCTGTCCTTTTTGTCATACGGTTGATCAAGATCATGTGCTGGATTCACGTCCGGTTGAGGGGGGGCAGTCCATCCGCAGGCGCCGTGAATGTGAGCATTGCAACCGGCGATTTACAACGTATGAACGCATCGAGGAAGTTGTGCGTTTGACCGTGGTCAAGAAAGACGGCTCGCGGGTTCCGTTTGATCGCAATCTCATTTTTGCCGGCATTCAAAAAGCCTGCTACAAGCGGCCGGTGTCGGCGGAAGTCATCGCGCGCATTGTCGACGCGGTAGAAGAGAACGTCGTTCAGAAGTATCAGCGTGAGGCCCCGAGTTCATATATTGGTGAACAAGTCATGCATTTTCTGCGGCAAACGGATCCGATTGCCTATGTTCGTTTCGCCTCAGTCTACCGGGAATTCCGAGACTTGGGGGAACTGGTTAACGAAGCTCGCGATATGATGAATCAAACCCAGACCAAGGATCCAGATCAAGCTGATCTTTTCCTCCCTTGAGCGGATATGAGCCGAAATTTGCCGGGCGGCCTTTGGCGTGGGACTTTATTTTGGCGGAATGTTTCCAGATTTTTGCTGTTGCTGCCGACGGTGGATTAGAAAAATAACTACCGCCAGCACCAACGCAATTCCCGCGCCAATATAAATAAAGTGTTTGACCTTCGTGACTTCCCTGAAAAGCCAGTTAATGCGTGCCGCTTGCCAGTATCCCAGATAGATCAGCGTCGGCACGCTTATTAACCCCGCCATGCCGTCCACCACCAGAAAGCGCCAATAAGGCATGCGTGAAACGCCGCAAAGAGCAAAGATCAGCGCCCGCACGCCGGGTACAAACCTTCCAATAAACAACGTTAAATTTCCATGCTTGCGGAAATACTTTTCCACGCGTTCACGGCGCTTGGAGTGCATGACTTTGCGAATATGGCGTGCGAGAAAATTATCGGCATCAATCCCGCGCTGTCCGACAAAATACAAAATACTGTCTCCCACCAGCAAACCGGCCATGCCAAAAAGCATCATTATTTCAAGGCTGGGCACCCGCCCTGGTGTGGCAATCATGACGTGGTGCGCGGTGGTTGTACCGGCGGCGATATTCGCCAGGGGACTTTGCCGGGGATTGCATAGATAACCGGAAAAAATCAGGGGCACATCTTCTGGAATCGGCACACCGCAGCCGGCGGCGATCAGAAGCATCGCCAGTGCAACGTAGGTAAAGCGGATCAATAATGCCTGAATCAGTGGAATCATGGTTTGCCCCGTGGCTCCTCATGGATGATACATTCCGCAGCAACCGGCTGGTACGCTGTCAATCCTGATTGTCAGGCTGGACAGCACTGGGCAAGACCAGGGAAATCCTGTGAGAAGTGGAATCAGGTCCGCTTTTTCCGCAGTTCCGCAAGCCGCTGCCGGGCGTCGCGGAATGCAATATCCCACTGCGCGATGCGGCTATATGTCTTTTCCGCCTCATCGAACTGCCCGCAGGCCTCTAAGGCCCGGGCAAGCCAATAATTGATTTCCTTACTCTTGGTATCTCCCGATTCATTAAGTTCATAACTTTCCACAGACCGCCGCAGCGTTTCCACCGCTTCCTGATTCATCGACTGCTCAAGGAACGAACGCCCCAGCAGATGCAGCGCGTCGGTGCGGCACCGTGGATTATTCTGGGCATGCTGTAAAACGCCGATGGCCTCTTCAAAGCGTTGCGACCGAAAGAGGCGATAGCCATATTCAAAAAGCACCTGTAAATCAGACGGGTAATTTTTCACCCGATCTTCATATTCCTCTAATTCAAATTTCAGTCGCTCCTGATCGAATTCCGCCAATTCCCGGGCAAGCTCCTGATCATCCGGATTGGCCCGAACCTTGTCCACCAGCGCCCGGTGTTGCCGCCGGAGTTGTTTAATTCGTATATCACCGATTGTCACTTTGTAACGATAAATTTTGGTCTGGGCGTAAGCTTTTTCCAATACCTCCATGGCGGTTTTCTCACTCTCCGGAGATTCTCCATCTACCAGAGCTTTGACATATTTGGCCAGCAATTGCGGGTCGGTTGGATCCTTCTCCCAGGCTTCCTGGCTTTCCCGGATGACTTTGAGTTTATAGTCTTCCGTTCTAGTTAAATTTTCCTTTTGCAACAGGTCCTGGGTCATTTCCTGATCGCGCAGAGATTCTTTGAAATCCGGCACGGATTCATATTTACCCTTTTTCAGGGTTTCGCGGGTACCAAGCTCTTTGACGCGGGCCGTTAATTCCGGATCGGCCGGCGATAATTCGAGAGCCGCATGGACGGCTTCACCGGCTTTGGCGAATTCGCCCAAGCTTTCATATAAGTCGGCCAGTTCAAGATACAACTTCGAGTCAGCTTTTTTCTGGGTGCGATTGGCCTGCATGACAAACGGCCCGAACCAGAGCACCATGTCCCTGTAACCGGCCGCCGCGGCCTGCCGCAGCATGATCATCATTTGATTGATATTGCCCGGGTCTTTCGCCAGCGCGTATTCGGCGTTGAGCATCAATTCTTTCGGAGACTTTCCTTTGAAGTAGCTTTTGCTTCCCAGCAAGCCACCCAGGCCGCCGCCCGCCTTGCCGCCTTTAATCTTTCGCCGTAGCGCAATATCCCTCAAGGCTTCGTGCTCCGCCATATTGGTCGGTTCACGTAATAAGCCTTGTATGAACATGTCTATGGCGTAATCATAATTTCCCGTATCCGCCACCGTATGGGCGCGCGTGAAATAAGCTTGGCCCTTGCCCGGACCTTCTATAATATTATTTTCAGGAGTTTCCGATTCAGCCATCGATTACAATCTCTTCAACAAGCGACCACAAAAGCGACACCATTTTACGCGGATCCCGTCCAAGTTTCTAGCGCGTTGCGATTCCAACGCACGGTAACAGCGGATGGCCGGGGCCAGGAGCACGATTTTCCGACCCTGACCGTACCAGATGTACCTTTTCTGTCAAGCGCAAGGGCTTCCATTGCAGTATTTATCAGAGAATAATGGTGCGCCGTGATAAGGCGTTAGTTTTCAGCGGGGAAATACCCGCCCGGCAAAGTAATCGTTCCAGCCGGTAGCAATTGGGACGG
>DAHVEJ010000120.1 GCA_027313145.1 Phycisphaerales bacterium | reverse complement strand
CCGGTGGAAGTATCGACTCGACACGGTTACGCCCCCATAACTATTGATATGTTATTTTGGAATCACACTACTAGTGCCTGGATCGCGCGGTTAAGCGTGGCCAGGCCAAAGAGCTGGCGAGCGTTGAACATACGCGACCAATGGGTGTATCCATGCCGAAAGATGGGATCACGGACATGCGTCCTGTTCCCGTATGGAATTCCGGAAGTCGGCCAGAAGCCGGAAAGTGTCGTAGAACCTTGGGTGGCCCAGTCCCTACATGCCTCAAGAACCTTTTGTATGTCGCTTTCGGTGGGTGCCCGAAAAAAACGCCCGCCATAGGGTCGCTGGCCGTCATCACGGTCCGGCTCGTAAGCCTGGATGGCGTAGGGAAATTCAGGCAACACTTTCCCGGTAGCTTCTGCGGCGGCAAGAGCGGCATTTCGCTGCCCGCACGCCTGGCAGACGAATTCGCCGTCGGCTGGCATGGTACCAAACGACGTGTGAAGGATTTTGCCGGACGGAAGGGCGATCGTTTCAGGTAGTGTTTGGCTCTGGCCTTCCTCGGCCGATGCTTCGCCGACCGTCCCGCGCGCTTCGATGAGTCGCAAATTTTTCAAGCGTTCGCGGTACCACTTTTCGGTGGCCTCCACGGGCGCGTCAATGTAGCCGCCGAGTTCGGTGCCGTCCTCGGCTACGCCGGGACTGCCTGCAAGCCATGCGGGATCAATCAGCAGCGTGCAATAGACCGGCTTTTTGCCGTTGCGCTCCGGCAGGATACCGAGGTGCTTTTTATCCATATCAGCAGAGCGGGCGGCATTGCGATGCAAGGTCAGAACATCACGAATGCTTTGGCCGGACCAGGTGCGGCAGCGCGGGCAATGAAAGCCCGGTTCCTTTTCCACCAAATCCGAGAGTTCCCGGATGCGAAATTCCTTGTCAGTTTTGCTGCCCTGGCCATATTCCATCAGGCGCTTGGTGAATTCGGGGGAAAGAACGGTATAGGGAAATTCATTTTCCAAAACGACATGTTGAGCATCCGGGGCGATGCGGGCGTCGCCGAGTTCGGCGTGAAAATTGAGGCCGCAGTTTTTATTTTTGCAGGTGCAGGGAATGTATTTCACGCCGAGTTTTTTGATGGCGACAACCGGGGAACGGAAAATCGGCGTGCGGTGGCCACAGCCGGGCTTGATGCAGGGGCCATGCTTGGCCCAGAAGGTGTAAATAATTTCCGGGCCTTCATATTGGTAGGGTTTGCGGTGCTCGGGCGGCAGACTGCAGGGGTCAAAATCGGTGGGCATGGCTTCGCGGCTGCCGTCGGCGGCGACTTTGAACCAGGTTCCCTTTTTTCCGCCAACACCATCGGTGACGTAGAAGGGTTGGATTTGCGGTTTAACTTCGGCCTCAATTTGGTGAAAAAAGGCTTTGACCTCGGCGGGATCGGTGCAGGCCAATTCATTTTTGACGATAAACCATGCCACCGGATTAAGGTCCACACCGCTGACTTTGAAGCCCAGGCGTGATCCTTCCACCAACGTCGTGCCACCACCCATGAAGGGATCAAGCACGGAGAGATGTTTGAAATTTCCGGCGGCCTGATGATTGGCGTAATAGACATTCCAGACGGCGGCGGCGGCAGCATCTTCATCGACAACGGGTTTGCCGTCAGGGCCGAGGATGGGTTGACCGTCCGGGTGTTTTTTCACCGGTGCTTCCATGGCGGCGGCGATGAGAAGAGCGCGGAAAATGCAGGATCGGCGACGTGCCCACCATTTGCTCATCTGATAGATCGGTTTGCCGGCGTTGCCTTCCAAGGCGGAAAGGGCATTGATTGGAAGGATGGGAAAGTCAACTTCCAAACATGTTTTAGGACGATTGGGGTCGGAAAAATCAGGAACTTTTACCGGCACCGGCTGGGCCAGGTTGGGCGGGAGATTGGAATTATCAGCAGCGGCGGATTTACGCGCAGGTTTTTTGGGCGCACTGCCGTTGGCGGTATCGGTAAGTCCCGGCATGTCAGGAAAAAGATGAGAGGTGGCGTTGGTCATGGGGGTTATCCGTCGGTTGGTAGAACGCGAAAGTTCTTAGGGCTTGTGAGGTCCCACGATTTTCCGAGTTTTTCAGGTCTGCCGGTGATTGCGATCATTCGGTTATCCTTATGGGCATCGCAGGCAAGTTTGTAATCCTCGTCGCTAAGGGCGGCTCGGATGCTGATACGGCGGCCTGTGCCGATGTCCCACTTGATGGTAATTTTTCGACCATCGAACAGGTTTTCGCCGCCGTCTTCATCCAGATCCGCGCGAAGTTGCACAATGGGTCCAGTGATGGTGGTTTCCTGGGATTCCTTAACCTTGCGGAGGGATTTGGCGGCGGATTCAAAGAACAGGCGAAATTCTCCGGGATCAACACTCACGGGCTGGGCATCACGTAAATCGTCGGCAACCTGAAATTCCGGAGACCAGAGCATGGAATATTCTGATTTAAGGCCGGCAAGCACTTCGGTGAGCGCGGCCATGGTTTCGCAGAGATTGGCATTAAATCCGGTGGCGTAGTTGTCGGTAAGAATGGCCACATCGCTTTCCCGGACGCCTTTTGAGGCGGCGATCAGCCCGCGCATGATGCGGTACATGATGCGGCGTTCAAGTGGAGCGGACTGCTCCGATTCAATCAGACTGGTTTGCGGATTTGGGGGGATGGGCATTTCAATCGATAGTCCAAAACTTCCGGAGAAGGTATGGCCGAATCGGCAAAGTGTCGTGTAGTCACGGCCAATTTTTCTGCCCTTTTCAAAAAATGGCTGGGGGTCTTCCTCGGCGCAAGCGGAATAGTAAACCAGCTCACGGAGGTGGCCGATGACCGTGGCGGCGAGTTCCAGAGGCAATCCGGTAATTTTCGTATTGCCGATCAGACGTTGACGGAATATGTCGGTGCCACGGTTGCGGATGAGTTGCAGGACTTCATTGACGGTACATCCGCGCCGCCAGGCGATAAGGTTGATGGCGGAGGCGATTTTTCCCGGTGCATCCGCAAAATCGTTTCCGTTGGGTAACACGAGTTTGATGGGATTGCCGTTGTCATCATGGCCATTCTCGTAAACGAGAAGGTTGCTGTTCGGATGTTCAAGTTTTTTCCATCCCAGAGAGCGGATCAACGCGGTAACATCTTCAACGCCGATGTTGGAACCGGCAGCGGGCAGAATTTGATTGACACTGTTCATTGCAGCGGCCCTCCGATTGCGACGGTTCCAATGAGAGATGTTAGTTTCTCCGGGGTGAGCTGGTGAGACCGGGAGATCCTAATACTTTTGGACGCCGCGTTGGACGTTAAGGCACCGGTGATGGTTGTCCAGTAGCAGCACCTTTTAAGCACAAGTTGCTCCTCGGACAACGCAAGCCAATCCGCAGAGTCTTGCGGCAGCACCAGCAGAATCAAGATGGCCGGGCAGGTATGTTTCCTCGCCGCACGTTCCACCAGAGAATTAAAGGTCTTGGCGTCGAGGTCGTAGATCACATGTTGCTCATTCACCGCGGCATTTATGGAAGCCTTCAGTTGGAAGTCCAGCGAAAAACCGGATTCCTCCCGGCCCCCATCGCGATAACTGACCTGGTGAAAGGTGCCATCAATTCCGTAGTCGTGCGAGCGTTCACGCAGGGCGAGATTTATGCCGGCCCGGGCGGCGATGGCCTGCACATAGGCACGGCTCAAGTCTTCCTCAATATGTTGCGTGGTGATCATTACTTCAGTTCTCCTGCGAGTGCTATCATAACGGGGGAAGCTCGATCATGGGAGTTGCCGGCTTCATCGGTTGGCGGAGGCCTCTTTTTACGGTGCGGCCTGAAGCAGGAAAAAAAGGGCGTAGAGGGCGCTGGTAAACTGGTAATGGCCCTTGCCCATTTCGGCGCTTTGATGAATAACACCCAAGCGTTTCATCTTTTGGAGAAAATTATCCAATACCTTGGCTTCCTCTGGTGAAATGCGGCCCATAAGTTCAGCTTTGGTGAAGCGGGTAAACTCATGGGGGGCCTCGACTGGTGTAATCTTTCGCAGGATGCCGCGGTATCGTTCGCTCCAGATTGCAGCAAGCACCTTAGGTTCAATGTATTTCGCTCCAATAACTTTCGCGGCTGAGATGACGCCGTCTAGGGCGTCGCGTTTTTCAATAGTGCCATCGGTGTCTGCTTTAAACGCGGCGTCGCCGATCTCATGGAGGAACACGGGATAACCGCCGGAGAACTGCCAGAATATATTCAAAGCCTCCGGTGTCACGGCCACGTTGACCTTCTGGAGCGCGTGCTGAAAGAACTGCTTGGTCTGGGCCTCATCAAATGGACGAATGGCAATAAGATCAAATACGCGGTCAAGCGATGGCTGCGTTTCAAGCAACTGCCGCCGACGTTCGGGAAGGCCTGCAAGGACGAGGGTAAGCGGTAGTGGATCGCGGGCGGTGGCGATTTCATCGACCAGGCTTTTAAGCCAGTTGGCAAAAGCATTTGATCCAGCCAGTCCGTTGAGATCATCGAGCACGATCATCAGGCCCTTACGTTGTGCGCCGATACGGCTTAATAGCTTGCGAAGTGTGGGGCCAAAGTCACTGACGGCCTGCGATAGATCACGTTGGGGCGCATCAAAGGCCAGGGATACTCCGAACAATCCGACCTCTTTAATATGGTTGCCCAGAAAACCTTTTACGCCGTCGAACCAGCTTCGATCCCGGCTTTCCTGCAACAACCGCTCAAAAATTCGCCGCACCATTTCTTCCAGCGAGGTTACGCCGCCAAGGAATACATGCAGGCCAATGACCTCATGCTTTTCCTCGGCGATACGCACGGCCATCCGGCAGAGCGAGCTTTTTCCAATGCCCCGCTCGCCGGTGATGAAGACGCGCTCAAGGGTTTTCATGGATGCTGATTTTGCGACTTTGGTGACGATTTCGGTGATCTCGTTTTCGCGGCCCACGAAAAACTCAATTGGAACCGGCACGCCGGGGGTAAAAGGTGAGTATTCTTTCGCCATGGCATTCTCCATTTCGACTATCGGCTACAGGGCCGGTAATTCTATCATAGGCACCGCCGCCTCCAAGAGTGACAGGCCGCGGTGGCATAGTGTGGGAAAGCCGCCGGAGACTTTCCATTTTCGCTGGCCCGCGACCACGAGCCATGCGCCACGGGCGTCCGGGAAACGCAGCACGGGCGGTGGGAATTGGCGTTGAAGCCAGGGGCTGGCGGGGTCTTCGCGGATGGCGCGCTGGGCACCGAATTGGCCCGCGAGCACGCGGACATCTTCGGGGGCTTTGACTTCGCTGGAAAAATCGGCGGTGGTGGCGTAACCGTGGTCGGATGTAATAAGCAGGCGTCGCCCCTGACGCAGGCGGTCAAGGAAGGCCCAAAAGCCATCGGAGGCGAGGGTGCGTTTAATTTCGCCCGCTACAACGGTATCGCCGTCCGGGCGATTACTATGAAGGTGAATCAGAGGCTCATCGGGCCAGTTGTGCCAGAGGAACAGGCGGGGCTGAGCACCAATACGGCCTGCGCAATCAATAAATGGATCGGCCAGCACATCTGTGTAGACCTCCGGGCCGTTGAAGATAAAAGAAGCGGGTGCTTGATTATTGGCGAGCCTGGCGCGGCCCGGCAAACCAAGCGCGGCGGCAAATTGATCGGTTTCCGTGGGTACTACGCTGGCACGGACAGTAATATTGGCAGGCTCGATACCACGTTTTTTCGCCGCGTTGATGATCAGCGGGAGCTCACGCAGGGACAGGGCATCGAGTATCAATACGGCGGTACCAGCGGATGTTATGGGCGGCTGCCAGAAATCGCGGATAGCGGCAATGGCGCCGGGGGCGGCGGTGGGAAACTGTTGCCACAGGTCCCAGGCGGTTTCAGCGAGCAACCGGTCCGGAGTAACTGTTTCGCGATGCAGGGCGGCAGGTGATGTAGCGGCCAGCGCGAGCGTTTGCAGACGCTGAAATATGTGGGCCCAGGTTGCCGCGGCGGCAAGGTCGGCGCAGATAATATCCTGCCAGGAGACGGATGGTGACGCTGCTGGGGCACCGCTTTGGGTCATCGGCGGCCTCCGACCGGGATTTGCGGATCGTCAGGGTTGGAGGTGATTTGAAGTTCAGCCTGCAGGGCCGGAGGTATGCGGGTGCAAAGCTCGCGCAACTGTTTGACCGACAGGCCACGCAGGGTCAGAGTTGCGATATCCACACGGTCCTGATCCGGCAGTCCCCAGCGTTCAATATCACCGAGCAAATTGATGCCGCTTTTGGCCCCATTAGATTGGCGGATTACCGGCGGTGCAGGCCGTGCGGCAATGTCATAATGTTCGTTTTGGCCATCAGTGTTTGGTGCGGCGGGAGCGACGTTATCGGGCGCGGTCGGTGACGTTGGCGGTGTGGTGGTGAACAGCGGTGCGATGGCTGGTTGGGGAACTGATACGCCGCTGGAACCAATTTGTCCCGGCAAGCCCAATTGCACATCGTCGAGAGGACGGCCAGAACGGAAACAGGTGCGTTTCAGGCGACTTAAGGCCTGTTCCTCCGATTCGCCAGGCTGGGCACTGTACCAATGAGTATCGACATTGACGGCGATTTTATCGCAGGCGACGACACGCAGAACATGTTCATACATGAGGTGGTCACCGAGGTAAGGGATTGCATCCTGATCAGGTTTGGCAGGCGGCTCGCGGAGCTGGGCAAGAACCTGCTTCATCGTTTCGCCGCGCTGGGCGGCGGCAATGATAAAGGCTTCAAAATCTTCCGGAGCGAATAAGCTGACTTGGATGGCGGATTCCATGTGGGCAGACACTTTGTCCGCGGCTACGTTACAAGGCTCAATGTGGAAAGCGCATTGCGTGGGCTGTTGAAAGTTCCAGCGGTGCAGGACGGCGAAACGGTCGAAGCGATCAGAGATTTCCCGGCGCAGGTCCTTATCAAAGCGACGGAAGATTTCGGCGTAAATCGGCTCGGCGTCTTTCCACGCTTTGGCCAAATACGCGCAGCGCGCTATCCGGCGAATATCGAGGTCATCATAAATATTGGCGAGTCCGGCCTTGGGTAATAGGAAGCGTGTCATGTTACGGCGGGTGGGTACGTGCCGGGCCAGCCAGATACCAAGAGCGGTGTTAATATCGGTGGGGGCCACGGGAAGAATCAGAAGCACGGGATTATTCCATTGCTCGGGATGGTCTTGTGCGGGGATATTGGCCCAGGGAGATGTTTCCCAATTAGGATCAAGGATAATCGCTCGGGACGGGGGCGAGCTGGCGGCGTCCGGTGAGCGAAACTGGTGCTCCATGACCTGCCGGATAAAGGCCTGGTCTTTCATAATGGGCAGCAGGCCGGGTGGTGTGGGACCATCGGGTTCAAAATGTTTGTCATTTTTAGCGGTGGCCTTCACTTTCGCCAGTGGGTTTTCTTCAAGTTTGAAGCAGTGGCGTTTTTCGGCGGTGCCGACTTCATGAATATTAAAGCTGTTTTCGACAATCGTGGCAAGTTCCACGGTGAAGGCGTTATCGTCAATGGGTTTATCGCGCGTGATGCCCAGTTGAAGTTCCTCGCGGGTGCCGCCGACGACGTTTGTGGCGGAAAGGGAGCGAATCCATATTCCGCTGACGATTTCGCGGGCGTGGACGGCGGTGGTTCCGGCGGCGAGCAGCGCTTGAAGGTTGCGGATGGCCTTTTCCCGCAGGCGTTCCTGATCGGCGGTGGTAGCGAAGGAGTCTATGAGCGTCACCACGCCGCAGTTATCATCATCGACGAGAAAATCGGAGGCTGTAAGCGTGGGCACAAGATGGCCACGGGCGCGGAATAATTCCGCCAACAGGCGGATGAGATCGCGTTTATCCTGGGCGGAATCGGCCATGAGAATATGGTCATCCAGCAGGGCCAGGAGTTCGGGGGAAAATGGCCAAGCCTCTATAACTTCGTGGCGCAGGCGGTCTTTGTCGCTGTCAGTTTTTTCCGGGAACAGCAGCCGAATGCGTTCGTCGGCGTAGGATTTTACGACGTGGGCAATGGCGGACGCCGAGAATTGCGCGCGATTCTCAAAAAGCCGGTGCAGCAGCAGTTTTTTACGTTCTTCCCGCGCGGTTTCACCTTTGAAATCCACGACATCGGGGCCGATGCGGTGAATCTGTCGGTAGCCCTCGGTAGCGGTGTCGCGGACGGAAACGATGAGCATCAGGCGGTCGGGGCGTTCCTTGGCTATTTCAGAAAGTATCTGGATGAAGTTGAAGGCCCATTGGCGGCGTTTTGGGCCGGAATCACCGGATTCATCGTGCAAGCCGTCGAACCAGGTTTGGAATTCGTCAAGAATCAGCGCGGTTGGGCGCTCGGCGAAGAGGTCCTCAAGCAGCGATTTGGCGGGAATAGAGGTCCCGGTGCCCTCAAATTTGCCGCGGTAATACGTGCCCTTGGGATGGCGGTCGAAAATCAGATCCCAGAGCGTGCAATATTCCTGATTGGACATGGTCTCCGATATGGGCAGAAAGCCCTTGGGCAGTTCTAATTTTACAAGACCGGCGAATTCGGACTTTTGGCCCCATTGGCGAATCCAGTCACTGACTTTTTCCGGCGATTCAAAAGCGTGGTGCAGAAGGGCCATGAGGTGGGATTTTCCACGCCCCCGCTGGCCGAGAAAGACCAGCGGACGGCCTTGCGCTTTGGTTGAAATGGCGGCCAGCGCGTGCTGCACATCGGCGGTGGGATACGTAATACTCAAAAGGCCGCTGGGGTCGCGTTGAGCCCATCCGGTATTCTGACGATTGCGCAGTTCGATGGCAGTGCCGCGCATGTGTCCGGAGCGAAATTCCTCCCTTAATTCCAAGGATAGATTAGCAGGCATGGGTGGCTCCGTTTCAGGTTTGGCCGGGGCGTAGCAATTCGCATTCGCAAGCACGGCCATTTAATGATGTCGGAAGTTTAACGGGGATCGCGCGGGCGGACAAATGGGGGCCGGGCGGCGGCGGTCGCGGCGGAGCGGGGGAATTTGGAGCGGGTGAGCGGGCGAATTTTGGTGCATCGGGACCGACGCTTTCCGGGGGACCCCAATGCGGGCTGTGCTTTTGATTTTTAATAATGAGCACGGGGATCAGATTTTGGTTTTAAATCCCATTGCGCGCAACACGCACCAGCCATTGGCCGCTTCAAAAAGCTGCACCGCGCCGCCCAAGGCGCAACCTGCCGTGGCCCACCAAAGCCAGTTCCAACCAGTCAACCAGACCGCCAGTGCCGACAGAATTGCCAGCCCCATCAGGATCGTGCCGCTGATTCCCCGAACCCGCGATCCCTTCGCATCAATATTACATGTTAATTTCATTTTCTTTCCTATCGACTAACTCTATTGTCGTGGCGTACTTTCAGGCAATGTCAGCAATGATTTTCCGCCATCGGCCAGTTTAACTTTTAATACCGCCGCTTGCGCTGCCGGTACGCACAGCCCCTGCGCGCCATCGGTGCAGTAGGCGTAATATAGTTTAATCTGCCAGGGTAAAAGCCCCTCCGCTTTTGCCATCGCCAACGTGGCCGGCGTGATGGCGAAGTCCACAGGAATCTTGCCGTGGGCATTAACGGATTCTTCCGCGATAACATGCGAGCCGCTGGTGATGCGCAAACTAATTGGAATATCCGGAGTTAAGTGCGTTAAGGGAGGCAGCTTTGGATTAAATTGCAGTGTAAGTGTTTTAGCGGGATCTACCCGCACGGCCATGGTTGCTTCGCCGGCAGTCGATTTCACGCGCGATGCCATCTGTACCGGTGCCCGCGGCGGCGTCAAGCCGCTGATAACCAACTGGTGCCAAGTTTTGCTTACAGCATTCATTTCCACAATTCGCTGGTTGTTGGTATCGGCGATAAAAATATCATGTCCGGAGACGTTCAGGCCGCCCGGTTCATTAAGTTTCAACGGGCCGCCGGGTCTGCCGGTTCCGGGTTTACCGTCGCCGGCGTAGGTTGAAACCATCCGAGTCACTGGGTTGATAAGCCGCAATTTGTCATTGTAAGTGTCGGCCACGAGTATATTGCCATCCAGCATTGCCACGCCTAAATCATGTTGCAGCAACGCTGTGCCCGCCCCGCCATTTTTGTCTCCAAAATCAAACAATCCGTGGCCTATGACGGTAAATACTTTCCTGGTCTTCAGGTTTAAGCCGCGAACGGCGCTATTTTCACTGTCGGCAAAATAAAGAATATTGCCGTCCAGCGCTAAGCCTGAAGGTTGGGCGAGCATCGCCTGGTCGGCTGGGCCGTTTTGCAGTCCTTCGCCGCCGGTACCCGCTATAGCCGAAGCCCGATGCGTGAGCAGATTTTCGCTCCAGAGCTGATGCTCGCCGGCCATGGCAATGTAAAGTGTATGGCCGCGGGCTGCCAGATCCCATGGTGAATTAATTCCCTGCTGCGTTCCAACGCCGCCGCCGGTGGTATCGTAAACTTCGTGTCCGTTTCCCAGCACCGTTGAAACGTTGCCCGTTTGTAAATTGATCCTGCGGATGTATTCCCCCATGGTATCGGCGACATAAAGCGCCCCGCCATTCACCGCCATCCCCTGGGGGGCGTCAAACTCCGCTTGTTTAGCGGGGCCATCCACATGACCGGATTGGCCATTACCGTATATTGCGACAAGCTTGCAGTGGCCCAGTGCATCAGGCCAGGAGGTTTCGACAATACGATTGTGCCCCGTATCAGCTATGAACAGGCGGCGAATTTTTTTATCCGCAATGATTTTTCCCGGAAACAGCAGCCCGCTGGCGGACACCAGCGTGTGCTGCACAGGCAGATTCAGTCCGTGTGCCGCCAGCGTGCCGGCCTTACGATCCGCTGCGATTGTTTTGGCAATAACCCGCTCCAGAGAACGGTAGCTGGCTTCACCAGCGACCGAGCCAACTTCATGGCCGGACGCATCCACCAGCACCAGTGTCGGCCACGCATTTACGCCGTACATGTTCCAAATGGTCATGTTTTGATCGACCACTACCGGATTGGTTATGCCATAGCGTAGTACGGCATCGCGCACATGGGAGGCGACGGCCTCATTGGTAAACTTGGCGCTTTCCACACCAATAATCTCAAAAGGCTCTTTGGCAAAATGATGCAAAAGCCGCTCTTCCGTTGGAATCAGGTGAATGCAGTTAATGCACCCATACGTCCAAAAATCCAGCAGCACCACCTGCCCTTTCAACTGATGTTGAAAGCTTAGCGGCTCGGGCGTGTTAATCCATGTGTAATCAGCCGGAAAATCCGGGGCCTTTATTCCCGTTGCCGCATCCCCGAGCACCGGATTATTGTTGGATGTGAAATAATTATAAAAAAGCACTCCAACGGCGGCCAAGCCGATAAGCATCAACGCGGTTAACACACGGTTCATCTTGCTGTACATAATGATCCATCCTGCCAAATTTGCCGCGGTTTATGCGATCAACAGCCTGCACGCGACACCTATTGTACGCAGGCCTGTCCGGTTATGGATGATTGGTCGCGCAAATTCTTAAAGTCTTACACAGGCTGTTAGTGTGTCGGTCGGATCGCTCTACACCCCGGATTGGTGCGCGGGCACCGCCGGATGTTCATGAACGGCCCGCATGTCACCGGCGCTGCTGCAATCCAGATACAGGCTGAAAACTTCCGGGATTGCGACCGTGCCGTTAAGTTTAAGAATCTGTGAACTGTGTTGCAGCATCAATGGCCAGATAGCTTTACGGTCTGATTCCGGAATGGGGCGCTGGGCAACTTCGGAAATGGGAACCCATTCCAGCCGCCCTTCAGGAATTTCCAATTCTGTCAACGAAATAGCGCGCGTAACTTCAAAACAAAACATCAGCCAATGCGTGGCTCCTTCGTAGGCTTTTTCGGCCACGATCCCGCAAAGCCGAATATCGCTGTAATCCAACGCCAGGCCTATTTCCTCGTGTACCTCCCGAAGCGCACACTGATACGGCGATTCCCCGATTCCCCGTTCCAACTTGCCACCGATGGGGGAGTACAACCCTTGATTGGGTGCCTTTTTACGATGCAAAAGCAACGTATTTCCCCGCTCATCGAAAATGTATACCAGTGTCGCAATTTTGTAGGGTAGTTCATCCACGGCAATGTCTTCCCGAAATTCATCGCAAAATGCTTCTCCGCCGGCCACCAGCGGCCCACCGCCTATATCGTGCGGGAAAGGCAGGCATCTTGCAAGGCCTGGCTTTCATGCACGACCTTCATGTCGATTTTGGGAAGGTTTAAGTTGCTTTTTTGAATGGAGGTAAAATTTATTTACCGCGAGGCTCGTGATATGCTTGATCCGCCGAAAGGCCGTGAACCATTCCGGTTATTTGATGTGTAAGGCTGGTATACGTGCGAATATTAAACCGCCTTGAATTCTGAATTTGCCAAAAACCGCCAAGTGGTTATTGTGTTACTTATTATGGAAAAAAGGGGTGCTATATGTCATTTATGTTATCCCGTAAGTTTTCTTCTGCGGCTTTGGCGATGATGACGGTAATCCTTGTTTCGCCGCTGGCCCTGCTCGCCGGCGGACTAGCCCGCGGCGCGGATTTAGCCGCATTGGTTAATCCGTTTGTGGGCACCGCCCAAGGTGGTGATATTGTACCGGGAGCCATCGTGCCGTTCGGCATGGTGGAACTAAGTCCTGATATGCACGTACAAAGTTACTACATCTATCAGCAGCACCATATCAGTGGTTTTAGTATGACGCACCTCAGCGGTGTGGGGTGTCCCAGCTATGGTGACGTGTTTTTTACCGCCACTACCGGCCCATTACTGGTGCCGCCCAAGCAGTACGGTTTTAATTTCAGCCACAAGCGGGAGACGGCCACGCCCGGCTATTATCGGGTGTTTATGAAAACTTGGGGTATCAACGCCCAATTGACCGCAAGCACGCATTGCGGCATGGCGAAATTTACATTTCCCGCCGGTAAGCAGGCCAATATTTTAGTTCCCATCAGCCATACTTTAACCACCACGGTCGGTTCCAGCATTCATGTTGTCAACGACCACACCATTAACGGATCAGTTACCAGTCTGACGTTCTGTCAAACCAATGAACCTTTCACGGTTTATTTTGTTATGAAGTTCAGTCAGCCGTTCAAGACCAGTGGTGTGTGGCAAGGCTCCACGATTACTCCAGGGGGTCAAAAACAGGTACAAGCCCGGAATGTGGGAGCGGCCATTACGTCCAAAGGCACGGGTCCCAAGCTGCGCCTTCCCGGCCCGCCGATCGGAGCTTTTGTAAGTTATCCTGCCTCCAGTCACGCCAGAGTAGTCAAACTTCGCATTGGCATATCCTTCGTCAGTCTGGCTGGAGCGGAGAAAAATTTGGCGGCGGAAATGCCGCATTTTTCTTTCAGCGCCCTTCGCGCGCAAGCCCATGCCCGCTGGAACAAGGCTCTTGCGGTCATTACTGTACACGGCGGTTCGTTGAATCGTCGGAAGATTTTCTACACCGCACTTTATCATGCCCTGCTGTTGCCCAGTGTTTTTGATGATGTGGATGGCCGGTACATCGGCTATGACAACAAAATTCATCAAGTACCGGCGGGCCACCGCCACATTTACGCGAATTGGTCCGGTTGGGACATCTACCGCAGTGAAATGCCGCTGTTGACCATCATTGAACCGCAACGGGCGCAGGACATGGCGCAATCAGTGGTGGAGATGGCCAAACAACTTGGATTTATTGATCGCTGGCCCTTTGCTAACCGGCCCACCGGTGTCATGAACGGTTTTCCTCTAATACTACAGCGCAATATTTGCTCAAGCTTTAGCCGTATGTGGACCGATAGATCAGTCATTGAACAAGGAGGTTC
>DAHVEJ010000011.1:20761-46705 GCA_027313145.1 Phycisphaerales bacterium | reverse complement strand
TCTTTCGCAGTTGAACATGTCGCAAAACCCTCAGTCCACCGGAAAGCCTGACCAATTCAGGCAAAACCATTTATAGTCCTCTGCCGCGGATTCAACTTGCCTCAAGAACCCGTTTCGCATGACATCAGTTAGTATACTCCACAAATTTGATATTGCAAGAGAAAAATATCATTTTTTTTAAAGTTTTTATTATCGGGCGATTATTTATGCGTCTTGTTGATTTATTGGGGTTTATCACCGGTGAATACCGCGTACATCGCCCCCATGGAGGCAACGAGTATCACAGAAATATTTCGCATTTCAACAAAGAGTTAATATATTATATTGGAGGTTAAAATGACTGCCTGCCGTCGGAATATGCAGTATTTTCAAGGCGGATGAACGGTTATAACAGCCGAATGCCGCAGATCATCATCTCGTTATAATTCGGTCGTTGGTTGCCCAAATGGGATAAACCACCGGATTACCATCCGGCGCTATGGCAAGAGGCACCTCGCTTCATCGAGCGTTGTGGTGCGAACCCGATGGCTGGTTGCCCGGCACGATGGCACTTCCAGCCACTTCGCCCCCAAGCTCAGTGGCTTTGGATATTCCAAACGCCGCCGTGGTCAAGGCGGATATAGCAGTGCTGCGCTCCGCGTTTTACAACCTTGCCCCGCTTTCCGTTGACGGTTACCACATGGCCTGACACGCCGATGGTGGCATGGATCCCTGTCGGCAGGGAAAGCTTTAAACTTTCGTGTTGATTGGTTTTACGGATGCGCAGCACAATATTGCCATGTGGGGTAGGTACGGTGCCCTTTACCCATTGCAGCGTCCCCAGGTGTGGCATGATGCTCGCCGTGGCAAAGCCGCCGCTGGTGGAATTTACGCCCAACACATATTGCGTCAACCAGTTGGTAACGCCGCACGACCAGCCATGGCACAGGCTGACAAAATACCCCTGTCCATTGTCCGCCTTGAGGTAACGATGAAAGTGCTTTTTCGGCCAGGCGTTATCATAAGCTTCCCAAAACGTGGTGGCCCCTTCCCGGATCATTCCGCCCCAAAATTTCTGGACGAATTGCAAGCCCTGGTAGGTTCGTCCTAAATGGCCCAGGGCGAAGAGCACAAAATTATTGTAATAAGGTGAGGCAATCTGCCGCCAGGAAGCACAATCAGGCCCGAGAATTCTTGCTTCAATGGTACGGCGTTGCGCGGCATCGGCCACGCCGGAATCAATGGCCATGGCATTGACCTGCCGTAAATTTGTATAGGTCCCGGCGGCATTTACCAGATGCTTGCGGGCGGCGCGAATGATTTGCGTGTCCCATTTTTCCCAGTGGCGCGCTGCGGCGGTATCACCCATGGCGTGGAGCAGAAACACAGCTCTTCGCACAGCGAGGCATGTATACAAGTCGGTTGCGGTATAGGATTGCGGCGTATTTCCATTCAATTTACTGGCCCAGTCAGTAAAACACCAGTGGTTATGGCTGTTATCAAATAGTTCTTTGCTATTAAACGCCTGCTGCATGTAACGAAGCATGGAAAGCAAAAGAACCCGTTGGGAGCGAACATATCCGATGGCTCCGGTATGTTTATAAAAGTCGGCCAAACCGCAAATCCAGGCGCAGGAATAACCCGGAATCCCATTGACATCATTGGCGGGCAATGCGGCTGGAGGATTACCGCCCTGCGCTTGACTGCGCAAACGGCGCATGGTTTGTTCCATGAGAAAATGATCTAAAAACACATTGTTGATCACTTCGCCGGAAACCTGCAGGTCGCCCATCCACATGCGGCGATCACGCTTGGGGGCGTCCCAGATATCTTCCTGCATACACAGGTGCGTGGTATAGGCCCCGGTGTACCAGATTTTTGTAAGCAAGGGGTTCGAGCAGGAAAAGCTGCCGCGGTATACCACTGGATAATATTGAAAATTTAATCGCAGAAGATTGATATGAATGGTTCCCGGCCCTGTGAAGCTGATCGTCGCATACCGAAAAGCGCTGTACGGGGTTGCCTCTATTTTCCCGGCAATCAATTTCCTTTGATGATAACCTTTCCAGGGCTTGTGCAATGCTTCACCGCGGGATTCTCCGGTTCCAATGATCACACTGCCGCCGGAGCCGCGCACCTGAATATCACCGGCAACTTCTTGTCCGAAGCTAAGCAGTAATTCCGGTGCGGTCCCATTACGCACCGCGGAGACGAGGAGATGAAGTTTATGGGATGGTGCCAGCAAGGACATGCCCCGATAGCCCGGGCGCAGCGCGGCCCTGTTCCCGGAATTCAACCGCTCGGCTACACCGGCGAGGCCGTGAAACATATCCTGACCGTGCAGCACGGTGATTCGCTGCGGTTGGAAATACAAGTGCGAAAAATATGTAATCGGCCAAGGGACAAGGGCGTGGAACCAGGGGCCACCACCATAACGGCATTCAACGGTCGCGGGGATTGCGGGTAATGCCCCCGGTGCGGTTCGCCAATTATTATTTTGCGGAACTTGCGTGAGCACCTTCCATTTGCCATTGGTCTTGATCAGCGTTTTTTTCCCGTCAAGCAGCCAGAGAATGGCCCCCGCCGGCCCACCGTCATTGGTGGCACGCATGGCAATGCTATTGGTGCCGCTGCGCAGAAACTGTTTTACCGGTACCCGGATTACCTGGCTCCAATCCATTACGCCATGGTTCCGCTGCGCCACCTTGCGGCCATTTATATAGGCTGCAAAATAATTGTCCGCTGTGACATACAAAACCGGATGGAACGGGACAGCCGCCAGTTTCAGATCTTTTCGTAGATAAACGCTCTGGTGGTCACTGACGGTAGAGGCCCAAATCCAATCCGGGGCCTTCGTGTGGGTTTGCTTAACATTGGCCGGCCGTGGCAATCCGTAGGATGGATCGAGCGTGGGGACAGAAGCGCTGGCGGCGTGCGCAGGCGTGTCCGTGATAGCGACCGACACTACCACAATTGCCAGCACGGACACCGCTGTAAGGGCTTGCCAAGTCTTCTTAAGTTTCCAAACGGTATTCATTGGGCATATCCTTAAGGTGCGAGTAACTTCGTCATCGTACTATCCAGGAATATGCACGGCAACTCAAGGGATTCAGCCGAGCGATTTAACTATCGGGAGGATCACAAATATTCCAATTGAAAGCCTGTCCGAGTAATGGCGGGATTGCGACGGAGTCGTTAGCGCAACTTTTCAGTTGCGCAGAACCGCGTTGCAGCGTTCGGCCAGTATTGCTAAAACGGCGGCAACCTGTTGATCGACTTGTTCCGACCGCAGGGTGGATGCGGGATCGCGGAATAGCAGCGCCAGTGTAACGCTTTTTTTGCCCGAACCAATCTGGGAGTTGCGGAATGTGCCGACAAATTCAATATCTTGCAGAAATGCCACGTTACCGGCATGAATCGCCGAGGAAATATCACGCCAACGGACCGTGTCAGCTACGACAATCGATAAATCCCGTCGCATGGCCGGGAAGCGTGGTAAGGGCGCAGCTCGGCGAATCGGATTAAATGCGGCGATTAATTTTTCCAGATTTAATTCCGCCGCCGCAACGTCATGACGCAGATCATAAAATTTCACCACGTCCGGAGCGACCATGCCGACAGAGCCAATAGTGATTGCCGTCTGATCCAAAGACATGACACAGCGGCCACTAATGCCGGAAGCCAGGCCGGGAGCGTTATCCGGTTCTACATTCATTTGCGCAGCGGGATTTATGGCCTTTAAAAGTTCCCGAACGGTGCCGAGAACCAAAGATAAATCATCGGCAACCAGCGCAATATGACGCTGTTCAATCGGGGCGTCCTGTTCACAAGAGGCGGGCTGAAATACGCTGCAATATTCAAAGAGTCGGGCGTTGGGGGTGCCGTTATTTTGGTTGAGAGCTTTTACCCGCAACAGACCCGGCAGGATAGATGGGCGCAAAGCATTTTCCGCTTTGCGCACCAGTTCGCTGACCTGAACCGATGCGGCGTTGTCCGCCAGAAATTGTCGCCCTTCGGCCTGGTCAACAAAACTATGCGTAATGGATTCCGAGAATCCGCAGGCACGCAAGGTGTTACAAATGGCGGAAATAGCGGCGGCCCGATGATCCGGGGGCGCAACGCGATGGGAAATGGCATCCTGCACCGGTACCTTCCCATAACCCCAAAGCCGTGCTACTTCCTCAATTAAATCAATTTCGCGGGTAATGTCCGACCGGAAACACGGCACAGAACAACTAATCACGTCCCCTTTAAGTTCCGGCGATAATTCCAGGCGCGTGAGAATATCCAGCACATCATCCAGCGGCACCTGCACGCCAAGAATTTTCGCGATGCGCCCATAGCGCAACGTAACGGCTAGCGGCGCGGTATTAGCGTTGCCTGCCGAAACGCACCCGGGGGCTAACTCTCCGCCGGCAACCTCCATAATAAGTGCGGCCGCGCGGCGCGATGCAAAATCCGCCATGGCCGGGTCGATGCCACGTTCAAAGCGGAAAGACGAATCGCTTGATAGAGCCAGGGATCGGGCGGTAGTGCGAATGGATAACGGATTAAATCGGGCGGATTCCAGAACGATATCGACCGTCGTGGACGCGACTTCGCTGGTTTGCCCGCCCATTACTCCGGCGATAGCCAGCGGCCCGACCGTATCACCAATAACCATCATGGAAGAATTAAGGCTGTAGGTGCGGCCATCTATGGCGGTGATGGTTTCGCCATCCGCGGGGGTATCGACAAAAATGCGATGGTCGTTAATTTTCGCCGCGTCAAAGGCGTGCAGGGGCTGGCCGGTCTCCATAAGCACAAAATTAGTGACATCCACCACATTGTTAATACTGCGCAGGCCGATGGATTCCAAAGCATCGCGCAACCACTGCGGCGATGGACCGACTTTCACATTGCGAATCAAACGAGCGCAATAGTAGGAACACATGTCCGGCACGAGAATTTTCACTGCAATCGCATTGGCCGCCGGTTCGCCGGACTCACTAAGCTGGACCTCTGGAGCGGCAAATTGGAGTTTGAAGAGAGCCGCTAATTCACGCGCCAGGCCGATATGGCTTAAACAATCCGTGCGGTTGCTGGTAACTTCCACATCCAGCACATCGGTTCCGTGGCTGTGATATACATTTTCCACCACCAAACCGGCGTGAATCAACGCTTCCTGCGCGGCGGCAACGGAAGGCACGGGCTTGAGATACCGGGAAATCCAGTTCAGGGCTATTTTCATGAGGCATTCCAGGCGCGGTTAAGAAGATTGACGGGTAATTACCGGGTAGTTGGAGCGTTCCCCCAGCCCGGTCACGGGGTAATCCTTGCGCAACGGATTAGATTGGAAGCTGTCCCATGTCAGAATACGGCGCAGGTCCGGATGACCGGTAAAGGTGATTCCAAACATATCAAAGGCCTCCCGCTCCAGCCATTCAGCACCGGCATACAGGGGGACCAGAGACGCAATGACCAATTCATTTTCATCAACGAAGACGCGAATAATCAGGCGAGGCGTGCATTTTTCCACGCTGTTAAACACATAGACCAGACCGAAGCGGGGTTTGTCCCAGCCGGGGTAATTGAGGTAATCCACGCAGGTAATATCCGCCAGCATGTCATAGCGCAGAGCCGGATCGTCGCGTAAAAACGTGACTACGGCGACAAGCTGATCGCGCGGGACGGAAATCTGTACTTGCCCGTGAAAACTGGCACCTTTCAGACCCAGAGAGGGGAATTTTTCTTTCAACCGGAGAGCCGCCGGATGATCAACTGCCATAATTTCTAACTCCGAGAATTCATACCAACACCTATAAACCATGCAGTATAGCGGCGGCTGGGCGGTTTATCCAACCGATGAAATCCGTGAAATCCGGCGCAAAGAGCGAAGCCTACAATGCTGCCCCCTTGTCGCCCCGACCTATGCGACAAACCGGCGGCACAATCCGTTGGAACGCAGGCATCTTGCCTGCATTGGAAACGCGCCAAAGCAGGCACGACGGCTGCGGTACCTTGCCGCCGTTGGCCTTGCATCCCCTGTCGGCAGCGGACAGGCTCCTAAAGCCGGTAAGCTTTCGCGGCGGTGCTACCTAGAATTTGTTCCTGCTCGGCCGCGGAAAGCGGTGCGATAAAACCATGGATTGTCCGCACCCACCGGCCGTATGACACCGCCAGAAGGCAAACCGGCCAATCCGATCCGAACATCAGCCGCGACGGGCCAAAGGCGTTGAGCACCGTGTCAAGATACGGCTGGATATCGGCGGACGACCAGGAGCGGTGATCCGCCTCTGTGACCACGCCGGAAAGCTTGCAAAAAACATTCGGACGCTTGGCTAATTGCGCGATAAGTTTATTCCATGGCTCAATGGCGCGGTCTTTAATGCGCGGTTTAGCAATGTGGTCCAGCACAAATATCTGATTGGGATGCTGATCCACAAACCGAATAGTTTGCGGAAGATGCTTTTCAAAAATCAGAATGTCATAAGCCAGATTAAACTTCCGCAAGAGCTGTATGCCACGGTTAAACTCTGCGCCAAGCATGTAGGCATCGTCCGGTTCATCGTGCAACACATGCCGCAGGGCCTTGAGCTTGGAATGTTTGCTCCAACGCTCAAGCTCCGCTTGAATATTGTCGGCCGCCAGAGGCAGCCAGCCGACGACACCTTTTACAAATTCGTTTTCTTGCGCCAATTCCAAAAGCCAACGGGTTTCTTCGACGCTTTGCCGGGCCTCCACGGTGACAACCCCGTCAATTCCCGCACCGTGCATCGTCTGCCGTAGATCATCGGGTAGAAAATCGCGCCGCAGAACGGACATATCGGTGCTGATCCAGGCATATTGGTCGGGGCTGTATCGCCAGAAATGATGGTGCGCATCAATTTTCAAAGTTGTTCTCCGGAATAGCTTTATATTTTCAGGATTTGGGTGATTTCAGCGGCCCGAGAAACGGCGTCAGCGGTGCCAGATCAGGGTGCGGTCGGGCACCTTGCTCAATAAGATGCTCGACGGCAATTTTCGCCAGCGTCCGCGAAATGCGATCCCATTTTGTTTTTGGATTATTGAGAAATCTCTGGTAATGCCGCAGGGAGGCGTAAAGCGTGCGGTCGCGCAGAATTCCCCAGGGCAACGCGGAGCCGGCGTCGTGCAGCAATTTGGCTACCGCATAATCCGCATGGGAATTTACCGCTGCTGAGGCCAGAAGGTTTTGCATTTCCGCCGGCACGCTTTTCGGCCAGCGGCGGACAATTTGCCGGCGCACCAGAGGCTCATTTTGAATGACTAACGCATACAGATATATCGGTGTTGCGGCGGCCACATCGCCTTGAAGAAGCTTATGATATTGCTGATCCAGATAATCCATCATGGCGACACTTTGACTGGTCAAGGCCCGGATATTGCCGATTTGCCCTATCAGCACCGGATTTCTCCGCACAGGAAGGGTCTCTTCGATCACCAGCAGGCGAACCGTGCGGGCGGCGGCGGCCACCTGGGCATCACGCAGGAGTTGCATGGTTAATTGCACATCGGCGCGTTCGGCCAGCGCGGCAAAGTGTTCGCGATCCTGCGGAGGCGTAGCGCCCAGATATGCCAGCAACTGGCTCATCGTCCAAATCGGGCCTAGTTCAACGATATTATTCGGGGCAACCAGAGTCATATAATGGGCCAGCGCACGCTGGGCCACCGGCGAGCCGATGCGGGATTGATACGTTAAGGCGAAGGCTTTAATGTCCAGCAGGCGGGCCAAGCCACGATGGCTTGTCTTTTTGGCTGCCCGTAATAAAGAATTGGCGACAGAAATTTTATCCAGCACACGATGGCGCATGGCTGAGAGTATCTGCGGGGCGTATGTTTTTTCATAACGCCGCCAGTCACTGGCGGAATAGAGTGGCTCAAAACGTCCGGGAGCGATAGATGGCACACTCTGATTAAGCGTTAAATCCGGCCACAGATCTGATACGGCAATAGCCGGCGGCAAAAGCGGATTATTGGCCAGCGAATCCCCGGCCCCGATCGCTGACGCAGGTGCCGCAAAAATGGTTCCGGCCCATCCGAGGCAGGCCAATACCATGAAAACGCTCACACAATGACAATATCTCATAAAGTCCTGATAGTCGCACCACCCGGAAAATCCAATGTTATTATGCGATTGCCGACACGGATAGCAAGGCAACATAAAAATCAGTCTGTTCAGGATGGTCAGCAGGTTCAGTATCGGGCAGTATATTCAATAAGTGTAAGCTCGTCCCGGACCACCGGAATATTGGGCGATGGAGTCTCGGTACGATCGGTGCCCCGGGGTCAGGTGAATTTAGCCCAGCGGGCCGCCAGGGTGGGGAGAACAATCAAATTCAAGAGTGTCGAGGTAAACAAGCCGCCGACGATGACTTGCGCCATTGGCCCTTCAAGTTCCCTTCCCGGCGCTCCGGAACCCAACGCCAGCGGCAGTAATCCCAGGGCTGCCACCAGAGCGGTCATCAATATGGCCGGCAGCCGATCTACCGCTCCTTCCATGGCCGTTTGAATATTCCACACGCGCCCCTCGCGCGACACCAGGTGCTGATAATGCGATATAAGCATAATGGAATTGCGCAGGGTAATGCCAAATAACGTAATAAAACCCACCAACGCTCCCAGCGATAATACCCCCCCACTGATCCATGCCGCCAGAACGCCGCCCACCAGTGCCAGCGGAAGATTAATTAACAGCAGCAACACATTGTTGATGTTTTTGAGCACAATAAACAGCAGCAGCACAATGCCCACCAACGCGATGCCGGAATGCACCAGCAGGTCGTGTTGTGCCGAGGCCGCCGCCTCGGCGGAGCCGGTGAAATTAACGATTACGCCAGTCGGCAAATGAATGTGCGCCATCGCGTGTTGCGCCGCTTTGACATATTGTCCCGCGGTTACGCCTTTAAGATGGACGTTAATCATCTGTGCCCGCTGGCCATTGATATGGGACACAAGATAAAAGCCGCGTCCCTCATAAATTCTGGCCACCTCGGATAGGGGAATCCAGGTTCCACCGGCGGTGCGAATCGGAAGGCGGCTGAGGGTCGCAACGCGCCGGCCATAATGGGGCGTCATGGTTAAAACCACGGGCCAGACACGTGTGCCACGATAGATATGCCCGACGGTCCGGCCACGAATCAGCATGTGGATGCGTGCCAGCACTTTCATCGGAGACAGGCCCCAACGCCGCAACTGCCGGTAGCGCAGTCGCACCCTTATTTCCGGTGCGTAGGATGCGGTCTGCGGTACCACACTGCGCGCCCCGGGAACTTTTTTCAATAGCGCCGTGAGCATGGCCGTAGCCCGGTGCAGCGCTGTAAACTTATTGCCGATCACCTGTACCGCCACCGGTGCCCCCGATCCGGACATGGCCTGATTGATAAGTTCAGATAACACACTGTTATAAGAAATCAGCACCCCGGGGAATTTTTTGATGAGCTTCGCCATATCCGCGCGAAATATCTGAGCCTGTCTCGATGTCATGGACGTCAGCAAAATCTGATAGGCACTGTATTGCGGACCCCGCACATCCCCGGCCAGAGCCGGCTTGCCAGCGCGCTGCACAACATATTTGATATAGGGAATTTTCCGCAGATCCGCGGTAATGCGATTACCAACGGCAATGGATTGCCGCAAGGATGATCCGGGCGCTAATACCAGGTGTACAACATAGTTGTTCTCGTTGAGCTGCGGAAAAAACTCGGTTTTCAAAAACGGTGCCAGCGCCAGCCCCGCCAGGGTTAGCAACGTCACCAGCACGATCACCACTATCCGTCGGCTTTCCACAAATATCAGGAAACGCCGATAGCCCGTTTTGATATGGCTGGTCAACCAGGCATCGTGGCGGCGCACGGCCACCTGCGGCAACAAAGCCATACACAGCGCCGGCGTGAGCGTCAGGGCGAGAAGCAGGGATGACAACACCGCCGCGATGTAAGCCAGCGCCAGCGGAGCAAAAAATCGTCCCGCCAATCCCCCCAGACCGAAAATCGGCAGGAAAACCAGCAGTACCGCAAACGTGGCGAACACGACCGCACTTCGCACTTCCAAAGATGCATGCAGCACCACGCCCAACGCCCTGCGCGGCACCGCCGACAATGCGTTGATGCGCAAACGGCGCGTGATATTTTCCACATCAATAACCGCGTCATCAACCACTTCGCCAATGGCCACCGCCAAGCCGCCCAAGGTCATGGTGTTAACGGTTTGCCCCAGATGCGTAAGAATCGTGATGGCCGCCAGCAGCGATAGGGGTATCGCCAGGCAGGAAATCAGACTGGTGCGCCAATCACCCAGAAACAGCACCAACACCAAAATGACCAGCCCCGCTCCGATCAACAGGGAATCAATGAGGTTATGTAAGGCAATAGTTATGAAAGTCGCGGCCCGCAAAATGTGATCATGCAGAACAATTCCCTGTTGGGCCAGCACAGGTTTCAGCGCCGCCAGGGCCAGGTGTAATCGCTCGCTGACATGCAACATGTTGGAACCGTACGCCTGCCCGATCATCATTAATACGCCGGGCTTTCCCATGATGGATGCTGCGCCAACCTGTGGCAAATGGCCCAGCCTTATTTTCGCCACGGCCGCCAGCGTGATCACCTGACTGCCATGTTCTGCCACCGGCGTTTCGCCCAGTTGGGCCGGCGATGTTATTTGTCCATGTACCCGAAAAGTCATGCTCTGATTGGGTGTGGTGACAAACCCCGCGCCCACCAACCCCGTGGCACCCTGTGCGGCGACAATCACCTGCTGTACGGTCAGACCATATTGAATCAAACGGCCCGGCATTAACTCAATGCGGTAATCCTTTTGCAAGCCGCCATAAATGGCCAACTCCGATATGCCGCGAACCGCCAATAACCGAGGCTGTATGACCCAATCGGCCACGGTTCTCAAGTGGCGGATGTCATTGGTTTTACTGGTGATCGCGGCCACCATCACCCAGCGAATGGAACTTACCAGCGGCATGAGCACCGGCGTATGAACGTTGGGGGGCAAGGTTCCGGAAACCTGCGCGAGACGTTGGGAGACCGCTTGCTCATCACGATAAATATTGGAATCACTGGGGAAAAGAATTTTGATAATCGACATTCCCTGCAGGGAGTGCGAATACGTTGCCCGGGCACCAACCCCTCCGGCCAAAGCTTGTTCAATGGGTGTGGTAATAAGTTTTTCCACCTCACCGGGGCTGAAGCCCGGGGCAACGGTCTTGATCTTCAATTGCGGCGGAACAAAATTGGGATACACATCGTACCGGGCGCGGGCAATGGAATAAGTGCCATAGCCCATAAGAACAAACGCCAGCGCAATAATGATCCCACGAAATTGCAGGGAAAAATTGACAATCCGTTTGAGCATCTGATTTCCATTTCATGTGCTGGCATTGCGAATCGCGCGTGACACCGCCCTTTAGTCGCCCGTCATTCAGCCAGCTTAAGCATTGATCGAAGTTCAAGGGACATTAATAGCTGCTCCCCATTGGCCACCAGACGTTGCGGTGGAATCGTATCTCCCCGCACTCCAAATCCACCCGGCAACGCGACCGGATGTACCAGTTCATGCAAAACAAATGCACCCTTGCTTGGTTGCAGATAAACCCAGCGTTCTCCGCGCCACCAGATCACAGCCGTGCGCGGAATAATGACCATGGGGACCGCTTTGGCCGCTTTTGGAACTTTCGCGGTAATCGCCATGCCGGGCCGCAGCGTGCCGGCGTTACTTATGAGATACAGCACGGAAAGTCCCCGGGTCTGCCGATCGGCTTGGGGCCCCAGCGTCAGAGGTTTGCCCGAAAGCCAGTGCTTGTGGCCTAGCACCCGCACGCGGATGGCTGTGTCCAGCGCCACGGATCCTGAATCCGCGGCGGGCAGGGCCACCGAGGCTAATAGCGTGTGAAAATCTTCAATTTGCAGCAGCGGTTGAGCTGCAGCGACGGCTTCGCCGGGATGCGCCAGCACCTGCGTAATAACACCACTTTGATAGATCGGCAGGGGCAAAAATCCGCCGGTTTTGGCTTTGAGCTGTTGTGCTATGGCCGCGATACTTTGCGCATCCGCCTGCACGCGGGCCTTGGCGGCCGCCAAGGTCGCTTGTGCCGCCTGCAGGCGCTGCAACGATACCGCCTTGTTCTGGGCGTAAAGTGATTTTTCCCTGACGTAAACGGCCGCCGCGGTGGATTTCGCCACCTTCGCCGCCGCCAGATCAGCCTTTACTTTGGTGAGTTCCAGCGCGAGGGTAATTTGCAGAGTCGTGGAAACAATGGGCCGAATTCGCGCCATGCTGCTGCCCCGGACGACCGCAGAGCCTATTTGCGGCCAGCTTTTCCCGGGCATATTTAACACGACGCCGGCTAAGGGTGATGAAAGGGTCCATACACCGTCGGGGTTACTGCGCAGTTCTCCGTAAAGCGTCATCGTTGGCTCAATCATTTGCGTTTTCACGTGTATCGTCTGGATATCAAGCGTCTTTTCCTGCGCGCTGGTCAGATGAATGACATTGGAATCAGACGATGCCGCACTGACACGGCCGCCCGTGATTCCCATAGCCAATATCCCTACTGAAAGCAGGATTGACACTCCAATTTTTTTTCTCCGGGGCGATGCACATCGGCTCCGATCATGTGCTGCGGCACTTTGCATCCAGCGGATATTCCCCCATGGGCGAAGTTGACGGCCATGTACTGCTTTCATGGGTTGGTTCCTTTCGGCATTTTCGGCGTGTCTCCCAGCGGTGCTTCAAGAATGTCTTCCAGATTGCCCAACGCAACCACCGCGGAAAACTTCGACTGCAGCGATGCTTGCGCAAAAGTGTTGAGCGCTAATTGCGATTCAGCAAGCGCCAAGCGGCTTTGGGCACCAGCCTTAAAAGCGCTGCGGGTGGCGCGTAATTGCGCTTGGGCTTGCCGTTCAATGGCGTTTGCGGTTCGCCACTGCCGCAACGCGGATCGGTAGTATGATAATGCCGAGCCAAGCTGTGTTATAACCATCGTCTGTTTCTGCTCCAATTCGGCGGCAATAACCAGGCGTTGGGCATTGGCGGCGGCAATAGCTCCCTGATTCTGATTAAATATCGGCAGCGCCATGTTAAAGCCCAGGGTGAATTCATTGGCCCCTTGATTAAAACTGTAGCCCGGCCCAAGCTGAATATTTGGATATTGCCGGGCGATTTGTAATTTTAACGCGGCCTGCGCCGCCTGATATTGCGCCAGCAAAGATTGAATATCCATCCGATTAATCAACGCGGCACGGCTTAATTGTTTCATGTTCAACGCACGCACCGGCGGAGTTTTCATAAGCTGCAAATACGTGAAGCGTATATTTCTCAAGGCCCGCCCCGGCAGGGATATGGCGGCGGCCAGTTGCATTCGCCGCTGTCGGGCTTGCCCCTGCGCTGCCACCAGCGCCAGTTCTGATTCATGAGCCTGAATTTCCGCAGCGGTATAAACCGGCCGCGAAATGCCACCGGCTTGAAAACGGGATTGAATTAAACTCAAAATCATCGCCGTAGTATGAACCTCTTGCCGCAGCAATCGCAGGCGGCGGCGTGCGAAAGAATAATCAATCAGTGCCTGCCGAACCGCTTGCCTTACATTCCACGCAATTTGCCCCAGATCATATCGCCCTGCCTGAGTTAAGGCTTTTGCCTGGGCCATGCGGTCTTCGCGTCGCCCGGCGGTTTCAATGGGAATATTAAAGTTAAACCCCAATATCCACGGGCTTATGCCGGGACCGGCCTTGGCCGCATAAGTTGGTGAGAAAGCCACGGTCGGATTCGGCGATTGGGAGGCGGTTACGATATTGGCGGCATCTACGTCAAGTTGTGCCAGTTGCACCCGCAACGCCGGGCTGTAATACCAGCCTGCCGCCACCAGCGTGCTTAAATTTTGCACCTGCGGAAAACCTGGAAGGAGTTTGATAGGTTGCCGGGCGATAAATTTTTTTAATTTCGCATTCGTCAGGGTGCGTGCCTGAAATTGCGTTTCAAAAGCCGCCGGCTTTAATGGTTTGGCCTGATAGGTGGCGCATCCCGCAGGAATCAGGCAAATCATGCCCAGAGCCAGGTACCTTCGGCCCGTTGGGAATACAGCTAAAATTGTCCGCGATCTCAGCACCAGCGGAATTTAGTGATAATCTATGGCCATGTCAAACACCGGGATGGTTGATGATAATGGCGATCATCATGTCAAAGCGATCAGTGCGGCTAATGGCAACTCGGGAATTTCCCACAGCACCGCTTGACGCATACCTAACATAATACTAACATATTGGGGTATGAAAATCAGGGAAGCGCAGCAGCATGGCAACCAAACTTACTTTCGCGGATGTGGTGCAAAACTCCGCCCGTCTTATTCAGAAGCTTGAACCACAGTTGTCAGCACCTGGCGCATCTGCGCCCGGCGTGGTTGGTGATGAAAACACCTCCGCCAGCCTGCCTGAATTATGCGTGGGCATTCACGAATGGTTTTATGGAGATACATTAGATTCAAAAACTTCGGCTTTGCATACCCCCCTGCCACGGTCTTGGGAACGGCCCTGGTGGCCGGCGGCGCTTACACTGATGGCCTGGACGGCAGGCCGAATATTGCGGCAGTCGGAACACAAATATCTTTTCTGGATCGGCGGCACAGAATTTCTACCTACCGTACAACTCCTGGCCGCCATTTTGCCGGGCCACCGTCTGATTGAACGTTGCATTTTTATTGATCCGCCCAGTCAGTCGGACCGTATCTGGGCCATTGATCAGAGCCTGCGGTGCGGTGCCGGGGCGGTGGTGATCGCGAATGGTGCCGGGGCGGATATGGCGGCAAGTCGCAGATGGCAACTGGCGGCGGCCGCAGGGGGCGTGTGCGGACTCCTGGCCCGTCCCCCTTGGGAAATAGATACTCCATGCCTGGCCATCACCCGCTGGCAGGTTCAACCCGCCCCCACCAGCACCAGCCATCCGCAGTGGAATGTGCGCTTGCTTCGCTGCAAGCCGCCCATGCCGCCAATCGCCCCAGATACCCAATGGACCGCCCAATGGTGTTATGATTCCAATAATGGCCAAGGCGAAATGAAATTTGAGAACAGCCACTGGCCGGGACACCCCATGATGAAAAAGCCAGCAACTTCACAGCATAATTTCTCTATCCGAGAATCGCCGGCTCTGCTATACTTGCCACTATGAGACGCAAACCAAGCTACGTCCGTGATGCTGTTGACTTCCAACCCGGTATCGTTGCCCCATGGCCCGCCGGCCATGATCCAGTTGATAAAGTAGCCCAAGATGTCCACTACCTACCCAGCGGAGAACACAAGAGTCATCCATCCCCAAAGGGCCTTTGGACGTTCGGCCCGCGTAAAGGCAAAGCACTGTGCGATACTTTCGATGAAAAACAATGGCCCTTGCTGCTTCAAGCTTTGCGACAAGCCATTCTCGCATCCTGCGTGAGCCGCGAATTTCGCGGTCGATTCCCTGCCCGTGTTTGGGCATATATTCAGCTTGAAGATCAGCCACCCAAACTCCATGAAGCGCGACTATCCAACAGTGGACAGGGCTGGTACCACGGTTTTCCTTTACAATATGAAGACCAATACCCTGCGGATCCGCATGACCTTTTAAGGAACGCCCCCTGTGTTAAAATTATTAACCATTGAGTGTGAGCGCGTACCCGAACCCTCGGCAACGGATCCGCTTGACCAACGGACGTGGGCGGCCACACGCATTTTTGCGGGGGGTAAATGTGTCACGGCATTATTGGATCGGGCGACTGGAAAAGAAACCAACACGATTTATATTCCGCTTTTTTCATTGGCTCAATGGGTTGTGACGAATTGGTGGATGCTGCTTAACGAGACATGCCGATGGGAGAGACCGCCGATTCCCGGCAAAAACTGGTCTGCGGAACAGGTAGAGTGGGTTCATCGACACTCTATGCGTGCTGCGGATTCAGGCATATTGCTTCCACGATTAAGCCTATATGCAGACGGTCGCCACATTTGTGCGGATTGGTTGAGGGACGAGGACGACGCTTATCCCAATATGCCGGGGCAGTTCCTATATTCCTCCCGTGAATTACTGGATCGGGCTGGCGTGGAATCAGCCTTTAGTGAATTTATAACCAAAGTCCTGTCATGGAGCGGGCAGGGCACCGATGACAGCCGCGTTGACGTATTGCGAAGAAACTGGGAGGCAATATCCGATGCGAATCCCGCCGAGAAAGCGTTTTGTGACGCTGCCGGAAGGTTGGGACTTGATCCCTATTCAACATTAGATGCCGGGCTTCTTGAATTTCTTGAGTCTGCCGGAGTAAATCGCACGCAACAGCCGCTGTTTAACGACGTGCTTGATGCTGGTTCACCGGATTCCGCGGTTGAACTTTGGCGATGGGCATCGGGAATCAATCTGAACCGCTCTCCATCAATCAATGTACCCGCGCTACCGCTGTCTATTCTTGCAGCTAAAGCTGGGTATCAGGTAGCCCGACAATGGCGCAGTGCGCTGGGACTTGCACCCGACTCATCTATTGCGGACGTATCCCAAGCAGGCAAGAAAATGGGAATCCCCAATCTGACGTTTGAGGAACGCAATCACCTCTCAGCAGGGATGGTTCGAGCCGCCGTCGGCTGGCGTGGTGATCGGGAAATTGTACTGACAGGCCCGAACCCGGAGCGACCAGAAAGCCGTCGTTTTTTGGCAGCTCGCGGGCTGTTTCATGCAGCGTATGCGTGTACCGAGGGTGCAAGACTTGTAACCGACGTGCGAAATTGGGATCAACAGTGCTCGCGAGCCTTTGCGGCAGAACTTTTGATCCCGCAGGAAGTCGTACTCAATGCCATAAATTCGGAGTCGGACCTCGATGAGTTCGACCGCCAAATCGATAAACTTGCAAGCGATTTTATGGTCAGCACCCAGGCCGTACACTGGCAGTTTCAAAATGGCGTCAAAGGGACTTGACCAATTGTCATGCCAAACCATACAGAACACCTCATTGCCCTGATTCTTGCACCGGTGGTGCTTATTTCCGCCTGCGGACTGCTGTGTCTGACGTTTTACAACCGCATGGCGGTTTTGACAGCGCGAATCCGCAGTTTTAATGCGGAGCGATTCGAGTTATTGGAAAAAATACACCAGGAACCGCTCACGCTGCCACCGGAGACCAAACCCCTGCTTCCGTTGCGGGCGCGCCTGCGCGGACTCGAAGGGCAAACAGATGCCATTTTATATCGTGCCCGTCTCATTCGACGCACACTGGTCTGTCTGGTGTCGTGTATTATCGGAATGCTGCTGTGCTCATTGACCTTGGGCCTGGGACTGATCATTCCCCATTTGGATTTCGCCGCTCTCACGTTGTTTACCCTCGGTATGATCGCCATGCTTATGGCAATGATTACCGCGCTGATGGAACTGCGACTAAGCCTGAAACCGGTCTCGCTGGAACAGGACTTCTTTGAGCGAATGACTCCAACGCCAGAAAGCCACATCCACGAGGAAGCCTGACGTCCAAAGCATTTTTTAGAAGATACAAGGCTTCAAAACATACTTGACGGCGTGGCAGCTATTACTAGAATTATCATGAGAATTCGCAGTCACAGCGATGATATATATATCATTGTTTTCCACAGGCCGCACGTCAGCGGCACACTTACGCGGAGAAGCCCCATATGATAAAGCTTCGGCAAAGCTGTGAAATAAAGGCATCGGCGGTCCCATGTATTTATATGATTGTCCTGGCCTTGTGTACGATGGCTGGGACATGCGCCCCTGCGGCATCCGCAGACGGTATGCTTTCCGGTGGAGGCAGCCGTTACAGCACCATTGTCAACCCGGCATATCTGCATCGAGAAAAACATTATGGACGGCTGGAAAATTCAATCCGCGGATTGCTGGTCCGTGAATTCAGTAACGGCCGACTTGCTGGCAACAGTGAGGAGATCATCGCCACGGTAAATACCGACGAACACACACCACCAATTAAATTCGTCAATAAAGTCGGGCCTGATGTGATGGTTGCCGCAAAAATCGCATTACGCGCCGTCCGATTGCGCTACCCGGATATTCAACCAGGATGTATTCGAATAAGCTTTTCTGACCAATATACCGCTGTAGACGGAAATTCCGCCGGTTGCGCCTGCGCCGTGCTGATTCTATCACTGCTGGAAAACACGCGACTGGACCGCAACATGGCCGTCACAGGAGCAATCACCGCCGATTGGCGAGTCCGGGCAATCGGCGGGCTGGCAGCAAAAATTCCCGGAGCCATTGCCGATCATCTGACCGGCGTGGTGGTACCGCAGAGCAATAGCCGCAATGTTTGTGATGTCATGTTATTAAACGGTCCGCAGACAGCCTGGCAGATTCAGATATTTTCTGTGCGGACACTGCAACAAGCCATGGCGTTGATGCGGCGCAATAAACCGCGTGACATCCGTTATGCCATGCTGCTGTTTTCAACATTACAGCCCATTTTCCAGAAAAAGGGAGAGGCGGCATTGAGTGATCCGACGGTGATTCAGAGACTCCATCAAATTGCCGCGCTGGCACCAGATGATCTATCGGCTCAGTATCTGCTGGCACTGGCCAAAGGAACCGAGCCGACAAAATTATCAATCGGCGCTTCGATGTACGAAGCATTTGCCGCAATACATTTTTACAACGACTATCTGTGGAAGACGACATTACCCAAGACGCCGCCATTTCCGATACGGGATTCGTTACGGAGACTCAACCGACTGCGAAGTATTGCATCACGCCAATGCCTGCCGCTGATCGAGGCCTTAACTCGATTTGTTCAGGCTTGCGGCACCTGGGGTGGTACGGCGAACGGTGCTGTGCACATTATTCAGAGAGCGAAGGGCGTTGAACGTGTTCTAGACCGTATGCACAGCAACAAGAAAATGATTTATCGAATGATGAACAGCGGATTCTAAGCAGCAGAGCAGAAGTGATTCACCGGGGAATTGGATGGTATTTATGCGGGCAAACAACATTGGCGGTAAGCTGATCACCAGCTTGATATGCTGCGCCGCATGGGCACTTCATCTACCGCTTGCGCAATGTGCCACTGCGCAATCGTATCCGTGGGCTGCCACGGATGTGCTGGTAGCGACGGATGGGAAATTGGCAGACGTATATGTGAACGGTCATCGACTGGCAAAAAAGCAAATTGTTCCGGTTGCGACGAGCAGCGGTGTGAGCCTCGTTGACTTATGGATACATACCCACCCCGGCGACTGGCTGGTTTTTCATGTCGTATGCCCGAAAGGCCTGATGCAGCGAAGGGGAATTGCGGTGGCCGGAAGACGCCGTGGCGATGATGTATTGCTTTCAGAAGAACAGACGCTGCAATGGTGTGCGATCTCCAATGCCGGGCAAGCACCCAAATTTATCGCCACGCGCGATTATCTCCGGAAATCTTTCGCGGTGATTCCACAGCACCCTTCGCACCATTGTTTTACCATGGTAGCGCAACATACCGATTTCAGTGATGGCGAAGTAATCTGGGCACGAGGAAATTCTCTCAATGTATGGATCAAATGTCTGGTCCCGCGGCACAAAACACCACCGACCGGAATACCAAGTAACACCGGAAAACGCACAGAACCTGTCGTAACGATTCAACTCTCAGCAGCCGAACCCATTGCCAATGGAGTCTACAGCCTGACCAACGAATATAGCCATCTGGTGCTCAATGATCCGGGGCGTTCTGATCAACCGGGCACGGCCATTGATCAGGCAACAACGGATGGCGGCAAGCATCAGAAATGGAAATTTACTTATCAAGGCCACGGCCTTTATACAATTAAGAACGAATTGAGCGCGTTGTATCTTTCCGGCCCCGAAACCAATCCACAACCGGGCGATCTGCTGCGCCAGGAATTTCCGAGTCACAGGGCAAATCAACAATGGAAACTGCAGCGCAAGGACCAGGGGTTTCTGTGCATCAATGCGGCCAGCGGTCTTGCCATGGACGATTACGGACACCATAGAAAAAACGGCACAGCCGTGGATTTGTGGTCCGTCCATCACGTCACAACTATCGGCAATCAAACATGGCTGTTCCAGAAAGTCCGGGGCGCGCCGGCGAGCATCACTCCGCAAATCATGGTTTCGCATGTCGTTCGGAAACCCGCGCCAGTCATTACATTCACCGACGCGCTGGCACAAGACGCTCTGCGAACATATCAGACCAAAATCCAGCTGGCGCGCAAGCTTTATCAAAAGCAACAGGGGCAAGCCGCCACCGCGTGTGCCGCGATACTGCATGACGCGCTACTTACCGCGATGACCACCAATCATCCCGGCGAAACGCGAAAACTCACGGATATTCTCACGGCAATGCCGCAACCTTCTTATCGTCCGGCGATGGCAACGACATTCACAATCCAATCCGCGCAATATGCGTGGCGGAAATACATGGTGAGTTTGGCACAAGCTCGCGCCAATTACCTCATCGCGCGGGACCACCTGCGGCGGCAGTTCGCCAGAACGTTAGCAGGAAAAGCATTGATAGAAGCAATCCAAGCAGGCAATGTAACCGATGCCCTGTTAATTGACAAAATAGTTCAACGTCTGGCTCGCGAAAATAAAAACCCGCTGAAATTCGCCCGGAGCCTGTCCGAGTGACTATCCACGGTATCACTGATTTTAATTCCAGCAAATGCGACCACTTTTTTGTGATCACTTTTTTATGTAGGCCGCGATGGCGCGGGGCATATATTCGGCAATATCGGTAGCCAACACGCCCGCCGGGCCGATGGCCTTGGCTGCCATATCACCTGCTAATCCATGCAGATGCGCACCCAGGCGAGCCGCCTGTGCACAAGACAAGCCACCCTGCCCAACCAGTGATGCAATGACACCTGTGAGCACATCGCCACTGCCGGCTGTTGCCATGGCCGGGTTTCCCGTCTTATTTATGCCAATGCGGCCGCCATCAGCGATCACGGTTTGATGCCCCTTAAGCACCACCACGCACCCCGTAGCGCGGCTTAGCAGTTCTGCCAAAGCTGTGCGATCAGGTCCCGATTGAGCCGCAGGCTCCACCGCCGACGTTACGGCCGTTGCCGCCGCTGCTTCATCGGCCATGTCCAACGCAACGCCATCCGCGGTGGATGGCAGATCGTCATCATCCGCCAAACTGCGAGGAGCACTGACCGCGGCAGCCGGGGCTTTTTCCGCCGCCATGCCGATGTTTCCGCCGCGTTTGGCAACCGCCGCCATCAGACGCATGAATTCCCCCATGTGGGGAGTAAGAATCACATTGGACCAGTCGCGCCGTGTGGGCCATTCGCTGGCTTCCAGGGACGCCAGCGTGTTTAGCGCATCGGCATCAAGGACGATGGGGCCGCGATGGCGTTCCAAAAGTTCCAGAATAATTTTTTTTGTGGTGGCACTTGTCCCCAAGCCGGGGCCAACAGCAACGGCATCATGCTGGTCCGCAAATTCCACCAGTGATTTGATATCTCGAGGATTGATAATAAAACCGGTTGCGACCGGACAAATCGCCAATACCTGGGGGAGAATATCTTTTACGGTGGCAATTCGGCAAAGGCCGGTACCGGTCCGCATGGCACCGGTTGCCACCATCGCCGGTGCGCCGATCATACAGTCGGAACCGGCAATCACTAGAACTTTTCCAAAATCGCCCTTATAAGCCTCTGACCGACGGGGCGTGATAGCAGGTAATTCGATTGTTTCCATAACACGTAGCCTATGAGAATTCGCCGGGATCGGCAAGCGCATTGGCAAAAAAACAGGCCGTCAGCCCAGGCCCTGATGATCAAAAAAATGATACGATCCGCCGTTCACAAAAGCCTTCAGCAAAAGCGCCAGTTCCACCGCATGATAATCGCCCCACAGGCTGCTTTCGCCGCACGGTATTTTTCGGCCGGGTGGAATGTAATCCCAGCCAATGGGGCGATGATAAACTGAATGCAAAAGTATTCCCTGATGATCCGGCGATGTGCTTAAATACGGTTCAGAAAAGAGCGTTTTAGCAATACGAAACCCGTCGGTGAAATAGTCCGTTCCGCTGCCCGTCCGGCTGCGCTGCAAATAACAGCCCAGGCGGATAAATCCCTGTCCGGCAATGGCGGCGGCGCTGGAATCAATGGGTTCATGATCATTAAATGGATCCGATGGCGTATTGCGGTACGTTACCGGGTGCGGCAGATGCGGCGCGCCGGAATCCCAATACACCATGCCGTCACTGAAGCTGTTGAGGCGATACCATTTGGCCGTTGCCAGTGCGGCTTTCAGATACGTATCCATGACCATATTTTTAAGTTCAGAACCGGAATACCCCTTGAAGTACCGCGTTAAATCGCTCCAATGCGCATTGTCAAGCGTTAAAAGAAATTCCAGTTGCTCAGCAAATCCCAGAAGCAGCCAAGCCAGTCCGCGCGTCCATGTGGTAAAAGGGCTAAACCCCTGCTGACTGCTCGGACAGCGAAATCGTCCATCATTGATATTAAATATGGACTCATGCGCCACCCGGCCCGGCTGCGTATCATAAAAATCCCGGCCGGTGCCGTAGAAGACATTGTATTTCGCGGTCGTTAAACCATGATGAATGCTGCGTGCCAGAAGGTTAATGGGACGGTCATTTTCCCCATATAATTCATGATTCAACTGCCACGCAACCACCAGCGCTCGCAAGGAGCGAATGGTATCGCTGAAAAGGGAATGCGGACCGTTAAATGAATAAATATATCCGGTATCGCGGCACGCAGGATTTTTTTCCGGGTCAGATGGGATCGCGGTCCAGCGGGCCGCCTGCACCGCCCCACTGGCCTTCAAAGCCATTTCCAGAAAATTCAGGTAGTGACAATCAAAGGGGATTTTTTTCCCCAGCATCAACCTGCGCAGGTTGCCATAGGTTGAAATATTGTTAAAGCCATGATCGTGCACGCCGATGTTGGATACGTGCCGCGCCATGTGGTTTTCAATGTGCTCCTGTGCGGCTTTCAGCAGTGCTTCATCACCGATGCCGTCAAAGACCAGTAGAGGAATGCCCAGCAGAAATCCCTCGGTCCACAGCGTCCAGTTGCGGGCTTGATATTTTCCTTGAACGGTAAAAACCGGAGCGCCTTTTTCCGGATTCCATGCGGCCAGTATCGCGGAAGATTTTTGCCCCGCCAGGGCGAAGAATTTATCCAGCTCGGAGGAATCCAGCGTCAGCCGCCCGGAAGGCATCGTATCCATGAGGTTCCCGTGCAATTACCCTTGAAAATAAATGGCTTTCTTAATGGCGTCGGCTACGCGATCCACCCCAGGCAGCACATGTTGCAGCAAGGGCTTGCTGTACGGCATAGGGACATCCATGGCCGCCACGCGTATCACGGAATTATCCAGATAATCAAAAGAGTTTTCCTGCAACTGTGCCGCAATTTCCGCCCCCACCCCGCACTGCGGATATCCCTCTTCAACGGTTACGCAATACCCCGTCTTTTGCACCGATGCCATAATCGCCGGCATATCCAGTGGCCGCAAAGTACGCGGATCAATCACTTCAACTTCAATTCCATGCTCTTTGTGCAACTTTTCCGCCGCCGCCAACGCGGTCAGGCAGCAATGTCCCCACGCTACCACGGTGCAATCTGATCCTTCGCGTTTGATATCCGCTTTACCGAAGGGCAAAAGATATTCCTTTTCCGGCACTTCTCCGCGCAAACCATACATCGATTCATTTTCCAGGAAAATAACCGGATCATCATCGCGAATCGCTGTTTTCAAAAGCCCCTTGGCATCATACGCGGTTGTGGGGCAAACCACTTTCAGACCCGGAACATGGGTGTAAAGCGCATCGACCGTCCATGAATGTGTAGCCCCAAGCTGCTGCCCAGGCCCGGAAATACCACGAAACACAATCGGAACTTTTAACTGCCCTCCCGACATGTGCCTTATTTTGGGGGCGTTGTTGACCACCTGATCAAATGCCACCAGTGAAAACGAAAACGTCATAAATTCAATAATCGGTCGCATGCCGACCATCGCGGCACCCACGCCCAGCCCGGCGAAACCGGATTCAGAAATCGGCGCGTCCACCACGCGCATCGGGCCGAATTTCGCCAGCATACCCTGCGACACTTTATACGCTCCATCATATTCGGCGACTTCCTCGCCGATAAGAAATACATCCGGATCACGCTGCATTTCTTCACACATGGCCTGATTGAGCGCCTCACGCATTTGAATTTCGGGCATAGCTTTTATTCCTTCGTGTTTTTCTGGTGCATTATATTCAATGGCCGCCGGCACGTATCATTTACCGGGCCATCAAGTGCCATGGCGGAAAGGCCGCGTCCTCAAGCTTTATAATCCCCAAACGTATTGGCATAAATATCCGACCATACATCCGACGTATCCGGATAGGCATCGGCGTCGGCCTTTTCATGGGCGGCTTCCACTTGGGCATGAATTTCATCACTGATCTGAGTTACTTTTTTATCGTCGAGAATGTGTGAGTCTTTGAGTTGTTTTTCCAATCGACCAATGGGGTCATGTTCCTGATATTGCGCCACTTCCTCTTTGGTGCGGTATTTTTGTGGATCGGACATGCTATGGCCGCGATATCGATAGGTTTTTACATCCAGAAAAATGGATCCGTTGCCCTTGCGGCAATATTCCGCCGCCGCCATAGTCATGCGGTACATCGCCACACAGTCCATACCGTCAACATCTTTACCCGGAATACCATAGGCATCGCCGGTACGCAGCTTCAGATCCGTCACAGCCGAGGCCCGATGCAGATGCGTGCCCATGCCGTAACCGTTATTTTCCACCATAAAAATAATGGGCAGCTTGAACAGGCCCGCCAAATTAAGGGCCTCATGGAAAGATCCCTGATTCATGGCCCCGTCACCAAAATAGCACAACACCACGCGGTCTTCTTTGCGGTACTTGGCCGCCCAGCCCAAACCCGTTGCCAGCGGAATATGGGCACCGACAATCGCGTGACCGCCAAAGAAATTCTTCTTGGCATCGAAAAAGTGCATCGAACCGCCCTTGCCATGGGAGCAGCCGGTCTTTTTACCATATAGCTCCGCAAACAATGGGTGGATGTCCATTCCCCGCGCGATCGCATGACCATGGTCGCGGTAGGCGGTTATGACATAATCTGTGGGCCGCACCGCCGCGATGCTGCCAACCGCGACTGCTTCCTGCCCAACATACAAATGGCAGAATCCCCCGATTTTTTGTTGTTGGTATGACTGTGCACAACGCATTTCAAACGCCCGGATCAGCACCATTTGGCGGTACCAATCCATCATTTGCGAGGGTGAGGGATCAATTTTCTGCTGCGGCTCAACCAAAGTTGTCACTGACACACCTTTTCCATTTAAAGTCAAAACAAGCCCTCCAAACGAAAAGCACTGAAAATCGGTGCTGTCCGTGGAAAAATAACGCCTGCACAAACCTCGCATCCGCGTTGGGGCCTTCTGCCTTCCAGGGCAAGAGTCCGCCTCAAGTCGATCATTTTAGTGAATACGGGCGATTCCGCCAAGCGATTTATCCCCGAATCACGATTTTTCTCTTCCGCGATAAATACATCGGCTCGTACACGTTTCATGGACGGTTATCTGCACTAACTGTGGCAGGCGTTCCTTCAAACGTATCCATATCCACCGCGCCAACTGTTCGCTGGTGGGATTTTCCAGTCCCGGAATGTCGTTAAGATAATGGTGATCTAACTGATCCATCAGCGGGGCAAAAGCCTGCTGCAAGTCAGCAAAGTCCATTAACCACCCCGTTTCCGGACTTACCGGACCGACTACATGGACCTCAATGCGGAACGAATGCCCATGCAGACGCGCACATTTATGGTTCGCCGGAACTCGTGGCAGCCGATGTGCCGCTTCAAACCGAAATTCCTTTACCAGGTCAATTTCAAAACTCTGGGACTCTTTCTTTTTCATCATCAGAGTTTACCTGAAAATTCCGGCAGGCCAAGCGCTACGCTCAATGACCAATGACCAACTT
>DAHVEJ010000011.1:0-20751 GCA_027313145.1 Phycisphaerales bacterium | reverse complement strand
AACTTGTCAGTGGTCAGGTCCTTGATCATTGCCACTCACCGCACAGTTCCCTTAAAAGTGTCAGAACTACCGCACTGCCTGGCGTGCCGGATATTATTTCCAGCAGGTTGCGTTGTCGGGGCGTCCAAACCAGCGGTGATTGTGGGGAGCAGTTCCATACGCCAAGGGCTTTGAGAATTGCTTCATGCAGTTCCTCAACACCGGTGCCGGTTAAGGCGCTGATGCAGACCATTGCGTGGCGGTCACGTGTGATGAAATATTTGTCATGGATGCTCAGATCGGTTTTGTTGAGGGCGTATATAACGCGGGAAGGACCGTTTAAATCCAGACCTTTGGGGACAGGCTCATCAGGCTGCGTGCCATCGATGACCCTTACGGTAATATCAGCGTGGAGCGTCTGCTGGTGCGAACGCAAAATGGATTCGCGCTCCAGCGGATCGTCCGTGGAGCGCATACCGGCCGTGTCCACAACAACCGCGTTTAATGATACATCTCCGGCGGTCAGACGAATCATTACGTCCACCCAGTCACGGGTGGTGCCGGCAAGGTCGCTGGTGATACTTGCCGATCGGCCCGCAAGGGCGTTGATCAGTGTGGATTTTCCGGCATTGGGCCGGCCAATCAGGGCGATCCGCGGCGGAGTTATAAAGTGCCGAAAAAAAAAGGATTTTTCCAAAATCCACCGGGCCTGCGTCTGCACGCGCCACAACGCATCAATATGAGATGAATTCTTTAATCGGGCCGCGCTCCGGGCGGCCCATGCCCCCAGACCCTGTATATGCTGACTGGCCAGCAGACGCACTGCGAAGGAATTATCCAGACCCGGCAGGACCGCCAGCACTTCATTTAGAATGGCCGGTGCCGGGGATACCGTTTGATCTTCCTGCAAACGTTGGCGATCCGGCAGGTTTTCAAACCCATCCCGCACCGTTGCCCCAGCCGCATCCAAAGCGGCCAAAATCTGCTCTACCACCGCTACTCCACCATGGGCATGAATCTCAAAGTGATATTCCGCACGGCATACCACTAAAGCATCATCAATTTCCCGGCCCTGAAACCGTAGCGTCGCGCGGGTCAGGCTATTCACCGCCAAGTCTTTCGCGCGCATGCATAACTGCATAACGCACGGCCTTGCCGCCAATCCGATAACCGTGATTACGGCAATGGCCCCAGCCCCCGCCGGAGTAATCCGCACGGCGTACAGTCCTGAACCGGAAGCGGCTATCCCCGCAGCATCGGCCGTCATCTGATTTTGCAATTGCCCTACCATCATAAATTGTCCATTCCGAAAGCCTGTCCCCATAAACGCCGCGCTGCCACGACGCACGTCAGGGCCGCATCTCGCATTTTCTGAAAGAGGAGCGATTCCAATTCTAACTCTTAACTTCCAGCTCCTAACTCCTGTCCACTACGCCACCGGCAGCACCTGTCGGAGGCGGGCGATCACTTGCGGGATCACCTGGAGGGTCTGGTCAATTTCCGCTTCCGTGGTAAATTCCGAGAGCGAAAATCGCACCGAACCATGGGCGATTTTTTCCACAATCCCCATCGCCTTGAGAACGTGCGACGGTTCCAACGAGCCGCTGGAACAGGCCGCACCGGCACTGGCGCAGATTTCATGCTGGTTCAGAAGTATCAAAATGGCCTCGGCCTCCAGGGATGAAAAGCCGATGTTGGTGGTGTTGCACGTGCGGTACATCGGATCACCATTGACAAAACTTTCGGGCACGTCTCGGAGAATTCCCGCTTCCAGTTTATCGCGCAGGCTTGCAATGCGTTGAACATTTCCGCCATCCGCCAGTCGGCCCGCAGCCCTGGCCGCCGCCGCACCCATCCCCACAATGCCCGCAACATTTTCCGTGCCGCCCCGCCGATCGCGTTCCTGGGGTCCACCGCGAATAAACGGAGAAAATGCCACCCCCCGCCGCACCGCCAGAACTCCCACGCCTTTTGGGCCATGAAATTTATGAGCGCTGATTGAAAGTAAATCCACGCCCCGGCTGGAGAATTGCAAAGGGATTTTTCCGGCAGCCTGCACCGCATCGACGTGAAATATCACGCGATGTTCCCGTGCCAGAGCTGCGACCGCGTCAATATCACAAATAACGCCGGTTTCATTATTCGCCCAGATCAAGCTTAGTAGCGCCACGTCCGGGTCCGCCAGCGAGGTTCGCAAAGCGGGCATATCCAATCGGCCCAACGCATCAACACCGATTTCAATAACGCGATAGCCCTTTTTCGCCAGATGTGCCAGCGGCTCACGCACAGCGCTATGCTCCACGGTAGATGTAATAATTGTTTTTTTGCCGGCACTCCCGGCCATCACGGCCATAATGGCCGAATTATCCGATTCCGTACCGCCGCTGGTAAATAAGATTTCCGCAGGCCGACATCCAATAAACTCCGCGGCCTGATAACGGGCTTCTTCCACGGCATGGCGTGCTTCCTGCCCGGCCTGATGCACGCTGGAAGGATTGCCGTACACTTTTTCAAGATACGGCATCATAGCGCGGAGAACTTCCGGGGCTATTTGGGTCGTCGCATTGTTATCCAGATAGATCATAGGCATTATTATATCGCACTTACGGTAGTTGTTCACAGAGGTTCTGCTATTATCAGAAGCATGAACAATGACCCCAGATTATTGGCCGCACAAATTCTTTCCACTTGGACACAAATACATGATCCGCCGCGGATTGAATCGCGGGATTCACCGGAATGGCAGGCACTGGCGGCACGGGATCGGGCCTTGGCATTTGATCTGATCTGTGGCGTCATCCGCCGCCGCCTGACGCTGGATGCCATGATTCACGTTGTTTCCAAAACACCGCTGGACAATATTGAGCCCGATGTCATGGCGGTTCTGCGAATGGGGGCTTATCAACTTGTGATAGCTCAGGGCATCGCCGATCATGCGGCCATTGATACGAGCGTAGAGGTCGTGCGGCGGCTTGGAGCTGTCCGAGCGGCGGGGTTTGTCAACGCGGTCTTGCGCAACATCCAGCGGCTCGGCGGCGCGGTGGAACCTCTGGCGGCATCGGACGTTCACGCCTTTCCGCTGGACAGTCGGCGGCAAGTGAAATTAAACCGGGCCATTTTTCCTGATCCACAGCGGCAACTTATTGATCACCTGGCGGTAACCACCAGCCACCCGCGCGAACTGGTGTCAGCGATGATGCAATGGATTGGTGAGAAACACATTCGCAATGTATTAATATCAGATAACATTCCGCCGACGGTAACACTGCGGTGTGATCAAGAGGGCTATATCCCTCCGCCGGACGCCGGGCTGTCACCACACAAGGCACCGGATTTTTTCGTAGCCGCCGCTGGCTGGAATTCCGTCATTGAATCGCTGATTGCCCAGGGCAAACTCTCTCCGCAGGATCCCACCGCCGCACGGGCGGCAAGGACTTTGGCAACGGTATTGCAGGCCGAAACCAAAAGTTCTTCCGAGCCTTTGAGGATTTTAGATTTATGCGCGGGGCTGGGAACCAAGACCATCCAACTAGCGCGGGCGATGCCGCACGCCCTGATTATCGCAACAGATATTGCGGATGAAAAATTAGCCGCTATAGAACGCCGCGCCGGCGAAGCCGGCGTAACAAATATCCGCACAATCGATATGCTGACCTTCCGCGCACATAAGCCGCCCTTATTTGATGCCGTGCTGGTGGATGCCCCCTGCTCAAATACCGGGGTGATCGCCCGGCGGCTGCAAGTGCGCTGGCGCTGGCCGCTGTTTGATCTGCCCGCCGTGCGGGAGTTACAAACCAGTCTCATGGACGATGCGGCGGAACAACTCAAACCCACGGGGCTTCTGGTATACAGCACGTGCAGTATTGATCCGGATGAAAACACCATCGCTGTTAATGATTTTCTGCGTGCGCGGCCTGGGGAACAATGGCGTAATATCCGACGGGAATTCCAACTTCCCGCGGCGGGAATTCCGGAAGAAAGGTGCGACGGCGGGTTTGTCACGGTTTTCAAGCGGCAGTGAGCCTGTTAAACTTTCGCATAAGAGATAAGATATTACGATAAGACTCTGCTTTGGAATCAAATATGACCCATCAACCTGTCAAAATAGCAATTTGTGGATCATCAGGCCGCATGGGAACTCGACTTTCCGCCGTGGCCCTGGAATCGCCGGAGATTTTTAAGACCGTCGCCCATATTGATCGCGTTACGGCGAATCCTGCGGAAAGCACACCGGAAGTCGTAGCCGATTTACCGCCGGGCGTGGATGTGCTGATTGATTTTTCCGCCCCGGTGGCTACCCGTTTGATGATCGCGTCATGCGTGAAATACAAAACGGCCATGGTCATCGGCACCACCGGCTTGACAGCAGCCGACCACGCCCTGATTGACCAAGCCGCAAAAACTATTCCAATTTTGCAGGCCGCCAACACCAGCCTGGGGATAAATGTGTTACTGGCGATTGTCGCGCAGACCGCACAGCAGCTTGGCCCGGCGTATGACATTGAAATTGTCGAAGTGCACCACAATCAGAAAAAAGATTCTCCTTCCGGAACGGCACTTTCACTGGCGCAAGCCATTTGCCAGGCCACAGGCCGAGATATTGATCAGGCGATGGTACACGGCCGCCATGGCGGAGATACGCTGCGGAAAGCGGGGGATATTGGCATGCACGCGGTGCGCATGGGGGATGTTATTGGAGAGCATACCGTTTATTTCGCCACCGCCGGTGAACGCGTGGAAGTGAAACACACCGCCAGTACCCGTGACACATTTGCGCGCGGAGCCTTGCGGGCCGCCGCCTTCATGGCGGGAAAACCGCCGGGCCGCTATAGCATGAGCGATGTGCTGGGTGTGCCTGGAGCAACAAGGGGTTAGAAGGATTTTCACTAAGTAATGAATGATGATTATAAACAACGCGGGTGCGCAGTTTTTTACAAATCTGTCGGCTCTGCCGATGTGAAGGACGCGATATTGTCGGGGCGGACGGCGGCAGATTTGCAATTTGAGTTCTGAAATTGCAGGTTCTGGACTCCAGATTTCAGCTTTGCCATGGTGCCAAAATGTTATCGCACCTTGTAACCCAAACCCAAGAGGTTTACACTCCAAACTAGGGAAATGTGGTAAGCCGATGGAACGGTTACAAAATTAGTCCGGCCAAGGATGGTTGTTCGGGATTTTCTTTGGAGGAAATGTCATGGAAAGTGTTTTAGAACCGCGTAATTTCGCTAATCTCAGCTCGGTTGCGGGCCTAAGTCGCACCACCTTGGATGAACATCATCAGCTTTATTGCGGTTATGTGCGAAAAGCCAATGCGCTTTCCGATCGTCTTGTCGCCATTCAGAATACGCCCAACTTGGCCAACGCCGTGGATATTGTCAATATCAAGGGCGATCTGTGCTTTGCCCTGGCGGCGGTGCGTAATCATGAAATGTATTTTGATATTTTGGGTGACCAAAAAACTTCAATTCCACCCCTATTAAAACAGCGCATCAGCCTCAACTTTGGCTCCATGGAAAATTATATTGAAGATCTCCGGCGTACCGCGCTGGGAACCCGGGGCTGGACCTGGACCGTCATGGATCACGTAACCGGGCGGCTATGGAACTTGTCCGGGCAGCACAATGGCCTTTTCCCATTCTGGGACGCGCAGCCCATATTAACATTGGATTTATGCGATCACGCATATTTTTATGACTTCGGACACCATCGCGCGGATTATATAGAGTGCCTGATTAACAATTTGAACTGGGAAAAGCCCGCGCAGTACCTGACAAGCGGGGAAAAACAACCACATTCCGGATCAGTGTTGATACCCGCGTAGGCTGCCGAAAATTTTCCATCCCGTACCAGGGCGTCCCAAACGTGAGGTGCCATTAGCTCAATGCGGAAGCCTTGAGCTGGATGCAGAATGCGGCTTAAATTGATGGTGCGGTTCTCTTCCGTGCGATTGCCACGCCCGCGGTCGAGTTGGCCAGTCTGGGGCCTGCCCGGAATGTTCCTATGGGCATATCACGGATTGGTGCGATGAAACGCTGTAACGATGCGGCGTTTAATTTCCAACAGCTCAGCATCGGGCGTTACGAGTTGGCTGCCATGAAGCCCGATGGGGTCGCGTAAAGGGACCCAGCTTTTGCATCCGGCATATTGTGGATCCAGAGACAGTTTAAGCGGCTGTGGCAACTTCCAGGCCCGCACCACAATGATATACAACGGATAATCCGGACGATAATTAAATCGCATGTCAATCAGGGGCTTATCCCATAAATGCAAATCGTCCATTAAATCAAATGCCCGGCGGTTCGGTACGCGGGCGATAAAAAAAACTTCCGCCCATCCGCGGATGGTAATTTCCTCAGGTTCGCGGTCCACCGCTTTTATCTGGTCTCGCCAGGCCGCTTTTACCGAGTCCGGTTTCTGATGCAGGACAGTGGGGAACAGTAGGAATTTGGAATGCTCGAGTTCAAATTCCCCGGCCGCTTCATATATCCCACCCTTGCGCAACAATATCGCCTGTTGGCCGGCCAGCACGGCATCACATACAATCGACCATTCCTTCAATGCCATATTCAAAGATGATTCCATCACCGATTCCTGTTGGTTTTCTATTATTCCGCCCCTGCCGACACCGGTTCAATGTGACTGGCAATTTCCGCAACCTGGGGCAGACGCATACGAATGCGCTTTTCGAGTTCCGTCACCTTGCCATGGGCGTTGGCCACGGTAATATCCGCCCCGAATTCCACGTGAAAACTTAAGTACACACGCTCGTTGATGGTATGGGCGTGTACCGCATGAACCGCTAATTCCATGGCCTCCGCCAAACTTCGCACAATGGCCGCCAAGCTTGGTTCGGCGTCGCCGGGTTCTACATGCACCGTAATATCTATGCTGGGGTGTTCGTTGGAAGCCGCCAGTTCCACCGAAGTCGCAATTCTATGACCTTCTTCCAATGTAGCCGTGGGATTCACACGAATGGTGGTATCCACAAAACGACGATTGCCGCCCTGCCGCACGCGGATGCGCGGCACATCCATGACTCCGGGCACGCGCCGGATAATTTCCTGCAGTTGCGTATCAACGCCTTCGGGCGCTCGATCCACCAGCACATCCACCGAATGCAGCGCCAGACGTATCGCAGATCCAATCATCAAGATTGCCACGGTTACGGCACCGACATTATCCATCCATGCGAGCCGACCATGGCTCAAAAGAGACAACAGTAACGCTATAAGTACGACGGCGGCACTGATGAGATCCATACGGAAATGCACGCTGCTGGCGCGGAGAGCTTCGCTGCCAAACTTTTTGGCGGTTCTGACCAGTTGAAGCGTGCGCCAGATATCTACGCCAATGGCTGCACATAATACCGCGATGGCAATGATGGTTGGCCCCGTCGGCAAAGTATGCGGATGGCGGAAATCCAGAATCGCCCGCCACAGAATCCAGAAGGCCGTCAACGCCAGAATAATACTCTCCGCAAAAGCCGAGAGATTTTCCACTTTGCCATGACCATAATTATGCGTTTGATCCGCGGGGCGATCGCTAATATGCACTGCGACCAGTGTGATAATGGTAGCCAGCACATCTACCGCGTTATGCAAAGCGTCCGAAAGAATGGCCAGGCTGCCCGTTAACAGCGCCATCAGCAGCTTTAATATCGTCATCACCAAACTGGCCATCAGCGATATCCACGCCGTATGCTGCTTATCTCTGGATAGTTGATGATCCGCCACGATAGCACTTCCCCGAACCCGCAGTCCGTAATTTTACGAGCTATCCCGGCTGCCACGAGCTTTGCCACCGGTGCTTGCGCTACAGTATACAAAAATTCGGGGACCAGCATTATTTTTTAGGGAAATTGGGTCCTTTACGACCCGGTCCAGCAAGGTATTTTTCCGCTGTCCGTGCGGCCTGCTCGGCCTTGCGGCGCTTCAGGGCTTTGTATTCCTCCGCGGTCAGTTCGCCGCGTTCATACATCGCTTCAATTTGTTTAAGTGAAAAGCCAAAGCCCGTCATCTCCGCCGGGGGGTTGGCCACCCGTCTGCGCACGGCCCGGATCACCATCCAGCCGATAATAACCGCCGCAACCAGCACCGCCCCCCACTCGAAAATGCCAATCAGGTTTTTGTTCAAATCACCGACCTCATCCATACATTCGATGAATCACCATAACATAATTATATACGTTATCGGCTCGCAAGTAAGTTTGGCATTCCATAAACTGCGCAATAAAACATTGACACAACGCCCTGGGCGCGTATGATAAAAGAGGTTATAGAGGCAATCTGCCCGGCAGGAAGGGTACTTTTCCGCGCAGTTATGGAGGCCGGCATGCTTCAAGATGCGGCAAGATTGAAAATTACCCGTGACGGTGAAATCGTTCTGGTGGAATTTACCCACCGGAAAATACTGGATGAGGCAAATATTGCCGAAATCGGGGATCAACTTGTGGCATTGGTCGAAAATGAGCACCGCCCCAAGGTTATCATTTCATTCGCCGGGGTCGATCATCTTTCGTCGGCGGCTTTGGGAACGCTTATTACGGTGAACAACAAAGTTCGCAATCATGACGGACAGTTGCGGCTCTGTAATATTCATCCGCAGATATTTGAAGTTTTTGTTATCACAAAACTTAATAAACTCTTTCGCATTTATCCGACAATAAAGGAAGCGAAAGAAAGCTTTGAGCCTCAAAGCAAACAGAGCGCCATATAACGCGGGGTTGAGGCAGGCTTTTCCGGTGTGTAGCCGGCGTGCGAAATTTAGGTCAGTCTGTCGAGCAAGAGGGTATGGATGCCCGTGAAACGCATGGATTGGTAAACACTTGCAAGCATAACTCAGGACGGGCGTCACTATGGGACGAATGCGACTGGAAAAGACAACGGCCGCCCGCCGGCCGGTTGATCCATCCTCCACTTCCCACGGATTGTGGTGTCGACTGGAAATTCCCAGCGACCCTAAGCGAGTGGAAGAAGTTGAAGAAACTATATTATCCCAGTGCCAAAGATATTCATTTACTGATCGCGATCTATTTGCCCTTAAACTTGCCATTGATGAGGCGTTTGCCAATGCGGTGAAGCACGGCAACCGGTGCGATTGCGATAAGCATGTCCGCATTAAATATCGTGTAACGCCCCGCCGGGCGGATGTGGTAGTGGAAGATGACGGCCCCGGATTTAATCCAGCCAGTCTGCCCGATCCGACCTCGGACCAGCATATTGAATGCACACATGGTCGAGGTATTCTGCTGATGCGGGCCTTTATGAATAACGTCGTTTTCAGCCCCTCCGGAAATTCTGTTACGCTGACCAAATTTAACGACTCGATCCGTAACAAGACCGAACACAGCATTGCCTTTGGATGACCGGGTTGACAACCTCGTACATGGCAGCCCCTCCGCATTTAAGGTTCAACGCCCCGACGTTCATGAATTGCCCAAACGGCAATAAGAACCTGGGTATAGCCTAAACCCAGGATTTAAGCTTCCAGCCCGCAGTTTCCAAGCTCTTACGCCTGAATGCTTCCCCTTGCACGGATTGCTCTGTCACGTAAGCTCCCGGTTACGGAACAGTGCTACGGCAATGCTCAGTGCCGCCCCGATGTACATCAGTCCGTATGCCGCAGCCATGCTGACATAACCGACTACTTGGCCGATGGTGGGTGCATCGGGCCCCTGGTAATGTCCGGGCATGGAAATAGGACGGTAGATCAGGGCCTGATTAATGTCAAAATTTGTCAGATACGGCAGAAAATAGCTGCCGCCATCCACCAGCGCCTGCCACGGTTCCCCCAGATGCAGCAGCGGCGCAAACCTTGTCAGGTTGGCTCCGATATACAAAACGACAATAACGGTCATATTCAAAGCCAGACTGTAACGGGTGGCGATGGCGGTGCTGATGGCGGCCAGCGTGGCCAATTCCATAAATTGCAACACGAATGCCGGAATTAACGCGATAATGGCCATGTCGTTGGCCCAATACAGCGCTTGCTGACCGGCGTAAGATGCCACGGACAAGTCAATGCGTTGGTCGGAGAAATACCGAATCCACGCACAGGCCGCTACGGCAATGGTACAGATGGCCATCGTGACAAACATCAGACAGGCAATGCCGAGATACTTCCCGATGATGACCTGCCAGCGAGCCACCGGTTTACTCATCAGGGTCAGCATGGTCCGGTTTTCAATTTCTTCATCAATAACTTTGGCCGTGGCAAATACCATAATGATTAAAATAAACATCAGCACAAACGACATGGCCACATCACGGTACATCTTGGTATCTTCGCCAAAGGTATTAAACGGCACAAATGCGGTAATCACAATGGCCGCGATACACATCGCAAAGACAATCAACGTGAATGGTTGGTACAGCGCCTCATGATAGGTTACCTGCGTAATAGCGCCGATCCGGCTTAAGTTAATAAGCGGCAAAATGATATATTCCACCAGCCCCCAAATTCCCGCCGCAGCGGTAATGGATCCGCAAAGCAGAAGAAAAAATCGCAGATTATTGGCGTTGGTGGCGGTAAGGTTGGCATAACTGGATGCCACGCCGCCGTTGCCTTTTCCGGCATGACCGGCGTAGTTCACCGCGGTTTCAGCCGCAGTAACTTCATGGGAATGCCAGACCGCTACCACGAGCGTCAACGCAATTAAAATGGCCATTACAATAAGGTATACTTTGGTAAGCTTTGTCACACGATCCTCTTTTAATCTGCCGGTGAAGTCCGGATATTATCCCGGATATTACCATATTATTCGCACGCCTGGGAGCAACCCCTGCGGCGGCTGCGTTTGCAGGGTTATCGACGTGATAAACCCGGCGAACCGCTGTTCAATATCTTGCAGCACTTTTTCAATCTGCTCGGGCGCTGCTTCCAGAATCAATTCCACCGATCCATCGGGCAAATTACGCACCGTTCCGCTTATCTTATACGCTCCCGCCAGCGCCACGGTTGTACGCCGGAAGCCTACGCCCTGCACGCGACCGGAAAACAACGCAATTTTGCGTATTTTGTGCGCAGACACGCTCATAGCCGGTATTTTACCAGCACATGGAATTTTTCGCCTGTTAATATCCGCTACGGGTCACGGAGGAGCCATTCCTTCTTCGGATTTGTCCGGGCGCTTGCCCAAGCGTGCGCTGAAACACTACAGCCAGATGCGTTGGGGAGGAAAACCCGGCGGCATAAGCAATGCGTTTAATAGGCAGACGGGTGTTGCGGAGCATAAGTTGAGCGCGCGCAACGCGGCAGGAGGTGAGTTCCTCTAAAACGGTTCTCCCGACGGCTTTACGAAAACTCCGTTCAAGCGTTCGGGTGCTTACGCCGAGTTGCCCGGCGATTACTTTTACCGATAAGTCACGATGGCTGTGATTCCAGATAATTTCCATCGCGCGTTGCAAGACCGGCCCGGCGGAGTTGGCTGGCCGCGCAGGGTAGTGTCTAGAACCATCTATTGGCCTTCCGTTTGGGGTAGCGGCCAACATTCCCGCGATTAACGCCAACGATGAAAGCGAAGCGGCCCCGGGATCTTGCGGCGACTTAACGGCGCGTTGAACGATTTGCTCCAGCGTTCGGACAGGTAAGGAATTGGTTACCTGCGAATAAACGGCGGAAGCGGAAGTCAACAGTCCGGCCTGCTGCCAAAAATGCGGCACCTGACCGTTAAACGACAGCCAATATACCGTCCAGCCGGTATGAGATTTCGGTCGATAGCGATGCCATACATCCGGCAGAATAATTAAGGCCGCCCCCGCCTGCACATGAACCGCCCCGGTTTCAAGCGATTCAAATTCACCATGACCCGCACTTAAAAAAACCAATTGGTATTCCGGCAGTACGCGGCCGGTTTTCCAGGAGAATTGATACATTTCCGGATGGTCGGGCAATGGGTAACTTGCGCGCGGAGCGATACGTTCAACGCCTGCGCCGGTAAGATAAAATCCCGTTGCAATCGCGGTGTGGTTGACCGGAAAATAACCGAACGATGTGTCGCTTTTCAAATATTTACTTCTCCGACAATCCAGTATAATTTAGCATTATAACATATTTTTTATTCTTATCCGCACCACATCGGCGTCGTGAATTCGATAGTGAATAATCTTGCGTCGCTTTGAAATTAAGCCGTACAATTTGGGTCGGTTTTGCAAGTTGCCTTGAGGAGCTATTATGCGACATGTTGGATATCTCCGGCGCGATAGGCCCCTGTGGGTCGCAGTGATTTTATTGTCGCTCCTGGCCGGGGCACATTACGCAGCGGCTAAGCCGGCAAGCGTATTGGCGACGTGGTCCAAGGTCATTGGCACCTCCCCGACCACCCCCACCTTGCAGGTGGTGGTAAATCCCATGCTCCGGCCCGGATCCCCCATCAGTCATCGGGCCTTTCAGGCACTGCATCGATTGAAGGCGAATTTTGTGCGCTTTGTACCGTGGCTTCCGTACCCGCAGTTGGCGGTGGCGGAACTCAAGCCGCCCGCGGATGGCAAGACTTACTGGAATTTTAAACTCATTGACCCCATGGTCCAGGATTTTATGCGTGCCACCGCCGGCCATCCGGTGATTATGAATTTCAGCACGATACCCGAATGGATGTTTCAAACGCCTAAGCCCGTCACATGGCCCGCAAACCCCAATCAGGTGGTCTGGAATTATGAGCAGGGCACAAAGCTGCGCGTCAGCCTCAAAACCCTCGCCAATTATTACGCCCGACTGGTGAGCTGGTATACCCGCGGTGGATTCCGCGATGAATATGGCCATTGGCATAAATCGCCTTATCATTATCACTTTGCCTGGTGGGAAGTACTTAATGAGGTGGATTTTGAACATCACATGAATGTACAAGAATACACCCGCTGGTATGACGCCATTACCGCCGCGATTCATAAAGTTTCACCTCAAACCAAATTTGTGGGCTTGGCGTTGGCCTCAACGTCAGTCGGAATTTGGAAGCCAGCTGATCTGGCCTGGTTTCGTTACTTTCTCAATCCCCGCAATCACGCTCACGGCACACCTTTAAATATGATCTCCTATCATTTTTATGCCAGCCCGGCACCCACCAATAAACCCGCCACATGGCCGCACATTTTCTTTGCGCAAGCCAATGAATTTCTCGGTGAGGTGCGGCAGATTCAGGTCATTCGAAAAAAACTTTCACCGCAAACCCAAACGGATGTTGATGAAATGGGGTCTATTCTGCCTTTTGACACCGCACCGAAACTGGTGCGGCCCATACCGAATATGTACTGGAACCTAAGCGGTGCCATGTACGCCTATCTATTCGCTCATTTGGCGCGCCAGGGCATTCAAATTGCCGGTGAAAGCCAGCTCATTGGTTATCCCAGTCAGTTCCCCAGCGTCTCGATGGTCAACTGGACCACAGGCGTACCCAATGCGCGGTTTCGTGTGCTGCAATTGTTGCGTGATAACTTCGGCCCCGGTGATAAAATCATCGCCACGCGCGCCAGCGCACCGGGTATTTTTGCCCAAGCCTTTATAACCCCCGTCGGCGTGCGGAAAATTCTACTGGTCAACGAACGCAATTCCCCGGTTGTGCTCAAGATTCCCCATGCGAAAGCGTCGATGCTGCAATGGGTGGATCAGCACACCGCCCAGCACCCGCCGGCACGGCGGACGCTGGCCCACAATAGCCTGCATCTGGGAGGCTTGGGCGTCGCGGTAATAACGCTGGCGGGGAAACGATGAATTCCGGAACAACGCGTGTAATTTTTATAATTTGAGCGTTGTCCAATGCCCCGCGGCACCCAAGGAGAATACAACCATGAATTCATTAAGCCGTCGGGAGTTTATCGGTCAAATCGGGCTTTCCGCCGCCGGTGTACTGATGCTGCGATCAGACAGTTCGGCATCGCCAGTGGCCAAAACAGACGACCGCATGAGGTCCGCATCGCACAGGGAAATCGCCGGCAAATTCGTGTCGCCACCGTTTGAATGTGGGCCATGGGTTTATTGGTTCTGGCTGGATGTGAACGTCACACATGCCGGGATTACCGCTGATCTGGAGGCAATGAAGGCGGTGGGAATTGCCGGCGTACTGATTATGGATGTGGATCAGGGAACGCCGGCAAGCTTCAATGGGGCCAAATTTGGTGATGCGAAATGGTATGAACTTTTTAAGTTTGCGTGTTCCGAAGCCCATCGCCTGGGGATACACATCAACATGACCAATGACGCCGGCTGGTGCGGCAGCGGCGGACCGTGGGTGACCCCCGAACTATCCATGCAGCGCGTGGTGTGGACAAGCACGGCCTTCACCGGCGGTAAAGCGATTGATACAATGTTGCCACAACCGCCGGCGAATCTGAATTTTTACCGCGATATTGCCGTACTGGCCTTTCCAGCACCCACCAAAGCTTACGCCCTTCCAAACCTCAATAACCAGACTGACGTGACGGCACAAGACAACATTCCCGCGCCGGCAAAATGGCCGACACTTCAGTCCGATCAAATAGTTGCTGAAAATTCGGTGCGGGATATTTCGGCCCACATGGACGACACAGGGCGATTGAAATGGAATGCCCCGCCAGGACAATGGACTGTTTTACGCTTCGGCCATACCACCACCGCGGTGGATAATCATCCGGCACCGGTGGGCGGTTTGGGTCTGGAAACAGATAAACTCAGCCGGGCGGCCACTGTTTTCCAGTTCCATTCACTTATGGCGCGAATCATCAATAAGATTGGTCCGTTGGCGGGGCAAACGCTTGTCTCCACACATATTGATAGCTGGGAGACCGGATCACAGAATTGGACACGCACTTTCCGCGCTGATTTTAAGCGACTGCGTGGCTATGATCTGACACCCTATTTACCGGTGTTCACTGGTCAAGTGGTTGAAAGCCTGCAAATATCTGAACGATTTTTATGGGATCTGCGGGCAACAGTTGGCGATTTGCTGGCGGAAAACTATGCGGGAGCCATGCGAGAAATTGCCGCAACACATGGCCTACGGTTGTCCATCGAGGGATACTCCGGCGAACCCGCCAATGATGTGCGTTACGGCGGCCAGGCAACCGAGCCGATGTCAGAATGCTGGTCATGGGGCCGATTTGGAGCCAGTTCGACGGTTACCGAGATGACTTCCGCCGGGCATGTCTATGGGCACAACATCATCGGCCAGGAAACATTCACCGCCAATAGCAATGAAAAATGGCAGGGCCATCCGGCCGTTGTAAAAGATATTGGCGATTGGACGTTGTGTGAAGGAATCAACCGGTTTGTTTTTCACCGCTACGCCATGCAACCCTGGACCAACCCACACTACGCACCGGGCATGTCCATGGGGCCATGGGGCCTGCATTACGAACGTACTGAAACCTGGTGGCACTTAACCAAGCCGTGGCATGATTATGTCGCCCGTTGCTGCTACCTGTTGCGACAGGGGCACTTTGTCGCCGATGTGTGCTACATGCAGCCCGAAGGAGCGCCACAATCCTTTACCCCGCCGGAAAATGGCCCCGGTAGCCCGCCACGACGGCCCGGATACAACTATGACGGATGCCCGGCGGAAGCGGTGTTGAACCGCATGGAATATAAGCATGGCATGTTAGTATTACCCGGCGGCATGAAGTACCGAATTCTGGTATTGCCCGATTCCCCCACCATGACACCGCAACTTCTCCGAAAGATAAAAACGCTGGTCGACGCCGGAGCCACCGTCATCGGTGCGCGACCGCAAAGCTCGCCGAGCCTCGGTAATTTTCCGCATTGTGACCGAGAAGTGGAAACGCTCGCTGAAGAATTGTGGGGCACCGGTAAGATCGCCACGGGAAAATCAGCCGGTCAAGTGCTGGCAGCGCAAGGTATTAAGCCTGATTTTCAATGCGATCAACCCTTGGTGCGATGGAACCACCGGCGCACCGTCGACATGGATATTTATTTTGTGGCCAACGGCGACGTGTCGGCGATCTATCCTTATGCCGGTACGTCATTATTAGCAAATTGCGACTTCAGGGCCACCGGCGTTCAACCGGAATTTTGGAATCCGGAAACGGGAACCATTTCTCCGGTTCCCGTTTACAGCACCTCCAGTGGCCTGACGCATATTCCGATTGCCTTCAAGCCCAAAGAGTCGGTATTTGTCGTATTTCGTCATGGCCAATCAGCGCGGGCCACGCCGGCCATCCGAAGTATCAGCCGAGACGGAAAAACCATTCTCTCGGCAGGCAATCATCGGAAAGCGCATAAACGTCTGAATATCAAAATTCTCAGGGCCACTTACGGTGTGCCTGAGCATCTTAAGAATGTCACGCAGATCGTCCAGAAGCTCGTTGATGATGGAACCACCAGCTTTCCAGTGGTACAAATTGCGGCCATTGGAGGTGATCCGGATTTCGGCGTCGTTAAAACGCTTGATATTCATTGCGTGGTCAATGGCCATGCGCGCCACGTCGAATATCAGGACGGTAATTGGGTATCATTTACTGAAATAGGCCCGGCCATTCGCCCGCCTCTGACGCTGGAAGTAAAAAATACCGGGCAGGTCCATGCTATTATCACAAAGTCGGGCCGATACGAATGCGTCTTTACTTCCGGCAAACATTCCATGATCAACGCCTTAGCTATTCCAAAACCCCTTCCCATTGCCGGACCATGGCGCGTACAGTTTCCCCCTGGCTGGGGTGCTCCGGCTGAAATAAAGTTGGATAAACTGATCGCCTGGAATAAGCATCCCGATGCCGGTGTACGTTATTTTTCAGGAACCGCCGAGTATCAGACGGAATTCGAGATTCCAGGGGGACTGATTGCCGCGGATCGGCGCATATATCTTGATTTGGGCGAAGTTGCCGTCATGGCCCGGGTCGTGCTGAACAACCATAATATGGGTATTCAGTGGAAGCCACCGTATACGCTTGATGTTACCGCAGTGCTTAAACCGGGGCGCAATAGTCTTCGTATCCAGGTCACCAATTTGTGGATCAACCGAATGATTGGCGACCAGCTATTGCCGGAAGATTGTGACCGCGCCCCCGCCGGTAATTTGTTGAAATGGCCGCAGTGGCTGCTGGATGGCAAGCCCAGTCCCACCGGCCGCTTCACCTTCACCACCTGGCAACTATGGAACAAAAATGACACCTTGGCAGAATCCGGATTGGTCGGACCGGTGAAATTGCAGATTGCTATTCTTAAGGATATTAAATTATAAATGAATACCTCGGCACCATTGGCGAATAAAACGCGTTCCCTTAAAGTCGGGCTTTTTGGCATCGGGCTGGATACGTATTGGCCGCAGTTCATTGACCTGAAACAACGCCTGGATGGCTATCTCACGGTCGTGGAGAATCGGCTTAAGCGACCGGGAGTAACGGTCGTTAACCTTGGCCTGATTGATACGCCTGAAAAGGCACTCAACGCCGGGCATGATTTCCGCACAGCCGATGTTGATCTAATATTTTTATTTGTCAGTACGTATGCCCTGTCTTCCACGGTCCTGCCCGTGGTACGCCGCGCGAAAGTGCCGGTGATTATTCTTAATATCTCCCCGGCTCCGGCCATGGATTACGCCAAATTCAACGCCATGGGCGACCGCACCGCCATGACCGGGGAATGGCTGGCATGGTGCCAGGCCTGCCCAGTACCCGAGATCGCCAATGTGTTTAACCGCTGCCGGATTCCCTTTCATCAGATTACCGGTGTTTTGGACGGCGATCCGGAAGTCTGGCAACAGGCGGATCATTGGATTTCGGCGGCCATTGTGGCCCAGACCATGGAACATAACCGCCTGGGCGTTATGGGGCATTATTATGGCGGCATGTTGGATATTTACACAGATCTGACCCGGCAATGCGCGGTGTTCGGCGGCCATATCGAAATACTGGAAGTGGACGAACTTGCGGTTCTGCGGACGAAAGCCTCCGCGCAAGACATCGCCCGCCGCGTCGCATATTTTCATGAAGTTTTTGACATACGCAACGACTGCCCGGAGCAGGAACTGGAACATGCGGCACGCACCAGTGTGGCGTTGGATCAACTGGTGGAAAATCATCAATTGGGATCTCTGGCTTATTACTACATGGGTTCCGGCAACCCCGCCAATGAAGATACCATGAGCTCCATTATTCTCGGTACGTCACTATTAACCGCGAGCGGTATTCCCGTGGCCGGCGAAATGGAAATAAAAAACGCTCAAGCTATGAAAATTATGGACGCCTTCGGAGCGGGCGGTTCATTTACTGAATATTACGCCATGGATTTTAATGACGATGTTGTCCTGATGGGCCATGACGGTCCGGCCCACGTCGCCATGGCGCAGGGCAAAACCCGCGTCCGCCCCTTACGCGTATATCACGGCAAAGTCGGCAAAGGGTTGTCGGTGGAAATGTCCGTCAGGCACGGCCCCGTCACGTTGTTATCCGTGGTTGAAACCGGCGATGGAACGCTCAAACTCCTGACAGCGCAAGGCGAATCGGTGCCCGGCCCCATCCTGGAGATTGGCAACACCAACAGCCGCTACCACTTTCCCATCAGTGCCCGCGCGTTTGTGGAAACCTGGAACGCCCAAGGCCCCGCCCACCATTGCGCGGTAGGAACCGGCCATATCGCTGAAAAGATCAATAAGCTTGGCAGCCTACTGGGCATTTCCACGGTTCGCGTCTGCTGATGGCCTGTCAGATTTGAAATTTCAAATCTCACTATTTTGATTGCCTCCAACCAAGATAGTCATAAACTTGCGACGGCACGGGTTCAACAACTTACAGCGCCGACGTATCCGGGATAGCAATTCCACCGTGCAATTTGACATTATCATCCGCACACGCGACTATACTACAATCTTTTGATCGGGAAACTGCAATAGCCTGGCGAAATCGCCGCGTCATATGGAAAATCGCGGGGAAGGCAACCGCAAATCATGGGGTGATCCGCGGTGCCGCCCAATGTGCTTGGTGCCAGTACTATTTTCAGTCGGGGAGGTTTTTATGCGGCAACCCCTATACACGGGGCTGATTGTGACCACGGCGGTCCTTTGCGGCATTGTGCTGTTTGTGGTTCTCCTGACTGTCATGGAGCGCAGCACAGTAATTTTGCCCAGCTCGGCAACTGTGACACTGTCCGGCCCACCGAGAAACTCATCCGCCCCGCCCATGCCCCAAACCACCATGGCTCCACTGGCCGATGAACTTTCCACGCCTCCCGAAATCACTTATCCGCAAAGCCTGCCAACTCCGCAACCCGGCGTACAGGCACCGATGACAATTTCCGCCATCAATCATGTGCGGGTGCCTTCATCGTGGATAACAGCACTCACTATAGATCAACGCGGACGATGGTGGATCGGCACCGAAGGCCAGGGGGTTATATGTTACGATCCGTCCAAGCCACGCGGGCATCGCCGGCGGCAGTTTAATAAAAAGAATTTTGCACCCAATAATGTCTATGCTCTGGCGTGTGATGGGATGGGCCGAATTTGGGCGGGCAGTTTACGGCACGGCGTGTGCGTTTACAACGGCAAACAATGGCGGGATTATGATCTGATTGCCGGTCAAGGATATGGCCATGACAGCGGCATCGGTTATGGCCTGATGAATGCCGGACAACCTGAATCGCACGGGCCGGCTGTATTAACTCCTGATACACCCACGACAAGCCGCGCCGGGCCGCTGGGGCAACGGGTCTTTGCCATCGCTGTTTCCCCTATTGACGGCAATGTCTGGATTGCGGGAACCAAAGGGCTGGCACGCTATCACACGCATAAAAATACATGGCAGTACTACACCCGGGCTGATGGCTTACCGGCCAATGAACTTTCCTGCCTGGCGTTTGCACCCGATGGCACACTTTTTGTCGGTATGCAATGCGATGGCCTGGCGGTCGGCTCGCCGAAGGATCATTACGCAACTTGGACGCATATTGCCGGCCCCCTCACGCCGCCAACCAGGGCTTGGGGTGTGGGGCTACCGGATGATCGCGTCAATGCGCTGGCCGTAGTGCCGCGCGGTTTCCGTCATGGCCATCCGACTTACCGAGTTTACGCCGGAACCGAATCCGGTTTGGCCTATGGCGAAGATAATGGTCAGCTCTGGCAGTTTATTCGGGGACTAAATTATGTTCTCAAAGTCCAAGGATTGTGGCGTGTTCCCACCCACTGGAAGCCCCCATCTGCCGCGGTTAAACAGAATCTGCTCTTAACGGATTACATTACCTCTTTGGCCGTGGATGCCGATGGAAATATCTGGATTGGCCACCGAACCGGCGGCTTTGAGATATTAAATCAGCATAATGTCCGGATATTTCCCACCGCGGATTCATCCGGCAACTCAACAGGCCATGATTTTATCGCTTCGATGGCCCCTTTGCCGAACGGCGGAATGCTGGTAGGTGGCTATGAATCTGGTTTGTTTGAAGTTAAAACACGGCTTCCCGCGGGCGCGGTAGCTGCAATGAAACCGTCTCCAAAGCCACAGCTTGCACCTCCGTTGCCGGCCGGCGCGCGGTCTCCAACGGCGACTGTGCTTAAAGCCCTCATCGCTTCTGTGAAAGCCGGCCAAGGACGTGCGGTCACAGCCGCGAGCCTGGGTTCGGATTGGCGCACGGAGGGCGACTGGTTAGGGCATTATGGTGTGGCCTATGCCATACTTTGCGATGGCGGCCCAAACTTTCAAACCGGGCAAGATATTTTTATTGGCGGCATGGGCTACGCCCGGATTGAACAGCAGGCGTCGCCGCACATGCTGCAATCCGGGGATATGCGCTACTATGTTGCTTGGGATCATTCCACATTGCGCCGCACACTTTATGATCCGGATATGGGCCAGC
>DAHVEJ010000119.1 GCA_027313145.1 Phycisphaerales bacterium | reverse complement strand
GTCGTGATTCGGCGCTGGCCAGAGGCATCTGGATTTCAATACGTTCACCGGCGAGAACCCGCCAGACCAGATTATGCACATTCCCCGGATCCACGCGTCGGCGCAACACGGAAATCACCTGCTGGGCGAGGATATTGGGATCTCCCTTGTACCCGGGCGGCACATTGAGCTGATAGATTAAATCGGTTCCACCCGATAGATCAATTCCGCCCTTGAGGCCATTGGAAAAAATACAGAACAGCGCCAAAGCAATGGCACCGAAGATCAGAATAAACCGGGAAAGCAGATTGGATTTCATTGTGTTTCCAGAATTCTCCGGCCGCCGCGGCGGCCCGCCTTTGTGTACCCCCCGGCGCTACCGGGCTTTAACCAAAATATCTCGGTCAGCTTTTATCCGGAGCCGCGTCACCTTCATCCAGCACCTTAATAATTGCTGATTTGGTATAGCGCTCTTTGATGTTGTTGGCCTCATCAACCTTCAATACCACTTCATCATCTCGAACTTCCACGACCGAAGCAATCAAGCCGCCCGCCGTTACCACGCGTGACCCGCGCTTCAGGGCGTTGTACATTTGATCGCGCTTCTTCTGTTCGCGTTTACGTCCGGAACTCATGAAGAAAAATACCACAATGAGCATCAACGCCAGCGGCGCGAAACTCATAATTTCACTGGTTAATGTTTCCGGCGGCTGGGCCGGCTGACTGGCGGGGGCGGGGGCGGTGGCGCTGGAACCGCCCGCCGCTGCGGTGGCCGGCGCTCCGCCGGTCGTGGAGGCAGTGGGAAGTGCTGCTGTCGGAGCGGCGGTTGGAGCCGGCGTGGCGGCAGTGGGTGCGGCGGCATTCCCGGTTCCCGCGACGGGCTTAGCCGTAGCAATGGCCGGCTGCGCGGCAGCCCTGGTAAACGATGGCGCGCCAAAAAGCGCGCAGGACAGACAAAACAAAACTAACACGATCCATGACTTCATGGAGAATCTCCAAAAGGGGACGAGAACGAAGGAGTTAGAGTTAGAAAGGGTCACAATTTACCTGCCATTCTTGTTCAACCTGCTAACTTTTCATATCCCAAATTCACATAACATCCAAAACCTAATACTTCCGTAACATTGTGTTGCAAGCGGCCAAGGCCGCCCTATTCCGCCGACATCCCGGCGGGATCAAAGCGCCGACTCGTTTCCAAACTCCAAACTTCCGGAGGTTACTTACTCCGCCGTGCCCGGCGCAGCGAGCATAGATCCGTGATTGTCGCGTATCGCCTGTCGAATGTCCAGCATCCATCGTTGGAAGAATCGGAGGTTGTGCAGCGAGATCAGCGTTGGCCCCAGCATTTCCCCGACCGCGAATAAGTGCCGCAGGTAACCGCGGGAAAATTGCTGACAACACATACAATCGCATGAAGCATCCAACGGATTGATGTCACGAATATACTTACTGTTGCGCAGGCGGATCGGGCCGGTGGAGGTAAATGCCAACGCATTGCGGCCATTACGCGTGGGCAATACGCAGTCGAACATGTCCACACCTCTTTTAACCGCTTCCAAAATATCCACGGGATATCCCACGCCCATTAAATATCGCGGCCGGTCTTCCGGCAACAGGGGGGCGGCGTGATCAATAGTGGCAATCATGCGGTCGTGCCCCTCCCCCACCGCCAAGCCGCCCAAGGCGTAGCCGTCAAAATCCATGGCAGTTAGCGCCTCTGCACAACGCAAACGCTGCTGCGGATTGGTTCCGCCCTGCACAATGCCAAATAACGCCTGCCGGTTTTCCGGGTCAAGCTTTTCATGTTCCTCGCGGCATATACCAGCCCAGCGAATCGTTCGGTCCATCGACTCGGCCAAGCGTTCCGGCGGACAATCCGCGGGCGGGCAATCATCAAAGGCCATGGCTATATCCGCCCCGAGGTCATGCTGTATTTTCATGGATTCCACCGGCCCAAGGCGAATGGCCGAGCCGTCAATGTGCGATTTAAACACCACATGATCGCGGTCAAAATGACGCAAATCCGCGAGGGAAAAAACCTGAAACCCGCCGGAATCTGTAAGGATAGGCCCATTGAAGCCGGAGAATTTCTGCAAGCCCCCCAAGTCACGTACCACCTCTGATCCCGGGCGCAGCATAAGATGATAGGTATTTCCCAGGATAATCTGGCATCCGGCCTGATGGAGCATATCAGGGGTTAGGCCTTTGACCGTACCGCGGGTTCCCACGGCCATAAAGGCCGGCGTGTCAAAGCTTCCATGCGGCGTATGCACGCGTCCCAGGCGGGCCTTGGTGGAGGAATCTCTGGCAATAATTTCAAATTTCAGCGTCATGGCGGAAGAGTATAGCGGCAATGCAAATTAATGGTAAATAATATTGCATTGGACTTGCCGCGCTGCTACACTTTTGCAGGCGCTCAGTGTATGAACGCCTGTTAAGCTCGATTTTACACTACTCTTCTGCCGAAATGGATGGCTTTTTATGTCAATTATTGAGGTTGCTCAAAAAGCGGGCGTGTCACCATCCACGGTTTCACGCGTCATGAATGATCACCCGCGCGTGGCCACGGAAACGGCTCGCGCTGTGCGGAAAGTAATGGCTGAACTGGGCTATGTGCCATCCGATAATCGCCCCGGCCCAAAACCCCTGCACCGCGCTGTGCCGGCGAAACCTACAGTGGCTTTTATTATTTTTGGCACCTCCCAACACGGTAATACGCCGGGATTTGAACAGCTTGTCCGCGGCGTATCTGAAGCGGTTAATAAAAGTTCGATGGGCTTGGCCATATTCCATCACCAGGATTCCGCCCGGCCGCCGGATCGCCTGCTGGATAGTGCCGTGCACGGACTGCTGCTGCACGGGGAAATTCCCAGCCCCGAGGTTCAGGATAAATTCGGAAAAATTCCGGCGGTATGGCTGATGGGTAATCATCAGCGCCCGACATGGGGTGATCAGGTCATGCCGAATCATTATGAGGTCGGCAGCCTGGCGGCAGAGCATCTGCATTCCCATGGGCATCAACATCTGGTGTTTCTGAATATGGACGCGCAACATTGGCCTTTTCGACTTTACTATCAGGCTTTTGCCGCTGCCGGCGAACAACTTGGCGCTACGGTAACGCGCATCGATACAGTCATAAAACCAAGCTTGGACTATTGGTTCAAATATGATCAATCCACCATTGAGGGTATTGCGGACCGGTACCTGGCGCTATCCCCGCGTCCCACCGGAATTATGATTGCCGATGACATGCAGGCGGCGATGATCCAGCCGGTGTTGCAACGGAAAGGCGTGCAAATCCGCCCCGGCGAAGTTGAAATTGTTTCAGTGAACAATGAGCAGCCGTATCTCATAGGACTAAATCCGCGGCCCACGGTGATAGACATCCGGGCCAGCGCCATCGGGCAACGCGGAGTGGCCCAAATCCGCTGGCGGATCAAGCATCAGGACGTGACAGACCGGATCATGATGCTGGTGCAACCGGAACTGGTAGAATCCGCAGCACATTGAAGGGTGTTAAGACCATCTTCGCCGGAATAATGGTCCGTAAGCCAATGCGCAGTGATTGCGAGCCTTTATATAGTTAGTGATTTCCGGCCCTATTTTGCCGGTAGCGACCGATAGGCCCAACGTGCGCGACGACTCTTTAGCGGGGCCCCATATTATTCGCAAAGACGTTTAAGCATAGGGTTGTCTTGACATATTCAGGCTTTTTTCTTAAGTTATTTAGCTCGAATGATCCGGAATGTAAAGCCGGTTGGATCGGAAGGTTCGCGACGACTCGCCGTGGCATGGGATGAACATGTCGGCATTAAAAGCGACGCCCCGATCATCAAAGGAATTAAAAACAGCCTCTGCGCGGCAAGATTGGCGCAATGCTAAGGAGTAGACGACATGTTACCTGTTGCAAGAACCAGCAAATCCCGTAAAGGTATGCGCCGGGCCCATCAGGCCCTGGCTGGAGTCGCCAGTTCGCGCTGCCCGGGATGTGGGCAAAGCCGTCTGCCGCATCGAATGTGCAGCAACTGCGGATATGTGAACCGCTCGCTGAGTCTGGATCTCGAAGAATCCACCACCAAGAAATAGTCCACCGCTGTGGGACGTTAAGATAGGCAGGCCGCCTTAATAGCGGCGAGAGGCACCATGCTTTTTCCAAAGTAAGCGGTTGGACCGCTGTGTAACTTTTTGAGGCAAGTCGGGCGATGCGCATCGCGATAGACGCCATGGGTGGCGATCACTCTCCGGATAAAATCATTCAGGGAGCCATTGAGTCATTGGAATTTTTACCTTCCGATGATGCAATCATCCTGGTTGGCCCGGAAGAACTGCTGCGCGAAAAACTGGCCGCGGTCATGGCGCGATATTCCAACGTACATATAGAACCGGCATCGCAAGTCATCGGCATGGATGATTCCCCGGTGGAGGCGGTACGGCAGAAACGTGACAGTTCAATTGTGCGCATGGTAAAACTCGCGGCCGCCGGCAAAGCGGATGCAATCATATCCGCGGGTAACACCGGTGCCTTAGTGGCGGCAGGCGTGCTGATGCTCGATGCCCTTCCGGGTGTGGAACGCCCGGGGATCGCCATCCCGATACCCAATGGTTATAACCGCGTTCTGCTTTGCGATGCCGGGGCCAATGTACAGCCCAAAGCCGCCCATCTGCATCAATACGCCATTCTCGCGTCCGTGTATTCGCAAACGCTTTATGATGTTGCAGCGCCGCGGGTAGGGCTGCTTAACATCGGCACCGAAGAGGAAAAAGGCACAGCGCTGGTAAAAGAAACGCGGCTGCTGCTGGAAAAAGACGGCGGCTTAAATTTTGTCGGGTATATCGAGGGCAGAGATATTTTCACTGATCGATGCGATGTGGTGATTACCGATGGCTTTACCGGCAACGTGGTGCTGAAAGTCATTGAAGGAATGGGCGGGTCTCTGTTGCGCACACTTAAAGGGCAAATGGCACAACTGCCGGCACCAAGTGCCGCGGAGCTTGCGCCGATCATTAAAAAAACTTTTAATCTGTATGATCATGAAGAGTATGGTGGAGCGTTGTTGCTGGGGGTATCGGGGCTGTTTCTAAAGGTCCATGGATCGGCCGGCCATAAGGCGATTCGTAACGCAGTCCATGCCGCCAAACAGGCCACTGTACATAACATCAATGAACGAATTTCCGCCCGGCTGTCCGAACGGGTGGCGTAAAACCTGCCAAGCCGTTAATCTAATTTCAGTAATCCGCGGATGGTCCCGCTTTGTTTCGGTAATGCGGCGGATTGGTACTGTCATCAGGAGTGGTTGTATTTATGGCCCGATTTGGAGCCTATATTGCCGGTTCCGGAAGTTGCGTTCCCCAGCGGCGTTTAACCAATGCCGATCTCGAAAAATTGGTGGAAACCAACGACGAATGGATTGTTCAACGCACCGGCATCCGGGAGCGGCGCGCTGTCAGTGAAGGCGAATCCACGGTGACGCTGGCCCTGCACGCGGCGCAGAAAGCCCTGGAAAGCGCCAAAATTTCCGCTGATGATCTGGATCTGATCATTGTCGCCACGCTGACGCCCGAGTTAATTACGCCTTCCACCGCCTGCCTGTTGCAGGAAAAATTAGGAGTCAAGCGGCATATTGGCGCCTTTGATATGGGGGCGGCCTGCTCGGGTTTTGTGTATTCCATCGCCACAGCGGCGCAGTTTATTCAAACCGGCGCGTACACAAATATTCTTGTAGTCGGTGCGGAAACGCTGACCAGAATTGTGGACTACACGGATCGGGGAACTTGTATTTTATTTGGCGACGGTGCCGGAGCCGTGGTGCTTTCGGCCACGGAAGATACACAGCGGGGAATTCAGGCATTTGAACTCGGTGCTGACGGCATGGATGGAGAAATGCTGTACGTACCGGCCGGCGGATCACGCCTGCCCGCCAGTGCCCAAACCATTGCCAACCGTCAGCATTACCTGAAAATGAATGGCCGCGAAATTTATAAATTTGCGGTCCACCAGATGACTGACAGTCTGAAAAAAGCCATGGAGGCCTGTAATCTCACTGCGGCGGATGTAAAGCTTGTCGTGCCCCATCAGGTCAACCAGCGCATTATTGATAGTGCCACGGAGAAAATGGGATTTCCGAAAGAGAAAGTTTTTGTCAATATCGACCGGTACGGCAACACATCCGCGGCCTCGGTGCCTTTGGCACTGGATGAAGCGTTGCGGTCCGGTGCCTGCGGTGCGGGCGATTGGATAATCATGGTGGCATTTGGCGCGGGCCTTACCTGGGCGTCGGCTACGGTTAAATTATAAATAACGTTGTGGCGGGACATGTTTCCCGTAACTCTTGGAAGCAGGCTATGAAATTTGCACTACTTTGTCCCGGTCAAGGCGCGCAGGCCATGGGTATGGGCAAAGACTTTTATGATCAGTATCCGCAGGCCAAGGCTGTGTATGACGCCGCGGACGCCCTATTGGGATTCCGACTTTCCGATCTGTGTTTTAATGGCCCGGATGCCGATCTGCAGGCGACAGACAACGCGCAAGTGGGAATTTTTGTCACCAGCATGGCGATTTATCAAACGCTTGCTGCGGAAAAGAAGTTGCCGGCAGTTCCGGATTTCATTGCGGGGTTATCGCTGGGTGAATACACCGCATTATGTATTGCCGGGGTATTTAGCTTTGAAGATGGGGTCAGGCTCGTGCGGGCGCGAGGACAGTTGATGCAGGCCGCGGCCACCAGTGCGCCAAGCACAATGCTGGCGCTGGTTGGAGCCGACGAACCGACAGCCGAAGAAATTTGCCGCTTGGCCGGCGACAAAGGCATTATCGTACCGGCCAATTTCAATGCACCGGGCCAGATTGTGCTATCCGGAGCGGTGGCGGCGTGTCAAGAAGCGGCAACGATAGCCCAATCCCGGGGGCTGCGGGCGGTCCTGCTATCGGTGGCTGGAGCGTTCCATTCGCCCTTTATGCAAAGTGCCGCCGATGAAATGCGGCAGGTGTTGGAGAATGTACCATTCAAACCCGCTTCCTGCCCGGTGATCAGCAATGTGACGGCCCAGCCGCATGGTACGGCGGCCCAAGAAATTAAAGATTTATTGGTCCGGCAGATCATCGCCCCGGTTCGCTGGTATCAGGGCATGGAATACCTCAAGGGACAAGGCGTGGATTCGTATATGGAACTTGGCCCGGGAAGAGTTTTAACCGGCCTTCACAAGCGGATAGACCGACGGGCGGAAGTCACGAACGTGTCAACGGTTGACGCGTTTAAGCAGTTGTCCGCAGTCTGAAATAAGCGGTTGGCGGAATGGCCGGGTGTGCCGGACATAGGCTTTTGGCCGGCGTAAAACTTAGCGGCGCGATAAGAAGAATCAGGAGCCAAAGATGGCGGAATTGAAAAATCAGAAAAAAGTTGCCTACGTCACCGGCGGTTCGCGCGGGATTGGCGAAGCGATTGTAAAAACGCTGGCACTGGATGGACACCATGTTGTCGCGGTGGCCCGCAATGAAGAAAAACTGCGGGCGCTGGTCAATGAACTGGGACACCTGGGGCAAAGTGTGGAACCAGCGGTACTGGATATTGCGGATTCCGCGGCCTTGGCCGCTTCGATTGAAAGCACCATCGAAAAACATGGCCGGCTGGACGTGCTGGTGAACAATGCGGGCATAACGCGTGACGGCCTGTTTATGCGTATGGAGGATAAAGATTTTGATGATGTCATCAACACGAATTTGCGGGCGGCGTTTGTGGCCTGTCGTGCGGCATCGCGCACGATGATTCGGGCTAAATTCGGTCGCATTATTAATATCGCTTCGGTTTCCGGGATTATGGGAAATGCCGGGCAGGTTAATTATGCGGCCTCGAAAGCCGGGCTAATCGGTCTGACTAAATCAATAGCGCGAGAATTGGCGTCCAAACAGATTACGGCCAATTGCGTAGCGCCGGGGTTTACCACGACGGATATGACTGATATCCTGCCGCCACAGATTAAAGACAAAGTTCTTGAAATGATTCCTTTGCGGCGCTTTGGCTCACCGGGAGAGGTGGCGGCCATGGTTGGGTTTTTAGCCGGCGATGCGGCAGGTTATATTACGGGGCAAGTGATGGTCGTGGACGGCGGGATGTGCATGTAAGGGCCAGGTGGCGCAATCGCGGAGACGTGACGGTTGGCGAAAATAGGTTATAATAAACTAATTCGAATAAACGAACCTGATAAAAATCCGGTTTGGACGTTGCGAATTTTGTGAGTCTGCGATACTCTATCCGCCCGGCAGGAAATCCGGGCGATTTTTAGGTTGGAACCTACTGTTAATTTTATTGGAGGCCTGTAATTATGGCTGAAATGGATGAATCCCAGCAGATTGAACAAAAAGTAATCGACATCGTCGCTGAGCAGATGGGCGTCGACAAAGCGGAAATCACTCGCGATACCAGCTTTGTCAATGACCTGAATGCCGACAGTCTCGATACCGTGGAACTGGTTATGGAATTCGAAGATGAATTCGAGATGTCCATTCCCGATGAAGAAGCGGAAAAGATTCAGACTGTCGGGCAGGCAATTGACTACATTAAGACCATTGCCGCGAAGTTGAAATCGCAGGAGTAACGCTCCGGTTCCCGCCTGCCCTTACAGACACGTCTTCATGCCATTGGCGTATGATGGACCCCTAGTTTCTTTTGGAGTTGCTCGGCACAATGAGCAAGCGCAGAGTTGTTATTACAGGCCTGGGAGTGGTTACGCCCCTGGGTGATGACCTCGAACAGTTCTGGGCCAGTCTGCTGGCGGGGAACTGCGGCATTCGTCCAATTACCCGCTTTGATGTCAGCAAATACCCCTGTCGGATTGCCGGGGAAATCACGTCGGCGATTTTTAATCCTGAGAAGACTCTGCCGCATCGCGAGATCAAACGACTGGATCGCTTTTCGGTTTACGGCATGGTGGCGGGCATCCATGCCGTTAATGATTCCGGCATTGATTTTTCCAAATGCAACCGTGATCGGGCAGGCGTTGTTGTCGGCTCCGGTATTGGCGGCATTGAAGAAATGGAGCAACAATACGATAAAATGCTGGCGCGGGGTGTTGACCGTGTTTCACCATTTACCGTTCCAAAATTAATGGTCAACGCGGCGGCGGGAAATCTTTCCATTCAATGGGGATTAAGCGGGCCGGTTTCCGCCACTGCTACCGCGTGTGCCACATCGGGCAATGCCATCGGCGATGCCTTGCGAATCATTCAGTACGGTGATGCCGATATTATGCTCGCCGGCGGAGCAGAGGCGGCGGTGACTAAATTGGGCCTTGCGGCATTCTGCGCCTTGCGTGCCTTATCCACGCGGAATGACGAACCGCACCTGGCCAGTCGGCCATTTGAAAAAAATCGCAATGGCTTTGTCATGGCGGAAGGCGCGGGCGTGGTGGTACTTGAAGAGTATGAACACGCCAAAGCCCGTGGCGCTCGCATTTACGCAGAACTGCTGGCCTGCGGAGCCACCGGCGATGCCTGCCATATTACCGCACCGGATGAAAACGGAACTGGTGCGGCCAAGGCCATGGAAAAAGCTTTGCATGAGGCAGGTATCAGTCCAGACAAAATTGGCTACGTCAATGCCCATGGCACAAGCACGGAACTTGGAGACCTCGCGGAATCGCGGGCGGTGCATCGCGTGTTTGGGGCCTTTGCCAAAAAAGTTCAGGTAAGCTCTACGAAAGGCGCGTTAGGCCATAGTCTGGGAGCCTCAGGTGGTATTGAATTGGCGATTACCTGTCTGGCTCTGCAACGCGGCGAATTGCCCCCGACCATCAATTACCTGGAACCAGATCCATTATGCGATCTTGATTATATTCCGAATATCGCACGTCAGGCCGCGGTTTCCTATGCAATGAGCAACAGCTTTGGTTTCGGCGGCCACAACACCAGTATCCTCATCGGAAAAATATAACCCTCTGCTTAGACCATTGCGTGGCGAACCCACCGCGAAGAAAAGCATCCGAGGGCTGCCGCTTGGGAATACAAGGGCACCTATCTGGTCCATTCCGGCGGCTGTGGCCCGGCAATGTTCGTGATAACATTGTTCGCACTTGCCTACGCTTTGCTGTTTTATCAGATGTGCCGGCTTTTATCGCACTTCATCAGAACTATAAATCCATTTACGTTGCCCGGACTGCAGTGGGAGTTCAACGGCAAAGCAGGGGGCGTGCAGATTTTTAGCCGGATTATTAAGAAAATGTATCACATGGCCGAATCCGTCGCGTACGCAAACGATCCCCTGCATTTTTCCACCTCCAGGCATGGGAATCCAGCCCATGGTCGTAAGTTTTGGCCGCAGATAAATCAGTAAATGCGGACTGTTATTCCAGTGCCCTTGGGCATTGCGAGTGGCATAAAACCGCTGATAGGCCGCAAGAAAACTGTAAATGCTGGGGTGCCCTGGTCGCAACTTGGGCATGGGGCCGCCAAATTCCTGATATTGTTGAAAGGCCACTTGCAGCGACGCCAGCGTAATGCGGGTATTGGTCATCGCATCGGTGCGTTTTTGCTCGGTGTGGCTCCAGGATATGACACCGATGATAATAATCACCGCAGCCAGAATGACCGGCAGTTCAGATCGATGAATGCCCATGCGTTTTACCATAAATTCTCTCCTCGTCTCACTATCCATGCCTCCGGCCCGATTAACAATGTACACCGGGCCATGAATTGATCGTAGCACATCAGTTTAACGAAGGGAAGAAAAAAACTTTAATATTTTTTTACCGGCCTAAATAAATCCAGGTGTCCGGAAACATGGGCTTTTATGGAAAAATACTGGGCACGGTCCGGACGGAACCGTGTTGCCGTCACCGGGTGCCGCTGATGCGCTGTACCCGGGCGATGAGTTCCTGGGCGGTTTTTTCATCCGCGGCTTCGGCGATTACCCGGGCGATGGGTTCGGTGTTACTGGGGCGCACATGCACCCAGCCTTCCGGCCAGTCGATGCGAACACCATCCTGTAAATCCAGTTTTTTATCGGCGAATTCCAATTTCACTTTTTCCACCAATTCATCGGCATCAGCCCGTGTGGCGGAAAATTTGGTTTTAATCATGGCGTACCGGGGAATAGCATTGACGAGTTGGGAGAGCGTCTTCCCGGTGCGGTTCATAAGTTCGAGAATAAGCGTCATACCGATCAACGAATCACGAATCAGCCCAATACGTGGATCAATAACACCGCCGTTCCCCTCCCCTCCGATCACAGCCTGATGTTCCATCATGGCCGCCGCCACATTGGCCTCCCCCACTGGCGTGCGAATGACGGTGGAATGGAACTTAGCGGCGATATCATCGACCATTCGGCTGGTGGAAAGATTGCAGACAATCACCCCGGGCTTGACCATTACCCGGCTTAAGGCCGCCAGAGCCAGTGTATACTCCTCACCGATGTACACGCCGCGCTCATCCACCACCGCGAGGCGGTCGGCATCAGGATCCTGGGCAAAGCCAACCGCGGCGCGATGGCGCGTTACCTGATGGCACAAGTCCGTGAGGTTTTCCCGAGTCGGTTCCGGCGGATGGGCAAAGCGGCCCGTCGCCTGATTATTCACATGCGCCAGCTCCACGCCGAGCTTGCCTAGCAGCATGGGCGATGGCGCGCAGCCGGCACCATTAATACTGTCGAGCACCACGCGGTACCGCTGGGTACTTATGCCCTTGGCGTCCACGAGCTGGAGGATGGCCTGAACATGATTGGCGTGGGATCGGCTGTCGCTGGTCTGTGATCCGATATGATCAATGGATTCCAGCGTCCATGACCGCGATTCATACATCTTGCGAAGCTGATAAATAATATCGCCCGAATAGGCGATTCCATCATGGGAAATAAATTTTATACCGTTATATTCCGGCGGATTATGGGATGCGGTAATGACCACCGCCGCATCGGCTTTCAGGAATCGGCCCATCAGGGCCGCACTGGGTGTTGTGGTGATTCCCATATCCACGGCATGCACCCCCACCGACATAAGGCCGGCGGAAAAAGCGGCTTGAATCATAGGACCGGAAATACGTGAATCACGACCGATGGCCACTTTTACCGGCGTAACGGTCTGGTCATCCAGGGCCGTCTGCTTTAACAATTCGCCGAACGCCTGCCCCAATTCCATAGCCACACAGGGTGTTAGGGAATCCCCGATAATTCCGCGAACCCCCGACACACTGATAATCAGATCACTCATCGCTTAACCTCTGCATAGAGCACCAGACAATTACAAATTGGCAGGATATACGCCGCATTGTTCTTTGCAAGTGCCCCCGAGCCTTTCCATCGAGTTTGGCGCGGGTACTATATCGCGGGGGCAGTTGAGAGTCGATAGTCCTGACGGATTAGTTATAATTAATCAAATGTAAAGACAGGTGTTGAATTATGGCTGACAAAAAAAGAGATTTCTACGAAATACTGGGCGTGAGCAAATCCGCGGCGGCGGATCAGATTAAATCCGCGTACCGCAAGCTGGCGCGTAAATATCATCCGGATGTCAACAGAAGCGACAAATCAGCGGAATCTAAATTTAAAGAGGTGCAGGAAGCCTACGATATTTTAAGCGACAGTAAAAAACGTCAGGCCTATGATCAGTTCGGCCATGCCGGCGTAAGCAGTGCCGCCGCCGCCGAAGCAGCCGCTGCCGCAGCCGCGGCAGGTTCGCCGCGGGAAGGCTCCGGATTCCGCTATTCGCGCCGCACGCCGGGAGGCGCGACGGTGGATTTCGGCGATGTGGATATTGAGGATCTTTTTGCATCCATGGGAGGATCGCGGCGCAGAAAGAGTCGGCGCAATGCCGCGGCTTCACCTTTTGCCGCGGAAACCAGTGATATGCCGGAAGCCGCCGGCACGGATATTGTACATCAGGTGACGTTAAGTTTTGAACAAGCGGCGCGCGGGACAACCTTAGATTTGCGTTTTGACGCGGCTAATAAAGCTTTTTCTGAGACAATCAGTATAAAAATTCCTCCCGGCGTGGATGAAGGGTCCAAGGTTCGCGTGCGCGGAAAAGGACAACCCTCCATGATGGGCAGCAGCCGCGGGGATCTGGTCATTATTACGCATGTTGCCGCACACCCCTACTTCACGCGTTCGGGCCAGGATGTATTACTGGAATTGCCGCTAAGTGCCTCGGAGGCCGCGGCCGGTACCACTGTGCGTGTGCCCACGCTGGATGGTCCGGTGGAATTGCGGGTTCCACCGGGGATTAACTCGGGTAAAAAATTGCGGATTAAGGAACGGGGAATCGCCGGGCGCGATGGGACCCGGGGCGATCAGTTATGTCGCGTTCTTGTTGTGCTTCCTGATTCCCTGACGGAGTCGGAAAAGGCGGCGTTAGCCGCCATGGACCAAGCTCATCATTTTGATGCGCGACACACGGTGCCATGGAAATTCCCCGGCACACATTAAATGGGGTGCCGGGGAAACGCCAAGCTGATCAGGACATGTGGCCCGGAAAATCGTGAGTGTGGCGGGGTCGTTAAGGAAGGGATATATCCGTGAAATGCAAAGCGTATCGGCTTGGGTGCGGCAGTCTTTGGGGGGGAATACTTCCGGTGGCGCTGGCCGCAGGGAGCGTGGCAACTCGACCGGCGCGGCCGATATCGCCGATAATAAAATCCGCCCATACGGTATCAGGCTTGGCGCAACTTCTGATCCTTAGCATTTTTCTGATCCTGTTTTTTATTTTTATGGTCAGTCTGCTGGTTGCGATACGAAGAATTATGCTGGCAAGGCGGGGCAAGGGCCATGAAAAAACAGCGCATGTTGATGCTTGGAAGATTGCGGGCCAAAGGCTAAAGACCGATTCCGATACCGAAGCACACGAAGATTCACCCGACTAAAGCCATTGCGGCG
>DAHVEJ010000118.1 GCA_027313145.1 Phycisphaerales bacterium | reverse complement strand
TGAGGCGTTAAATCATCCTAATTGGAGCATGGGGCCGAAGATAACCATTGATTCCGCCACAATGATGAATAAGGCGCTGGAAATTGTTGAAGCGCACTGGCTTTTTAATCTTCCCGCGGAAAGTATTGATGTGCTGATTCATCCGCAGTCGATTATTCACAGTATGATTGAATTTGTGGATGGCAGTATCATCGCACAACTTGGAACACCCGATATGCGAACCGCCATTCAATATGCCCTTACTCACCCCCAACGTCATCACGGTTGCAGTTCCCGTTTGGATTGGACCAAAATCAAAGAAATGACCTTTGAACAGCCGGCCGGCCGATTTCCGGCATTAGAAATCGGCTATGAAGTGATTCGCCGGGGCGGAACCAGCGGGGCGGTGGCTAACGCCGCCAATGAAACGGCCAATGCGCTGTTCCGGGATGGCAAAATTCAGTTCGGTAAAATTATTGAAATAACATCCAGCATATTGAAGAAACATCTGGCTCACGGTTTTGTGGCCCGGCCGCAGCTTGCCGATTTATTGGCGGCCGATGCCTGGGCGCGTGCGGAGGCGACTCTATGACAACCCGACACATTGAACTGACAACTCGCAGATTGCAACGAAACCTTAATCGCGGGCGCGTGATGCTGTTTTCAATCGGTCTGCCACTGGTTCTGGCATATTCTTTGGCTACGGCGGCCGGAAGTGTGTGGAAATCCCTTCTGGTGCTGATCGGCTTTGGCTCGGTCATTTTCTTTCATGAACTGGGACATTTTCTTGCGGCCAAGGCGTTTGGCGTTCGCTGTGATGTTTTTGCTGTGGGTATCGGCCCGCGATTGTGCGGTTGGCGAAAAGGAGTGGGATTCTCCTTTGGAGAAGTGGAAATCGGCCCGGCGAAAGCTGATGCCGAACCGGCTTCCGTTGACACTGCGGACTTGGTAAAAAGGCCGGTGCTGGGAGAAACGGATTATCGCCTGGCGTGGCTGCCCTTCGGCGGATATGTGCGCATGTTGGGGCAGGATGATATGGATCCCGCCAAGGTCAGTGAAGACCCCGCCTCGTTTGGTAAAAAGCCGATCTGGCAGCGCATGATTATTATTTCCGCCGGCGTGACGATGAATATCCTTTTTGCCATTGTTGTATTTGCCATCGTTTTTCGGCTGGGCCTGGAAGTGCAGCCGGCGATTATTGGCTCGGTGGCATACAACAGCCCGGCACAAAAAGCGGGCTTGCACGTCGGTGACGAAATTATTGCCATTAACCATCAAAAACCGCGCGGGTTTCTGGAATTTCCCGATTTACAAATGGCGGCGGCTCTGGGCAGCCGCGGGCAGCCGATTAACCTTCAATATCATCCCGACGGCAGCCGACAGATTCGTGATGTTTCCCTGAAGGCGGTCATTCCTCCTGGGGGTGGTTTGCTTAGCATCGGCGTGGCTTCCGCTCCATCGTTGAATATTCCGCCCATGTCAAAATCAAATTTCCAAAAGCTGGTCAAGCTGGATCCCAATCAAGCGGCATTCAGACCAGGCTGCCGCATTGTGGCGTGTGACGGCGTTGCGGTACATGATTGGGGGCAGTTGTATAAGGTTATTCAGGCTTCCAACGGCCGGACAATGCACTTTACGCTGCGGTCCAAACACGGAAAGATATATCACAGTACGGGTAAAGCAACGCTCTTCCCGCGCAGTTGGGTGACTTCCATGCCGCCGATTTTGGGAATGTATCCGCGTATTATTTTAGATGCCGTTGAACCGGGAAGCGCCGGAGCCAAGGCGGGTCTGCACGCCGGCGATGTCATATTGCGAATCGGCACGCTTATCAATCCCGATATTGATTCGTTCCGCAAGAGTATTGAAGAAAACGCGGGGCAAAACATAGCCGTCGAAGTATTGCGCGGCAAAAAGCGTATAACCTTAAGTTGCACACCGGAAAGTCAGTCTGGCAAAGGATTTCTTGGTGTGGCCATGGGATTGGATTTTGCTTCTCCCGTAATAGGCAGCGTGTCGCGCCCAATGGCTGCTCTGGGAATCCGGCCCGGCTCAACCTTATTGGCCATCGGACCGGTGGGAACGGTGGCGACCAAACTCCAGCGTATTAAAAACTGGTACGATCTGTTTAGTGCCGCCAAAAAATTTAATGGCCAAACGGTTCAGATGGCATTTGCCGGAAAATCCAAGCCGGTGACGTTGCCTTTGCGCGGCCGGTTAATGAATTTTCTGCGGCAGTATCATTACCGCATCGGGTTAGCCCTGCTGCCGGCCATGCGGGTGCAAAAAAGCCACAGCGTCTACGGTGCCGTGGCCATGGGCTTAAATCACACCTGGCATTGGGTGTTGCGCACGTATTCCACGTTGCGCGGATTAGGTTCCGGCACGGTCCCAGCGCATGAATTGCATGGCGTAGTGGGTATTGTGCCAATCCTCTATGAATCGGAAAGCATGGGCAATACGATGCTGCTATATTTTCTGGGATTAATTTCCGTGAATCTGGCGGTGATTAATTTCCTGCCGCTGCCCGTATTGGATGGAGGTTTATTTGTGATGCTGTTAATTGAAAAAATCCGGGGGCGGCCTTTGTCCGTGAAGGTTCAAACCGCTATCCAGCTTGTGGGCATCACACTGATTGCGGGTATCTTTTTATATGTGACAATTTTTAATGACCTGCCAAGCTTTTTTGGCCATTGATTTTACCAGGCCGCCACAGGCATGGCTGAAAATCCGCGCCATTGAAATTTGCGGCAGGCGGGGGCCATGAGAATTCGGAACGCGATTGGCAGTTTCCCGTGAAGACAAAGGCGATTATGCTATCGGCATGAAGCAACGAAACGTTATAACGCTGGCTCTTTTAATCGCCGCCATGACATTGGCCGGATGTAAATCATTCGGGCCTATGCGCATTAAACCCGTTAGCTCCCGCAGTGGTGCCACCCTCCGCCCGAACTTTACCAGCGGATATTTCCGCTTTAGTCGTGATCAGGTCTACCATTTTATTCTTTTTGCCACCACCAAAACTCCTAACGGCGGCACGGTGCGGCAGGTTATGATTCTCAGGGTCTTCTGGACCCCGGTGCCGGGCGTGACTCCCATTGTCCGCACGGCCATTAATACCACCATACGCTATGTGATCTTTACACCCCACGGCTGCGGTATGTACCAGGGAGCCGGCTTTGTCCGATTGCATAACAGCCCGTATGACCGAGAAATGCACGCCTCCTTGGTACAAGGGGATTTACGCTTGTCCGGTGCCAGCGGAAACTTTATCGACGCGATCGGGCCATCACGGATAATCGGCGATTTTACCGCCCTTCGCTCAGCGGAAAGAACGCTGACGCTGACCCTGCGCACCAAGCGACGTTTTTTCGCCGCGACACTGGCCAATCGCCGTTAAGCTGCAGCTACAGGAGAATTCCAATGCTCATCGGTGTGCCAAAAGAAGTTAAAAGTGATGAATACCGCGTGGCCATGATACCCGCCGAGGTGGAATTCCTGACGCGCCACGGCCATCGGGTGGTCGTGCAGGCGCAGGCCGGCATGGGCAGCGGGATTGAAGATTCGCAGTATCGTGAGGCGGGCGGTGAAATTGTTCCGGCGGCGGAAAATGTGTGGCGGCAGGCGGAATTAATTGTGAAGGTCAAAGAGCCTCAGCCCGCAGAATACCCATTGATGCTATCGGGTCAAACGGTGTTGACCTATTTTCATTTTGCCGCAGCGCCACAGTTGGCCATGGAGTGTATGTCCCGCGGCATAACCGCCATCGCCTACGAAACCATTCGTGATAAGCGGGGGCTTTTGCCGTGCCTGACGCCCATGAGTGAAATAGCGGGAAAAATGTCCATTCAGGAAGGTGCCAAATACCTGGAGAAACCCATGATGGGGCGTGGGATTCTTTTAGGCGGTGTTCCGGGGGTGGCCCCAGCCAATGTGGTAATTCTGGGCGCGGGAATCGTCGGGCAGAATGCCGCCAAAGTGGCCGCCGGCCTCGGAGCCCGGGTCACGCTGATGGATATTAACCTTGATCGCCTGCGCTATTTAAGTGATGTTTCCCCCGCCAATGTGACAACCGTCTACTCCGATGCCCAAACGGTCCGTGAAGCGCTGGTCCATGCCGATCTGGTGGTGGGGGCGGTTTTAATTCCTGGTGACCGCGCGCCGCATTTAGTTTCACGCGAAGATCTCAAGCGCATGAAAAATGGAAGTGTGCTGGTGGATGTGGCGATTGATCAGGGCGGTTGCACGGAAACCAGCCGGCCCACGACGCATCACGAGCCTACTTATATCGTTGATGGCGTCGTGCATTATTGCGTAACCAATATGCCCGGAGCGGTGGGCCGCACCAGCACCTTCGCGTTGTGCAACGCGACATTTCCGTATGTCGCCGCCATTGCGCAAAACGGTTGGGAAAAAGCGGCCGGGAATGATCCCGGCCTGTTGGAAGGCCTGAATATCCACGCCGGCAAGATCACCAACGCCGCTGTGGAAAAAGCTTTGAAACGTTAATGCCGGGCACCGGAACTTGGTGCCGCCGGGAGTCCAGCCAGCAGTTTGCGCCAGTGAAGCAGCGGCAGCTTGCGCGTCAGCCCGGCGGCATAGTGTACAATGGCGGGTGTTACTTTAAGCGTAATGGATTTTACATAGACGACGGATGAAAGTTTCTCCCCCAGCTTGCCTTCCACGCGCTTATACAGAATCAGGTTGAAAGTATGCCCGCCGACGCGGACGAACAGGGGTGCATCGAGGGTGCCGGTGACGGGGTTACCACGCAGCGTGGTAAAGCGATAGGCAAAGCTGATGCGCGGCCGGGTTTTTCCGGAATAATTTTTAATATCGCTGCCCTCCTGCTGGTAGCGCCAATCTCGGATTTCTTCGGCCTTGAGCACGTGAACCTGGATCGTTTTAATTAGACGTATGTCAATATCACGATATTGCTTGATATCGGCAAGCCAGACGCGAAAAGGCGTTTTCAGCGTCGTCCATACCTGCCCGGAAAGTACCTTGCCATTGCTTAATTTGACGATTCCTTCCCGCACCGCCAGAGATGTCGTGCTGTTGGACGCGCCAAACGGGTGCACATTCTCGTTGGGTTTGAATTGTCCGCTGCCGGGAGCTTTGGCATTCCGGGCTTGGGAAAGAAGGCTGTTAAGGCTTTGACCGGAGGCGCTTGGTGCAGTTAAAAGAAATAGAAGCGTCGCCAGAGTTAAGGCGATTCCTGCAATAGCCATTGGCCTTCGCGGTGCGGCATCATATTCCGCGGGGCGTTGCCGGACGCCGCCACTAAAACCGCGGCTGCGGAACGTGCTGGTTGGCCGCCATGGTCCGAATTTATAGCCGGCAATGATGGATAGCCGCAACAACGCAGTGCCGTTAAGATACCGTTGGTATTTCATAGGAAGTATTATGCCCGCACCGGCCGGCCTTGTTCAACAGCTCGATCAATATCTGCACCGTCGGAGGTTGCTTGTGCCACGGATGCGTCTGCTGGTGGCGTGTTCCGGTGGGGCGGACAGCGTGGCCTTATTAAAGCTTTTGCACGCGATTAACGAATCGGATTATTGGCACTGGACATTGATTGTGGGGCATGTGAACCATCAACTTCGCGGAAATGAATCCCGGCGCGATGAAGCCTTTGTCCGAAATTTGGCCAAATCGCTGGGCCTGCCCTTCCGCGGGAAAAAACTTAATCTTAAAAATGCCGGGGCCAAGCGCGTCGTCAGTGAAAACGCAGCGCGGCAGGGGCGGTATAAAGCATTGCTGGCCATGGCTGCGGCCGGCCATTGTGATGCGGTGGTCCTGGCTCATCATGCCGATGATCAGGCGGAAACGATTCTTATGCGGTTGCTGCGGGGGGCCGGCGTGACGGGGCTGGCGGGCATGAATGAAAAAGATTGGCGCGGAGACATTGCGTTGGTGCGTCCAATGTTGCCCTGGTCCGGTGGGGAATTAAAGAAATGGCTTATGGAGATCAAGCAGTCGTGGCGGGAGGATGAAAGTAATCAGGAGACACACTATTTGCGCAACCGAATCCGGCATGAGTTATTGCCGACGCTTGAAACCTATCAGCCGCGAATTCGTGAGTTATTACAGCGCAACGCCCGCCATGATAGGGCGGCGGGGGATTTTCTTAAGCTTCACGCACGGGAACTGCTGCGGGCGGGGCATTATCGGCGGGGGCGTTATACGGTAAGCGTTTCAGCCAATTCCATAGCCCAAGCGCATGGAGCACCCGCCGCGCTGGCGCTGCGTATGGCAATTGTGGATGCCGGCGGGGATGAAGATGGCATTAACACCACGACATTACTGGAAGTAGTGGACAAACTTCAATCGGGATCTCTGGCCGGGGAAATTCAGTTTGCCCGGGCGATAAGGCTGAAGGTGATCAGTGGTCGCATTAACATATTTCGCGCCCGCGAAAGCGGTGGGAAAATCCGGAGGCCGATCAAATGCTGACTCGCTACGTTCGGATTTGGAACCACCTTGATTCGTGGGCTGAAAATGGCGTACATTTCCGCCGTGCGGTTTTGTGGATATTTCTTGTTGCGCTAATCCTGCGTGTGGTCACCGCCATTGTGCATCCGTATTATCTTCCGGATTCGGCGGATTATTCCGCGTTGGCTAAGGCGATCGCCACCGGTCACCGCTATGAAGTTCACGGGCAATTTGCGCGACGCATGCCGGGGTATCCAGTATTCATGGCCGGGTTTTATGTATTATTTGGGTTCCACCATTTGCCGATCCTGCTGGCGCAGGCCGTTTTCAGCGCGTTAACCACGAGTTTCTCGGCTCTGTTTGGCCGATATGTTTCCCCGGCCACTGGGTTGCTTGCCGGGGCCTTGGCGGCTGTGGATCCGTTGGGAATCGGATTTTCCGCTTCATTGCTGACCGAACCGCTGTTTACTTTTGTGTTTATGGTGAGCCTTTATTTGTTTTTCAAAATTATGCTGCACCGGAACCGGTGGGGCCTTTGGGTCGGTTTTGCTGTTTTATGGGCAATCGGTGTATATATTCGTGCGGAGGTTTCACTGTGCCTGTTCCCGCTGCTGCTCTGGGGTGGTTTGGTTGCGTCGCGGGGGGCGGATCGGAAAATCGCTGTCCTGGGCAGTATTTTGACAATACTGCTGGTGGGTGTATGCCTTCTGCCATGGTGGATACGCAATGATCGACTGTTCCATCAGGATTTTTTCCGGTTTACCACCATGCAGGGGATCAGTCTGTACGAATCGGTTTATTCCGGCGCTACCGGCGGACCGCGACAATCGGACCTGATCATACCGCCTTCGATTCAGCGGCTTAACGAAAGTCAGCGCGACTTGGCCTGGACTCATCGAGCCTTTACGGATATCTTCAACCATCCGTCGCGTGTGTTACGCTTAGCATTTGTTAAAATCGCCCGTACCTGGTCTCCGTGGTTGCACGCGCGTGGATATGCCGGCGTCTGGCTGAATATAGTCCTGACGCTTTGGTATACACCACTATTTACCCTGGCGATAATCGGCTTATTCCGATATCCCATCGGGTCGCCTTTATTTGGAGTCCTGCTGGTTCCAATCGTATACTTTACATTAATGCATGCGGTGTTTCTCGGGTCGGTTCGGTACCGCGTTCCGGTTATGCCGCTGGTAGTGGTTTTTACGGCCATGGGTATGGCCCCCGCGATACGGCGAAAGCAAGATTCCGCATGCATCGCGTGAATCATGGATGTGGTGTTTTTTCATGGCTGAATTTCCCCGTGCCAGTCCCGCCAAATGGTGGAAAACCGCCTCCATCGGCCGCGTGCATCGGTCGCCTCATGCCATGTTCGTCGGGCGGATGCGCCGATTAATTTCCATATCCATATTATTGCTGCTTACGTGCATCATCGGTGCGGTGTGGTATCTGACAAATCCCAAACGTTTAAGCGCTATGTCCGGGCTGTTACTCTCGCATGTACTGGGGGCGCGCGTAACCGTGCAAACCGCCCAACTTTCCTGGAATGGAACGTTACGCCTGGGCGGCGTAAGGTTGCGGACCAATCCGGGAAAAATGCCATCGACCACCTTATTTTCGGCGGATCAGGTGGCTGTGAGTTTTAACTGGCTGGGACTGCTTAGCGGGCGACTGCACGCTTCACAAATTACGGCGGTTCGCCCCATGTTAAATTTGGTGGATGATCTTACCGTCCGACAATGGAATTATGAGGGATTTGCGCATTCCGCAACTGCGCCATCCGCACCGAAGCGGGGGAATCAGAGCAATCGTCCCATGCGGTTACCGTCCATCAATTTGCAGGATGCTGTTGTACGCTGGGCGGAAATTCGCCATGGAACTTATAAGATCCTCGGTCAGAGTCTGATCAATGCTGAAATGGGGCCAAGTCCTGAATCTCATTCGACCTATCGATTGGATATGGAGCAACAGAGCTTTGATCGACATCCGGGCATTGTTCTCACCGGGCTTTACAACATCAGCACACGTGAATTTTCCGCCCGGATCAACCAGATCCAATTTACACCGAGCTTTCGCCAAACATTGCCCGCGGCGGTGCAGCAACTTTGGCGTAAGTTGCATTTGCGGGGGAGCTTACGCCATATTGTTTTTCGGGTCAGTCCCGGCAGCGGCGTGCATGTTCATGCGATGCTTGACGGCGTATCGCTTGTGACCGTTGCGCCAAGCCGTCGATTGGGACCGCAAATTATTCCATTGAATAATCTCAAGGGATCCGTGGCTGTCAGCGGCACCGCTTTGACCATTGATCATTTAAGCGGCGTGGTACTGGGTTGGAAATTCCAAGTTCCCAGCGCTCACTTTGACGGCTTTGAATCCGGTGCTCCATTTCATGCAACCGTCAAGCTCTCTAATGTCAATATTCCTTTGCCTTACCCGAAGATTTTTTCAACGCGTGATTTTTCACTGGCCCAGGCTATCTTTCACCGTTTGCGTCCCAGCGGGTTGCTGAACATCACGGTACATGTGGACCGCAGCCAATTACATGCGCCACCGGTAGTACGCGGGGAAATTAACTGCAAGAATGTTCATGCGAGATATATCAATTTTCCGTACCCGATGGACCATGTTCATGGATTGATCCGTTTTACAAGTCATCACATCAGCTTTGTTAATGTTCAGGCCAGCGCCGAGGCATTCCCCGTGTCGCTTAATGGCAGCGTGGCCATAAATGAAAATGATGGCCCGATTCATCTGGTCATCAGTTCGCCGCACGCGTATTTTGATCGCAGACTTGCGGCGAGCCTGCCGGCGAATATTCGGCCTATCTGGAACCGGTTTAACCCGGTGGGGGTGGGCGGATTTGTCTGCGATGTAACGCACGCCGCCGGTACGCGTGGTGACCCGCGGATAGTGCTGCACATTTTTCCGCAGGATGTTTCCGGCGCATACCGTGATCTGCCTTACCCGCTTAAGCATGTCCACGGTTCGCTGATATTTACGGATCACGAAACGAAAATCATCAAGCTCGAAGCCCCGGTGGGCAAGACCGGGCATATTATATTTACCGGCAAAGTGACATACTCACCGCGTAACCTTTCCAAGCTTCAGCCGATGGTCCACCTGCGGGCGGTCAATGTGCCGATTAATTCCACCTTAACCGGCAGCCTTCCCGAATCATGGGCCAAATGGATTAAATTACTGCATGTCCAATCCGGCAATGCTGACCTTGATGCCATGATTACCCGCGGCACCGGTGGAAATCCATCGGTGCGGGGGAATCTGACGGTTGATCAGGGTGTAATGACTCCCACGCAACTGCCATGGCCGGTGCGCGGCGTCACGGCTTTGGCGCATATCAGTTCCGGCGGGTTAATCATCAACAGTGTTACCGGGCGAACCGGAGCCGATGGCAAGGGTACGCTCACGTTGATGGGAGCCATCGCTGAACCACATACCGGGCCGGTGCGCGTGAGCCTAAATGGCGGCTGGAAAAATATTCGGATTGCCGCACCGGCACCCGCCGGCGTGCCCAAAGCCATCGCGGATTTTTGGAACAAATGGAAAATTCGCGGCTCCAGTAACGGAACATTTACCTATTCGGTCAATGCTCTTAAAAACCCGCTTACCGGGGTCACTGCGATGCGGGATCAGCAATATCATGTGCAGGTGCAACCGGATGGCATGACCGTGAAGCCCGCCTTTCTGCCGACACCATTATCGGGGGTCACCGGCGACGTGGATGTGACCGCTGGAATTATTCGGATGAAAAATATTCACGCCGGCGCGGGGGCGCAGCACCTGAAGCTTTCCGGCGTTTATCATACCGGATCAGACTCTTTGGCACTTTCCGTAACGGCCGGGGGGCCGCACTTATCCAAACCCTGGATGGCTTTAATTCCGGGGTCCACCGGTCGATTTATCGACGGACTTAAACCGCGGGCAAGCTGGATTCTTGAGCTACCCGAGTTGCAGCGCATCAAGGTCGGCAAAGACTATCGCTGGCATATTACCGGCTCACTGGTGCTTAATAACCTTGCGACAGCCGGCGATATTAAACTCAAAGCCAAACAGGCGACCGTTACCATCGCACTGGACCTGATCCCCGGCAATTCTCTGCCCATGCTCGATGGGCAGTTTGACGTGAGTCGCTTGAACTGGGAGGGCAGAATTGCCGATCCGCTGACCGGCGAGATTACCGCCAATTCGTCCACGCATCAGATCACCATTGATCAAATCAAAGGAATGGTCGCCGGCGGCAAGCTGACGGGGCAAATTCATATCCATACGGGTAGCGCTGCATCTTATAATGTCGCCTGCCAGTTGCATGGCTCGCAATTAGCGCAACTGTTAGTCGCCCCCGCCGGCGTCGGTAGTGCCAAAGGCATTCAAACCAGTACTGGAATTGTCGACGCGTCCCTGAATCTTAGTACGATATTGGGAAAAAAAACGATACGGAAGGGCAACGGACAACTCGTGATTAGCCGCGCCCGTATTTATGACGTACCCATGGCCATGGGCCTCATGCAGATTGTGACCCTGCGCCTGCCCATCAGCTCCGATTTCCAGCACGCCCATGTGCGCTATTTCATCAACAACAATATCGTGCGCTTTCAACCCATTTCCTTGAGCAGTCCGGGCGTTAATCTTGTGGGCGAAGGCTCTTTGAATCTACATACCACCGATCTGGACCTTCGCTTCATCACGCAATCCCCGCATGGCACGCGTGTGCCCCTGCTGGGCGTCCTTTTCGGACTTGCCCGCGCGCAACTCCTGGAGCTGCGCGTCTCCGGCACGCTCGCCAAGCCGGTGATAGCGCCTGTCCCCTTACGCTTCCTGACCTGGCCCTTTACCGGGTTTGGGCAATAACCAGATAAATGGTTATAATTTCAGCCAACCCGGACATTCCGGCGCCCGTAGCTCAGTTGGATAGAGCGGTGGTTTCCTAAACCGCAGGTCACAGGTTCGATCCCTGTCGGGCGCAGTTATAATAAGTGTTGCTGATCGCTGTACTTGGCGAACTTCCCTGTGTCGGGGAATGCGGCTCATGAGTCCTTGCCAAAACGGTATATACCGTTTTGGCTCTGACCAAAGGAGCCGTCCATGAGGGGTGAAATACCGCTTGATATTGTAAGAAAAACGTGTTAATATTCCTTACATGATTTCCAAGAGAAGATCGTTACATTCCATTGAATACCGCATCCAGGCGTCGATTCGCAGGAGGGGGCATGGCTGCGTCGTGATCCCGGCGGACTTTCTGGACATTGCAAGTCGACAGGCGGTTGATCTGGCGCTTCATCGGCTGACCCGAAAAGGGATTATCCGACATCTAGCGCGCGGCGTGTATGACTTCCCGAAAGAGCACCCGGTGTTGGGATCGCTTGCCCCCTCTGCCGAGACGGTTGCCAAGGCCCTCGCAAAACGCGACCATACGCGTGTTCAGCCTGCAGGCGCGTATGCGGCCAACGCCTTGGGGCTTTCGGAGCAAGTGCCAGCCAAAGCGGTGTTCCTGACTGATGGCCCGACGCGGACCGTGAGGATCGGTTCGACCACGATCCAGTTGCGGCGGACAACCGCGCGGAATATGGCTGCAGCAGGACGATTGAGCGGTCTTTTAATTCAGGCATTGCGAGCCATGGGCAAAGAACATGTAACCAGACAGCACCGGGAGCACTTGAAACGTACCCTCCCGGCCAAGCAGCGTCGCGCACTGCTTGGCGATCTGCCCCTGGCACCAACGTGGATGCACCCGATCTTTCGTGAGCTTGCGGGAGAAAATCCATGAATCTCAGTTTCCTTGCGTTGCCAACCGAGGAACGCCGGCTGTATGTCGAGCAGGCGGCAACGCGGCGAAGCCTGTCACCTGTTATCATGGAGAAGGACTTTTGGGTTTGTTGGTTGCTGGGCGTCCTGTTCGAGTCGGAATTTGCGGACAGCTTGGTTTTCAAGGGCGGAACGTCTCTTTCGAAAGTGTTCGGTGTCATTGAACGATTTTCAGAGGACATAGATTTATCGCTGTCACCCGAATTTCTGAAGCTCCCACCTGTGGGTATAAGCCGCAACCAGGCCGGCAAATGGATGAAGAAAGCCGAAGCGGCGTGCGGCAGTGCCGTGCAAAACCGGATTGGCCCGGTGCTGGAAGCGGTGGCCACCAAGGTGCTGGGAAAAGGCGCTCGCGCGTGGTTTGAATTCCAGATTGATGCTCACACGCAGTCCCCGGTACTTCTTTTTCACTACACTTCTTCACAGCCGTCGGGCTTCGACTACCTGCGGCGCTCGGTCAAGTTGGAATTTGGCTCCCTTACCGACCAGCAACCGATCGGTCGTCACTCGGTACGGCCTTGGATCGCCGATTTATTTCCCGGTGCGTTCGCAGATTGGCGTTGCGAGGTAATAGCACTGGAAGCGGAGCGAAGTTTCTGGGAGAAGGCGACGATCCTGCACGCGGAGTATTACCGGCCTGCGGAAAAACGCATACCAGACAGACTCTCGCGTCATTACGCCGATATGGCGGCACTTTCGCAACATCCGATTGCTGGTAAAGCTGCCGACCGAAACGACCTGCGTGCACGGGTTGTGAACTGGAAGAGTCAGTTCTTTGGCAGTGCCTGGGCAAATTACGATCGGGCGAAACCCGGCACATTCCACTTGGTTCCACCATCTGAAAGATTGCCCGCTCTGCGGCGCGATTACCAGGCAATGCGGGATATGTTCCTTGCGGAACCGAAAGGTTTCGACGAAATACTTACGACGTTGGCGACAGTTGAAGAGCAAATTAACCGTACAGTTGAACAAGGGCCTATCTGATGAATCCAAAAACCTGAAATATCTTCGGTTCATCGCCAATCTCGCCATGGCTTGGAAGTGATCCGCCTTTCATCCGTGACTTCTCACCACACCTGCGCACTGCGGCACGTCGCCCTCAGACCCCCACCCACGTAGAGCACCGTCACGCCTGTTGCCCGACGATCGCACCCGGCGGACTTTGGGGCTGCTGGGTCGGTGCGAGGTCGCGCGATAATTGCTGCAAGTAGCTCTCCAGCTCATTCAACAACGCATTCAAATCTCGGGCCTCCTGTAAGGCATCGAGCGCGTTGTTGGGGTCCGCACCCAGCGTACAGCCAATTGCCGCGGGGGGCTTAATTGGGCTGTGTATGTCGCCCCCGAAGAGGCCGTTCCATATCTCCCCTAGCCCTTGTGCGCCCTGAAGAACGCCGCCTACACCGACAACAACGCCGACCCCCGTCTCCGCGCCGCCAAACCCAATTAATGCTAAATCGAGGCCAGTGGTGAAGTTCAGCAAGCCTAGGCCAGCCTCGCCGTAACTGATGTTCAACGGGGGGGTTATAGATCGGCGGTCGGCCCCAGGGGCCGCTCATTGAGGCGAGTTCCGGCCCCCGAGGATCCACATTCGCCACCGAATTCGACATCACGAACTGGTACGTGTTGGCACCGTTGATGTAGCCTGCCGGGTCCTGATTTATCTCCCGATGTGCCGCTCCTGCGGACAATCGGGATTTCGGCTCCTGCCTCAACACACTACCAAGCGACGGAGAACAATTGCGGTTGCGTTCGTAATAAAGTCCCGTCACGGAATCCATCCCGATAGCCATCGGGACTTGATAAAGATTGTTCACTATCGGCTGCGTACCGGATATGCCGTTTTCACCATGACGACGCAAAGACACAACGCTATTGGCACTTTTGTGAACCACAGAGGAAGCCGAGGCAACGGAGGTTCCACGGCGGCGATATTT
>DAHVEJ010000117.1 GCA_027313145.1 Phycisphaerales bacterium | reverse complement strand
ATCAAGCATACCACCACTTACCCGAGCGCGCCAGTGCCGTTATTGCGAATATTTGCCGCGGAGCGGTAAACAGTTACTATGAAGCTGCCCATCGCGGGGGTGGAAACCGTTTTTTGGGGCTTGCTGCTGATTCTGGCGGTTATCGCGCTGGGAATTTGGCTCTTTCGCCAGGAGGCTCGCACGTTGGCGGCACAGCAGCGCCAACGCCATGCCGACGCAATTATTCAATCCGCGGATTCAATTCTTATCGGCTTGCAGAATATTGAAACCGGTCAACGCGGATATCTGATTACTGGAAATATAAGCTATCTGGAACCGTACCATCGCGGCTCGGTCTCTATTGACCAGCGCATCCGGCAGCTTGGGCGACTTTTGCCCGCGACCCCCGCGAATGCAACCCTGATTGCCACCATGCGAACTTTGGCGGCACGGAAAATTGCGGAAATCGATCAGACTATTCGTGTGCGCACGAAGCATGGTTTCAGCGCTGCCGCCAATATCGTGCGCACCAATGTTGGTAAGCAAGTGATGGATATGCTGCGGGCCGAGCTTTCCAGCATCCGAAACCATTATCATCGCGTGGCGCTCTACGAGCGTGTGCTCGTAGAGCGTCGATTACGAATGGCCCAAACAGTGGCAGGGGGCTTCAGCGTTGCCCTGCTGGTGACACTGTTAGGAATGTATTGGCGCATTGTCCGTGTTGTACGCCGCAGCAAGAAAATGACGGATGATCTCGTCCACAATGCCCATAATGACCCCTTAACGGATTTGCCCAACCGTGGCATGTTTATGAATTGGCTGACCTATGGCTTGGCACAGGCTCAACGGATGGATGGCAAGGCCGCCGTGCTGTTTTTAGATCTTGACGGATTCAAACCGGTAAATGATCGCCTGGGGCATTCCGCCGGGGATCATGTTCTGTGCGAAGTGGCGCAACGTTTTAAGCAAAGTGCCCGCACCGGTGACATGATCGCGCGAATCGGTGGGGATGAATTTGCGGTTTTCATTCCCGCGGTTTCCAATGAAAGCGATCCAGCGGAATTGGCACATCGCCTGATCGAAGCAATGCGCCAACCCATTGTTGCGGATGGTTCCGTGGTGTATGTCGGGGTGAGCATCGGTGCGGCGATGTATCCGCGCAATGGAAAATCCCCGGAAGCCCTGCTGGAGGCCGCGGATCAGGCCATGTACCGTGCCAAGCGGGAAGGGGGGCGTAAACTGGCATTCCACAATTCAGCGCTGACCGACCAGATTGCGCGCGAGGCACGCCTGCGGGGTGGATTGCAACACGCCCTGCAGGCCAAAGAATTTGAATTTCATTATCAACCCTTACTGGACGCGCAAACGCTTAAGCCTGTAGCGGTGGAAGCCCTGTTGCGCTGGCGGCATCCGGAATTAGGGCTGCTGGTTCCGGGGGAATTTCTTCCGGTTGCGGAACGCAGTGGATTTATGCGAAAGCTCGGACCGGTGCTACTGGAAAATGCCGGCGAACAAATGGCTCTTTGGCGGCGGCAAGGGATACATTTGCGATTGGCGTTTAATATTTCGCCGTTTCAGTGTTCCGATCAGAATCTCATATCAGCGGTGGAAACAATGTTGCTTTCCAGCGGTATGGAACCACGAAATCTGTATCTGGAAATCACTGAATCCGGACTGCTGCAAGCCGATGCCCAACCGATTCTGCGGAACATAAGGCAATTGGGTGTCGGTTTAACGCTGGATGATTTCGTCGGTGGCAGCGGAGGGCTGGCATGTTTGCGCCAGCTACTTATTAACCAGGTCAAATTTGATCGCCGATTTATTACTGGATTAACGCACTCGCCGGCAGATATGGATTTACTCTCCGGCCTTACTGACCTCACCCATCGCCTTGGCATACAAGTCGCCGCCGGTGGCGTCGAAACGCAGGATCAGGATGTGGTTGTCCGCCGATTGGGGTGCGATCTGGTCCAGGGAAATCTATACGCCGGTGCCTGCAGTCCTGAGGATGTCACCCATCTGCTCCATCAATGGAAGGCTGCATAAACTTTACGCTCCTCTCTGGGCATCCGTCCCTGCCTGCGGTAAACTAAATACATGAATATTCCGGCACCCAATGCTCTGGCAATGCGGCACTGACAGGCGGGAACTGGGCTGGATCTGGTATTCATGGGAATTTATGGTCTTGGAAAAAATGGAAAATCAACCGGGCTGCATCGGCGACGCTACCAGCCCCATCGGCGTTTTTGATTCGGGTCTTGGCGGCCTAACCGTTGTGCAGGCATTACACCGCCATTTACCAGATGAATCATTGATTTATTTTGGTGATTCCGCCCGGTTGCCTTATGGCACAAAATCTCCGCGCACCGTGCTGCAATTTGCCCGCCAATGCCTGCGGTTTCTCATGCAGATGAATCCTAAGCTTCTGGTTGTCGCCTGCAATACCGTTAGCGCCACAGCCCTGTCGGAGTTGCAAAATGAATTTTCCGTGCCGGTTATCGGCGTGCTGGAACCCGGGGCCGAAGCGGCCGTGCGACTGGCCCGCAGGCAGCGGCCCATTGGTGATTGCGCCATAGGCCTGTTAGCCACGGAGGCCACCATCGCCAGCAGAGCGTATGTGCACGCGGTCAGTAGGCGGGATTCCGCTGTGCATCTGGTCGGGCGGGCCTGCCCGTTGCTGGTACCAATGATTGAGGAGGGCCGTGCCGAGGACAGTCCGGTGGTCCAGGCGGTGCTGGCGGAATATTTGGCACCACTGAAATCTTTAAATCCCCCGGCTTTGATCCTGGGTTGTACACATTACCCCATTTATGCCAAAACCATCAGCCGACTGATGGGGCCATTGACAACTTTGGTTGATTCAGCGGACCAGACCGCCTTGGTCGTTCGTGAAAAGCTTCATACAATGGGGGCGCTGCATCCCGGCTCGCCCGATGGCGGCACCTTGACCTGTTATGTGACAGATCAGGGCCAGAGATTTGAAAGCCTGGCAAATCGCTTTCTCGGCCGGTCGATTGCCCAGCCGGTTTGGGTGGACCCTGAAATGCTTGAAACGGCGGTAACGGAAAAATGATGAGTCGCTGTAAAATAGTCCGGTTATCGTGCCGCATACCTGTTATTGGCATCCTCATTGCCGTTTTCATGGCGTTGCCGATCCTGCTGGCCGGCTGCTCCTCCGGCAACAGCGATCCGCAAAATTTTAATTCTCTGGTGCAAAATTGGATCAAGCATATGCAGGGGGGGCATTCTGTCGTTACGCAAGCCCGGAATCTTTTTGCCACCGATAATCCCGACACTCAGCGTGCCGCCATTGCCTGGATGGCCCGCCAAAAATGGGGCCACGAAAAGCCGTATATGGATGCGTATCGCCTGGCGGAAAGTTCCCCTTCGCCGCTAGTGCGTGGTCAGGCTTTGTTGGCGTTGGGCACTTCCGGTCAGCCCTCGGTAGCGCCTGATTTACAGCGGGGCTTGACGGATCCTTCGCAGTTTGTGCGCTTGTGCGCAGCCATGGCGGCAACGTATGTACACAATCCAATTTTAATCCCGGATTTGATTACCCGTTTACATCATGATTCCAACGCGCAAGTCCGCATTTACGCCGCTGAAGCCCTCAGATCCTACAAAACGCGGCCCGTTATTGAAACGCTCATTAACGCCCTTGACGACAGCAACGTCGCAATCGTTCAAGCCGCCTGGGACGATCTGATTTTCCAAACCGGCCAAAAATTCCCCCAACATTCCGGCCCCTGGCAATTATGGCTACAAGCCCACCGGCACGAATTCCGAACCACCGGGTAATTGCCGTGCAAGTCGTGCCAATATTTCCTGACATTCCGCCGTACCCAGGCCCTGCAGGCCGCTCATAGGACAAATTGCCCAGACCACATCCCAAACTCGCTCGCCCCAGACATTCCTGCGGCCAGTTCTCAGCTATCACACAAATATGCTTTTGGCGGTGTGGTGGGTCCTATCCGAATTGCTTGCGCCAACCGCAAGTTGAATGATGCCTGACCTGGCCCGAGTTTAAGCGATTGCAGCAGCAATGTTCGCGTCTTGTCGGTCGTTCATGTTTTTCAAAATGCGCGCCGCCAACTGCCGAAACTGCTTCCCGCAATCTTGAACCGCGCCCGCATGGCCGCCGATGGCACCATCCGCCGCAGTCAGATCAAACATGGGCTTTCGCGCGTCTCGTGCCATGGGCATAAGGCTTTTGAAGTGTTTCAGCATGGCCAACTGATTGGGGTCTTCTGCCGCTGCCTGCGCGTGCAGTTCCTGGCCAAGTATTTCACGACTGTAAGTTTCCGGGATGCGATTTGCCCATTTCAGGTAGGATTTGACCGGTCTGTTTTCGCGGACCGACGGATTCAGCAGAACATAGCCCAGCGGACTCATGCTGCCCGACGGCAGGGATAGTCCCGCAGGTGCCTTTCCCGCTCTTCGCGTTAGCCATCCCTGCCTCCAATCCCGAAGCGTGGGGCCCAAGTTGCGTAGACCCTGCAGGGAAAACAGATCAGCGCCCAGCGGAATGACAACAAAATCCGCAGCCACCAATGCCGCACGATTCATGGCTCCTATATTCGGTCCGACATCAATAAGCACCAGGTCGCTGCCGCATTGTTTCGCCGCCGATTCCATCAGGCGATAAAATGCTGTAACAACCCGAAATCCATCGCCGGCGATCTGCGGCTTATCATCGAGACATTTGCTCCATGCCTCAGACAAGCGGTCCTCAAAAGCGCTAAGACCCAGATCACCGGCAATGATGGAAAGGTTGTCGTCTATAGAAATTGGTGCGGGTGCCTGGATGTCGCCCAAGCTTTCAATCAGGGGTTCCACGCCGCCAAGGATTGTGCCGGGATGTTTGCCATCAGGCCAGAGCTTTTCTAGTTTCGAGTCATCGAGAAATATGCTCGTAAGGTTAGATTGCGGATCCAAGTCAACCGCCAGCACTTTATGGCCCATTTCTCGGAGCATCCAAGACAGATGGTAAACCATCGAGGTTTTGCCCACGCCGCCCTGGTTGTTAAAAAAAGCAATGGTCTTCACGGATGTTTCCTCACAGTCATTAGCAGGTGATTTCCCCCGACGAAATAATCCAAACTCGGACTATTGTTTTTCCTAAGCCATGATTCTGCCAGCGCGATACCGCGGCCAAACTGGTTCGCGAAGCCCAGCGTTTTTGCCGCTTCCGCCAGTACCGGATTGCGATAAGACGTGCCGTTTGGAAATTGCTCCTGAGTCAGGTCGCCGTACAAAGACCCCGGATTCTGTATCTCAATGCGATCCGAATAATGATTGATCGAAACCGGCGTGGTGGACCCGTCATAGTTGCGATGAATAATCGCATTCATAAATAGTTCATGCAGGGTAATTTCAGGATAATCAGCAATCATTTCCTCTGACAGATCAGCGCGGCGCACCGGCCTGTAATTTGCAACTTCCTTTGCCAGCCGATCCAGATCCCGCATGGCCGTGAGAAAATCTCCCGAAATTCGCTGCTCCCGCAGCGGCTCATCTGCCTGCGTCAAACCGTCGTACCGCACGTATTGCACGTATGCACCGGGCGCAAACTGCAGTGGATTTTTGCCGAACAGTAGAACGGCGGCATTAGTTGGAGCCGAAAATTGCCGACTGTAGAATCGCAGCGATCCGAGTTGCTCTTCAATAGAACGTCCATTTTCCTCCAGAACCGCATGTGATACGGCTCTGGGGAGATAATTCAACGTAAATAAATCAAGGGCAAGATCATCCAGCGACGCGCCCCGACAGGCCAGAGAATCCCAGGTCCGAGCACGGTCTACACGCCTCTCCTCCAGCCTCCGCTCCTGCTCAGCCGTCGCAATGCTGGAAGAGGGTCCGGTTCGAATGTACGCCACTTGCTTGTATCTCACCGGTGGCATGTCGGACGGCATGACCCGCACTACGGCAATCGGGGTACCCTGATGCAGATACTTGAAAACATGCAGGTTTGGTATCGGCAATATCTGGCCGTTGTTTCTGTGGCTGGCTAGAGTTTCCAGCAGTTGCTCGCTGATAGGTGCCTGAATTGGCTCACCTTTCTTATTCACTCCGACAAATAAATATCCCGGCAAACCCGAGCCGGGCATGTCGTTTGAAAAGGCGCAAATCGCCTTGCAAAATTTGTCGGAATCTGCGAGTGATTCTGTGCGCTCCACTCGGAAAGATTCTAGGTCAGCTAACAGTTGGTCAATTTCCATCACGTCCACACCTCATTTACCATCTTGGCCTGCCGATGATAAGCAGTCAAGCCGGAGAGTGATTTCACTAAAAAGCGATTTCATAATCCTTGCCTCCGCCCCTACCTATTCGGCATCCTTTAACTAACTCCCAACTCCTCACAGGTAGTCGAGGTTTCCTCTCCGGTGTGTCCAGCGTTATCCGGACAGGGCCGTGGCCGCAATTGCGGCTGTGTCCGTAACGCCCCTCGGTAGTTTCCGCCACCAGAATATATACATGCCCGCAACGCCCAGGATAAACAGCGGTAGCGTGAGCCAGAAGGGGCGGTAGTCCTTCATCACCAACTGCATCGGCAGCAGAAATAAAGTGACCTGCCACAATAACGCAAATGGCACCGTGAGAATATCATTGCGGTGCTCTGCTGCGAGAGTTTTCTGTTCTTCGATGGAAAATATTCGCCGCACCGGCCCCCACCATCCAAATGGTCGGGTGACGCGGTAAAAGTGTTCCGTTACCGCGGTTGGTGTGGGAGCTGTCAGCAGTGCTACTGCAATGGTCGCCAGGAAAGATATGCTCGTCATGATGATAAACTGTTTCCATTCCAGCAGATTGGGGGCGGTTAATCGCTGTGCTATCGCAGCCACTCCACCCGCGAATGTACCCGCCGCCACACCCCATGCATTACAACGCCACCAATAAAGCCGCAGCACCATCGGCCCCAGAGTCCCAGCCGTAAGTCCCATGATAATCCAGCCCCACAGATTGTTAATACTTTCGGCCTCAACCCCCATAAGGAAACCGATTCCAACAATGATCAGCGTTCCGGCATACGATGTTAAAATCAACTCTCGACTTTTCGCGTTGCGTCGCAGAAAATTCTTATATATATCATTGACCAGCAATGCGGTGGCGGTATTTACCTGTCCAGTCAGGGACGTCATCATGGTGGCCAGCATGGCGATAAGCAGCAAATCCCGAATTCCGGGAGTCATTATGGACTTGAGCACCGCCGGTAGAATTAATTCCGGGTCAACCGTGCCGGTATAGCCAACCAGCGGCAAGCGGGCCTGCCAATGATTTCCCAGAATATGCTGTAACCCGGCAATCAGCGCAACCGGATAGCGTTGCGGATCATGTCCGATCCGCCCCAGCAGATCCTGCCAGAACGCCGGGTTAGTTTGTGGATAATAATGATGAATCAGCATGGACGCGCTGTGCACTAAAGCCGTGTGCGGATACAGGTGATGCACCAGCAGAATTCCTAAAATGGCGTACCCGATCATCATCGGCCAGCGAAACATCAGCGTGAGGGCCTGCAGCAAAGATAACAAGCCGCAATCGCGGTCACTGCGGGCGGCAAAGTAACGCTGTTCCGCCCCGCTGCCCAGCCCGCCGATGACATTGCGTAACAGATAAAAAGATACAATAAAAATCAGATAATGGTAAGGTCCATATCCCGGCGGCGTATGGACTTGCCACGAGGGCACGGAATTGGTCCAATCCGCATTGCCCGTTACTCCATGCGCTATGTGTGAAAGCGTTGCAACCGTGGCAAAGCTGTGCCATGCGATTACCGCCACTGTAATACACGCCACAATCAGTACCGCGCCGTGAATCATGTTGGTTATCACGACACCGTAATATCCGGCAAACATCGTATAAAGTGTTGCCACGGCAATAACCACCGCGGTTGTCAGCAGCGGTGGAAATGGCGAAAACATGCCTAGAAAAAGACTGGCCCCGCGCACCAGATAAGCCAGCATTCCCACCGCCAGAACAATGCCCATTATGGCTGTCAAAAATCGCACCAGTTCCGCCGCTCGCCCCTCGCCGAAACGGAAGGTGTACCATTGGGCAGCCGTCAGGCATTGCGATCGGCGATGCCACTTGCCGGTAAACGCCAGCATGAACGCCAGAACCAGCACGGCACCGCCGCGAAATTCAATAAATAAGCCGCGCGGTCCCAGCAAGTACAAAAATGATGTGATCAGCATCGTGCCGGTCAGATCAAACCACAGTGCCATGCCGGAAATACCCAAAAGCACCCAGGACAATGATCGCCCCGCAAGAAAATAACTCTCCATCCCCTGCGCCGCCCGTCGGCTCATCAGCAGCCCGGTAATCGCAACCAGTGCGAAATAGCCACCGATTACCAGCATATCAACAGGGCCGAGTGTCGCCATAATTCTCCCAGAAAATTGGTATCGCCGATTCCATCGACGCCGACAGTGGCAGCATTTTATACCATAACTCCATCCTTGTCGGCCCAATACCCCCCAATGCACAGCCCTGTAATGACCTCCGCACGGCAGTGTCGCGTTGAACTCCAAAATAAAACTGGATGACGCGATGCGCCTCAAATTCCGCCATCATTGACCTTGCACAGAATTTCCCTTCTCGACATTCCCCATGCAACCGCGACAGGTATCATTTGCGCAATGCGGTAGCGTTGAGTTGGCCGCGGAAATAGAATCTAATGCCCCCACGCTTCTCCACCCGTCGCGACACCCGATTTGCTCTCCTGCTCACCTGATCTCCTTAGACCTGCTCCAATCGGGCCGCAGCCCAATTCGCGGCGGGATGTGCCAATTCCAATCTGCGGTTATACTCCACGTTTTGCTTATGGAGTAGACTAAATGTCTGAAGCTGGTTCGCAACCTCCGGATTATATTTTACAACGCTGGCAGGCCGCCCGTGCAGAACTGAAAAAGCTCAAGGGCGATGCGCTGCTTGTAACGTATTTTCCCGATGTAAGCTGGCTGACCGGTTTTGAAGGTGATGATTCCTGGGCGTTACTCACACCGGATCAGGTCTGGCTAATTAGTGATTTCCGTTATGCCGAACAGATCGCCCGGGAGTGCCCCTGGGTTCACGCGGTAATGCGGAAAAAGCGGCTGTCTGAAGAAATAAGTAAGATCTGCAAAAAGTTTAAAATTCGTACCCTGGCGGTTCAGGAAGAAAGTCTGTCGCTGCGGCAACAGGCGGCCATTAAGGAATTCACTGTACCCGCGGGTATTCGCCTGAAGGCGGTGCTGGAAATACTGGTTAAGCTGCGCAACATTAAAGATAGCCATGAAATCGCCCTGATCGAACAGGCCGTTACCATTGCCGAACACAGTTTTGAAGCCCTGAAAGCGCATCTGAAGGCGGGGCAGACGGAAAATGAAATTGCCGGACTGCTGGTTTATGAAATGCGCCGCCGCGGGGCCTCAAACGCCAGTTTTGATCCTATCGTTGCGGCCGCGGCCAACGGAAGTCTTCCCCATTACCGCCCCGGCGCGGTAAAAATGCAGAATAACTCGGCATTGCTGGTGGACTGGGGGGCCTTATACAACGGCTACCGCTCGGACCTCACACGCATGATTTTCATGGGCGATCCCCCTCGGAAAATCCGGGAAATTTATCAGGTTGTTCTCGAGGCTCAGCAGGCCGCGATTGCCGCCATTAAACCCGATATCGCCGGCAAGAAAATTGATAAAATCGCCCGTGATATTATTACCAAAGCGGGTTACGGCAAATGCTTCGGCCACAGCCTGGGCCATGGGGTGGGGCGGGATATTCATGAGCAGGTCTCGCTTTCCCAACGTGGTGATGTTATCCTGAAACCGGGTATGATTGTCACCGTTGAGCCGGGAATTTATCTTCCCGGTGTTGGCGGTGTGCGCATTGAGGACGATATACTGGTAACCCAAACAGGCTGCCGCGTGTTAAGCAGTCTTCCTAAAACCTTGAATTCAGCTTGGCTATAACCCACGTGTTGTGCGGCGGGTGGCTTTCGGAGAATCATTTATTATGGCGACCAAGGAAACGTTTACCGACAATAAGCGTGTCAAAGACCTTATTAAACTCATGTCTGATCACGGCCTGACGGAAATAGAGCTGGTGGAAGACAAAGCTAAAATTCGTCTTAAGCGCGATTTTGCCCCCGTCGGCATGCCCATGGCCGGCGCGCCGATGACGGCCCAGCAGCCGATGATGGCACCCCAATCGGCCAATGCCGCCGTCGCCCCGGCTGTAGAGCCGGCGGTGGACGAGGGCCTTGTCGCCATTAAATCCCCCATGGTGGGGACCTTTTATACCGCTGCCAACCCGGACTCGGACCCGTTTGTTAAAATGGGCTCAACCGTGGGGAAAGAAACCGTTGTCTGCATCATTGAAGCCATGAAAGTATTTAACGAAATCCGCTCCGAAGTCAGCGGCGTGGTAACTAAAATGCTGGTGCAGAATGGTCAGGTGGTGGAATTCAACCAACCGCTGTTCATGGTAAAGAGTCGGTAAAATCCCTGGCTCGGCGTCGTAGAGGAAGATATGTTTTCCAGAATTCTTGTTGCCAATCGCGGCGAAATTGCTTTGCGCATTATCCGGGCCTGCCGGGAATTAGGTGTTGAGGTCGTAGCGGTTTACTCCGAAGCCGATCGCGATGCCGCCTATCTGAAACTAGCGGACCAGGCAATATGTATTGGGCCGGCGGCGGCATCCGAAAGTTATCTCAATATCCCCCGTATTATTTCTGCCGCGGAAGTTGCCGATGTTCAAGCCATTCACCCCGGCTTTGGCTTTTTATCGGAAAATGCCCACTTCGCGGATGTTTGCCGCAGTTGCAAAATTGAATTCATCGGCCCATCTGTTGAATCCATGAAAATGCTGGGTTCCAAATTAGCGTCGAAAGAATTAGCCAAACAGTGTAAAGTTCCCCTGACCCCTGGCAGCGACGGCCCGATTCAAACCGAAAAAGAAGCGGTGGACGTGGCCAAGAAAATCGGCTACCCGGTCATCATAAAAGCCTCGGCGGGCGGCGGGGGCCGCGGCATGCGCGTGGCGCATAATGAAATTACCCTGAAAAGCTCGCTCAATGCGGCCCGCGCGGAAGCTGAAGCCGCATTTAAGGATGCCACGGTCTTTATTGAAAAATACCATGAAGAACCGCGCCACGTGGAAGTGCAGATTCTCGGTGATAAACATGGCCATGTCGTACACCTCTTTGAGCGCGACTGCTCCATTCAGCGACGGCATCAGAAACTGGTGGAAGAATCCCCCTGTCCGGTCATTGATGAAGCGACCCGTCAGGAGCTTTGCGAAAGTGCCGTACGTCTGGCCAAAGCCGCCGGCTATTACTCCGCCGCAACGGTTGAATTTGTCATGGACAAGCAGAAAAAGTTCTATTTTCTGGAAGTCAACACCCGCATTCAGGTGGAGCACCCGGTGACGGAGTCCATTACCGGACAGGATCTTATTCAATGGCAGTTGCGCATTGCCGCGGGAGAAAAGCTCGATATTTCCCAAAAAGATATTCGCATCAATGGTGCTTCCATTGAATGCCGGATTAACGCCGAAGACCCAGATCGTAACTTCGCGCCGTCTCCGGGGTTGCTGGAGGAATTCGCCCCGCCGGGCGGACCGGGGGTGCGCCTGGATACCCACGCGTATCAGGGGTATCGCATCGGACCTAACTATGACAGCATGATCGGCAAATTGATCGTGCATCGGCCCACGCGTGATCAGGCCATCGCCACCATGCGCCGGGCACTGGATGAATTCCGTGCCGGACCCGTTAAAACGACGATCCCGCTGCACCGATTCATTATGAATTCTCGGGATTTCCGGGAATCCCGTGTGGATACCGGCTGGATTGAGCGAACGCGCCGCGCTCCGTGAAATCTGATACCGCGTAGTAAACATTTGGGTGAACCGTGGCCCTGCGAATGCCGAAATCCTCAGTAATTGCCTGTGCGTGTATTCTGTTTTTACCCCTTTACGCTTTCGCCGGTATGGCGAACCCCACCGTCACGCTGACAGGCCGCGTGATATCATCCCAACGCATTGTTCGCATTGAGGCCGTGGAGCGCAATCGCGCCAACGTCCTGGCCCTAAGCACCAATAAGCCCACCGCCTGGGTTTTTCCGGGAAAAATAAATTCCGCCGGAACATTCCATATTCCGGGCATTGTTCCCGGTCACCGCTATGATCTGGTTGTTTTTACCGCCAAGGCCCGATGGGAAGGCGTAAATATGAATTATTACCGCCCGATTGAACCCGGCCCGCCGATGACGCCCGGCGATCTGAAACAAATTGTCAGTTTCATTGAAAAAATTCCACGCTTCACCAATTACAACCGCCCTCTTTGGATTGCCGGTGATCATGATCATGCCACGGTGGTGGTAGAACAGATTCGCAGTCACCGTTTTTATTCCGGCCATCAGGGGTCGATAATTTTTCGCGTGGCTGTCTGGTATTTTGAACGCTATTACGCCGGCTGGCAGAAGGTTAGTAATCTCGGCAAGGTGATGACGCGATGGCGCGGCCCGGCAAAGCAAATTACTAATCCATGGCAATATTTTCCGGCGCTGGGCGATATTGCCGTTGCAAGTGCCGGCACCTTCAAACCCATTGATGTTACACTGCCCAAGCCCAGCCCGCATCATGGTTTGGATGGCGCAATTCCCACGGGAAAATAATGTTCTATTAGAGGTATTTTGCCACCATGCCCAAGACCAGCCTCGACCGATTTTTGAACTGGAGCATTCGAATTTTACTTGGCGCGGTGGTGCTTTTCACAGCGATCGGCCTATATCGCCACTTTGCCCGCAACCCCGATTCCCGTTCCACTGACGGTCAATACAACGTCAGAAACTTCGGTGCTGCGGGCAACGCGGTCGCCTTGGATACGGCCGCGATTCAGCGGGCCATTGACACCTGCAGTCGCTATGGCGGTGGAAAAGTGGTGTTTCCCGCCGGAAAATATTTGTGCGGAACACTCGAACTAAAAAGTAATGTGACCCTGGACCTGCAAACCGGCTCGGAGATATTCGGCTCTCCCAATATTAGAAACTACCATACCGTTGATCCCTTTATTGACGGCGACGGACAAGCCTTTGGCTACTGCTTAATTGGCGCAAATCACGCCAATAACATCGGAATTGAAGGCACGGGTGCCATCAACGGTGACGGCGTGGGTTTCCGCGGCGACCGACCTTTTTTAATCCGCCTGGCGCATTGCAACGGAATAACCGTGCGGGATGTGACGCTTGAACAGTCGGCCGCCTGGGGCTTGAATTTGTACCGTTGCCGACAGATTCTGGTGGATTCAGTGCATATCTGGAACCATGCCAATTACAACAATGACGGCATTGATGTCGATTCCAGCGAACTCGTGCATATCACGCATTGCGACATTAATTCCGAAGATGACTGCATTTGCCTTAAAACCACCACACCCACCAGTTGTTCGCATATTCGAGTCGATCATTGCCGCTTAAGCAGCCAGTGCGCCGCGGTAAAATTCGGCAGCGAAACCATGGGGACCATGCGCGATATTCATATCAAGGACTGCTACGAATATGACACCCGCCTGGGCGGAATAAAAATTTTATCCGTTGATGGTGCCCATATCAGCAATGTGCGATTCGATAATATTACAATGAAAAATGTGGACATGCCTATATTCATCCGCCTGGGCGGGCGGCTCTCCACGTTTCATCCGGGACAAAGCCCCCGCAGCGTGGGCAGTATAAACAACATCGTCATTCGCAATGTCACCGCGCAAGCATCCAATCAGGGCCGATTGCTGTTTCCCACCGGAATATTTATTACCGGCATTCCCCATCATGATGTCGGCCACGTTCTCCTGGAAAATATTTCCATCACTCTTTCCGGCGGTGCTCCGGCGGGTGCCGCCAAAATCCACGTGCCTGAAAAAATCACCGCCTTTCCGGACTTTTTCCTCTTCGGCTTATACCTGCCCGCCTACGGCATGTATGCCCGGCACGCCGACGATCTGGTGTTGAACAATGTTCGCTTTCAACTCGAAAATCCCGATGCCCGGCCCGCCATTCTCTGTCAGAACGTCAAGCACATTCAATGGACCAATGCCCCGACCCCAGTCATGCAGCTCCTGCCCCCTGCCAACCAGCCGTAACCCCGTCCCGAATGCGTGCTATCAATTCCCCAAAAAAGGTACCTGACACCTTTTTAAAAAAGGTGTCAGGTACGAATGGCACTTCCTTAAGGCATAGACGCATTATTTGCGGCACATAGACAAATTATGTCGTC
>DAHVEJ010000116.1:9641-14283 GCA_027313145.1 Phycisphaerales bacterium | reverse complement strand
CTATTTTCACAAGACGACATAATTTGTCTATGTGCCGCAAATAATGCGTCTATGCCTTAAGGAAGTGCCATTCGTGGGTGTCACTACTTCGCGCTCGTTCCGGTTCGATTCCCAAGCTCTGCAGGTGCTTCCGCTGGCGGGAAGTAAGCGGTTTTCCCATGTCGGCACGCGCTCGACAGTAAACCAAAAGCGGTCTATCCTCAATCGCTACGCGCACAAGCGCAAATGCGGCCATGGCGAGGGCCTCCATTTCCTCACTCCCAATCGCGTAGCCCTTCCCAATATCAGCCAACGCGGAAAGATTACCCCTTATTTTTTGCCGAGCCAAGACCAATCGCTTGGCTTGCTTCTTGGACCGGTGGTCAATACTCCATCGTTTCTCGACTTCCCGAAACAACTTGTTTTCTGATCTACCGCGATTCTGGCTTTCGCGGGCGGCCTCCATCTTTAAGCGTGACACGTAACGTTCGATGATGTCCATGGCGACAGCACCACATACCAAGGCGGACCGTGCCCGGGTTCGAACAGCGTGGGCTTGCGCAATCTTTTCAAGCACATCGACAGTTCGACCCCGTCGATCAGAAAGCGTATATTCTTCGGTTATATCAGCGGTCCCGTGTTTCTCTGTCAACGTGACCTCCATCCGCTACCAATACCTTGGCCCAAACCAGCGACAATTCTCTGTTTTTTAAACAGGCGTATCTGCTCACATACCGCAACAGGAGGCAACCGTCCGGGCAATTCCATTTTAAAGCACCAAAATTCCTATGATGACATCAACCACAACGTCACCGATGGTTATATCTTCCGCCCCGGCTGCAGCAGCACCCGCCCCCGTTGCAATGTCGATTGCTGGAGCCGGTATTTGGCACTCCGGCGGCTTGAGCCGTTTCAGGCAGTCCAAACAGCCTTCATTGCAGTCCTCCTGGCATTTATTATACCACCCCTTGTCACGACGATACGGCCAATCGGTCCGCCGGTTCCAGCAGTCGTCCACACACCTGTTCCCTTGAGCCCCACAATCGGCTTCCGTGAGCAATCAACTCGGATCCACTGCCACCACCGCTCTTCCACCCACATACTCATACAAATTCACGCCACCCGCGTAGCCGATCGGATCGCGTTGCAGCACCCGAGTCGCCACTCCCGTGGCCTGTCGGGATTTCGGCTCCTGCCTCAACACCGTGTCAGGAATCGAGTTGTAGGCGCGATTGCGGATGTAACATAGTCCTGTTTCCGGACCATTTAGACCCGTCCCGATATCCGTTGCAACACGATTGTTACCGGGATAGCCGCAGAGGATGATTTCATTGGCACCGGCGCTTCGCTCAATGACCAATGAGTAATGATCAATGAACAAATCATTGGAAGTTCGGCGTTTCTGATCAGTGGTCCGTGATCGTTGATCAATGAAGGTCACACCAGCTTCCCCGCTCCGCTGTAACCCGTAACCCGTCCCCTGTAACCTCAACGGCGTGCCGGGATGGTGAAATTGTTCGTTCAACGCAACCATGGACTGCCCGCCAACACACAATGGATTCGACGGCCACATTCTAACCCCGCGCCCCCGTCTATGCCAGATACCAAGTACCCTCCCAAATGCTCCTCCTCGTTGTTCGTTGAAGCGCAGCGTTAATATGCTCTACGGCTCAACTCTCTCCTGATCAACTGCTCTGCGGCCGCAGCCGCCGCTTTTGCGATGCTGCAACCGTCACGCCCCCTTCCCCAAGACGGATCGCGCGTCGCGGTTGTTGAACTACGGCGTTAATGATTGCCAAAATCCGCCGACGGAAGGTTTTTATCCAACACAATCTTGCCGTGCGTCTCAGTGAACGTAATCGCTCCTTTCAACCGCATTTTTGATGCTTTCTTTAATTCCCTTCGGAGGGTAGCGACCGCAGCAGGCGTGGCCGGCTCGTGCAGTTGAGCTAAGCCCTTCTTGATTTCCGCATTAGTCAAGTGCGGGACGCCATGCCCCGCTTGGATTAACATTCTGACCTGGCGAATGAGAAAATTCTTTTTGTCAATCCAAAGTGTCATAGTGGTTCCTGAGGACGCCAATTCCGGCTGCTTTCCGTGACCGGCGGCAGGGTGTGTGTGCCATGACACGACATAGCAATCAACGCCCTGAAGGGCTTGATCTTTTCCTTTGCGCAGCGTGGCGTTGGTCGAATCGAGGGCATCGCCCAGTTTTTTGTGTCCGAAGAAAATTTCGGGAATAGTTGACGAAGCGCCGTTGGAAACACCGGCACCGGCAGCCAGCGCCAACTGGCCATCAGAGTACTTTTTCTTCACCTCATGGTGATCCACATTCATCACGAAAAAACTTCCCTTTCCATCCGACCACACTGCCCCGCCCCCGGTCATGCCATCGAATAGCCGTTGCGACCAATGTATGCGATAAAGCCTGGGGCGTTGTAAATGGATGCTGAAAGTAGTGCGCATCGTGAACGGCGCACCACCGTTCATACCTCCCATCGTTGCGACGGCCGTCCCCTTGTCACTGTAGCTTGAAAGTGCGGCGTAGGCATGTTTCGCTTTGATAATTATGTCTTTCGCCGTCAATTTTTTATGATTGCCATCGCGTGGAACTGATGCCATTGCCAAGCCGCCTGCAAGCAGCAGGGTCGCGACAATACAACCCGCAATTATCGATTTCGGCCGCAACATGGTTCGTACCTCCAAAATATTTGGCGTAATGTGTGCTGACTTCCCGGACACACGGCATCGGATACAGTCTTGGTGCCACGGTTGACCGGCTCATGTTGGAAAATGCGTAACCGTTCCCGGCCTTTCGAGGCGTCGGTCTTCCATCATCGCTTTTAACACACCCTTACCCTTTAATGATCCACGCAGGCTCTTAATATTGGCGGGGGTGACAGGTTTAATCAGGATCCCCTCCGGCGTGACCACGACCGCCGCCTTCGTGCCCCTTTGAATTGACAACTCTCTGCGCATGCGGCTGGCAATAACCACCTGGCCTTTCGTGCCGAACGTGACCGTTTTGATTTCGTGCACCGTCGTCATAGTAAAATAGCATACTGGGAAAGAAAAGTATCTCAAAATGAAATTGCGTCGCCCCATCATGCTGTTAAGCATCGGCAACTGTCGAACTGAGGGACAAAAATGAGGTTAATTGGATTCCCAAGTCTTCAAGGACTCGGCGGACCAGTGGATCACAGAGCGTCTGAACTTCCAGGAGGCGCTCCGCGCGGTAATCTGAATCTAATTGATCATCAAGGCCCGGGTGGCAGCTCAATTCGGTAACACCGGGTTCCAGGTTGTTTAACAGTGTGATGAAATTAGCCACGGAAATATTTTCCGCCATCGGCCGCAAATATTCATCCTGTCCAAAAAAGGCACCCCAGAAACGAACTCGGTTACCTGTGCCGCGCAACACAATTCCCATCTGCGCGGCCATTTCCAGCATGAAGGCTTTTATGAATGGCCGCTGATGCGTATGCTGATGCGAGTCCAGATGCGTGGGATTCCGCTGTGTTAATTCTCTAAATGCGTCCAACTGCGAATAAATTTCATCGCGCACGGCGGATGGCGTATCCAGCGGCACCACCGATCGCGTCTGCACCCATTGATCACCACGCAAAACCCATTCCCCCAGATCAACATGCAACCCCAGGCTTAGATCGGGGTCGTCCAAGGCATATTGCACCGCGTGCCGGGCCGTGGGGGCGCGCACCATAAGGCTGGCGCTGGTCAACACTCCGTGCCGACGGCATTGAATAATACCGCGGTTGGTTTCAGTGCTTAAGCCGAAATCATCCGCATTAATAATTAACCGCCTTTGTTTTCCCTGAGGCCTTACCGTGCCGGTAGCATTCAGCATCCAATTTGATCCATGACATTTTTCAAAACTTTTTCCGCGGAAAAATACTGCCGGGCAATTTCCCGCGCCGCCTGGCAATGACCAGAATAATCGGTATTAATTGCATCGGCGGCCAAAAGGATATCATCCATGGTCTGAAAAGAAAACAGTCCGCGTCCGGTGGGTAGATGGTTACTGAAACCGGTTTCCTGATTAATCACCGGCCGCCCCGCCGCCAGATAACAGGCGCTACGATCACTGAACCAACCGCTTCTCAGACGGATGTTCTGATCTTTGGCCACCGTAAATTCCCCGCGGGATTGTCGGATATAGTCGCGGTAACGCTCCATATCCCGTGAAACCGCCACGGGATCGGCAACGCGCCAGCGATTTGATTCCAGAAGGGTTCGCGTTGGGGCATCAGCGCCGGTTGCCAGTTCAAACGCCGTGGAGCAGCGCTTCGGTAAATCGATAAATTTGAGGAACTCACGATCTTTTGACCAGTGGTAAGTTTCGCCGTTAAATACGATATCCTTTCCCTTGTTTTTCCACGTCGCAATCGTATTGAATGGCGCACCGGGAACCGCCGCCAGCGGCTCCCATAGTTCCAGAAGTACCGGCTGGCGCGTGGGCCGCCAGTGGTAACGCCCTGCGGGAAGTTTGCAATCCGGATAGCCGAGATTTTCACCATAGGTAAAGTGGTGCGTGTACTGATCCAGCGTGGCCAGCGTTCTGGGATCATTCTGGGAAATGCGAATTTGTGATTCCACCGGATCAGTTTCCAGATAGACGCGTACGGGACACCGCAGATGTTCCTCC
>DAHVEJ010000116.1:6740-9631 GCA_027313145.1 Phycisphaerales bacterium | reverse complement strand
AGTTCCTGTGCTCCGGTAACGTTGATCATCACATCCGCGGTGCGATAGAGTTCTGTTATCTGTGAGTCGGTCATGCCATAACATTTCCCACCTTCATAATTACCGCGAAATGCCCAGCGGTCCGCCAGACCGTGCCGGCTTAGAATGGGAGTCACCGCGTTGATGTTTGCTGAAGCGTCTACAGTGCAATCACCCACATCAGGGTTGTAGACCCACCGCGCGGAATCTTCCACGTAATAGGGATCATACCCCAACTTCCGCAGGCCCAGCATAAAGTGCAGAAATTGATACGTTACTCCCGCCAGCGGATACCAGAACAGAATGCCAAAAACAATTATTTTAGGTTTAGATTCGGTGCCCAAGGCTATCCTCCTTTTCCGACAGGAAACGAATAATTCGTGCCGGGTTGCCGGCGGCAATACAATACGGAGGTATCTCGCCGTCCACCACCGATCGCGCGCCGATAATGCTGCCGTCTCCGATGCGAACGCCCGGCAATATACAGCAATCAAAATTAATCCATACGTTATTGCCGATGACGACCGGCCGCGGTTTTATGGCGGGCGTTAGTCGGCGGTCGCGCCCGGCGGCAAATTCCTCGAGCATGCGCCGGCGCGAGGGAATATCTTCCGGGGCACGGAAATTGTCCATGATGACCACATTCCATGACACCAGACAGTGCGTGCCAATAGTAACTCTCTGATCACAAATCAGCCACAGGCCATTCACCTGGCTATACGCCCCGACAATCAGTTGCGCCTCGACTCCCATGTCAAACATGCAGCGCATGTATACCGAGCTATTTTCTCCCAATATGATCGCCTGATCGCGCGTACTTCGGCATAGTTGAAAACTCCAGGACGTTTCCACATAGGCACCGTCGCCCACCACGGCATTGTCCGGAATGTATCCGTTATGCCAGTCGCCTGGTATCGTGCGGCTCATTATGATGCCTCCACCGGGCGAGCCGGGTTGCCGGCCACCCGGGTGCCCGGAGCAACATTCCGCGTCACCACGCTGCCCGGCCCGATCCACGCCCCCCGGCCGATATGCACACCCTTAAAAATGGTGGCATTAGGCCCGATCCATACATCATCCTCAATGACTACCGCCGCCGTCAGCACGTGGGGCCGGGGCCCATGGGCTGCCGGCGAGCAGGCCACAGCGTCCAGAATTCTTTCTGCGGGGGCAATGGGATGAAAATCACTGTCGGCGATCACCGCATTCCAACCAATAAGTACGTAACTGCCAATGGATATGGATAATTCACACATCAGTACGGTGCCGGTGAAACAGCAGAAACTGCCGATGGTAATCCGGGCCGCCGGCCCCACGGAAAATTGGACGCCATCCATCGTCGCCTGATCCCCGATGACCAGAGCATCGGGTAGTTGCCCGCGAAATCTGCGAAACGCAGCTTTACCCAGGATACAGGTATTCTCGCCGACGCGAACTCCCGTCGGCAATGTTCCGCCGTCCCAAGGGGTCATCCAATCAGCCGATGGCGTGCTCATGGAACCTCCGCCGGCTGCATCTGGGGCTGATATTGTAAATTATACAACTGGCGGTACAGACCATCCTGTTGCAGCAGTTGATTGTGTGTTCCGGTTTGAATGAGCGCTCCGCCTTGCAGGACGATAATCTGATCCACATACCGCACGGTATGCAGGTGATGCGCGATGATAATGGTCGTGCGGCCCGCCATAAGCCGCCGCAGGGCAGATAAAACATCTGCTTCGGTTTGGGCATCCAGGCCGGTGGTGGGTTCATCCAACACAACAATTCTCGCATCTTTCAAAAACGCGCGGGCCAGGGACAACCGTTGCCGTTGTCCGCCGGAGAGCATCACGCCGCGCTCTCCGATAACCGTATCAAAACCCGCGGGCAATGCCTGAATAAAATCCCACGCTCCGGCGGCGCGGGCGGCGGCATGGACATCTTCCAGTGTGGCTTCCGGCCGGGAGTAGGCGATATTTTCATGAATGCTGACATCAAAAAGCACCGGTTCCTGCGGCACAATGGCAATCTGCCGTCGCAAAGACGCCAGCGTAATGTCGCGTAAGTCGCGGCCATCGAGCAATATCCGCCCGTGAACCGGATCATAAAAGCGTAAAATCAGCGACGCCAACGTCGTTTTTCCCGCACCGGACGGCCCTACCATCGCCACAGAAGTGCCGGCGGGAATGGTCAGGTCAACGCCGTCGAGAACCTTTTGATCGGGTTGGTAACCAAACGTGACACGCTCAAATTCGATTTTCCCCTGCACCGGGGTTTTGATCGCAGTGGCATGGGGCGAATCACTGATCAGGGGCTTTTTATCCAAAATTTCAAAAACCCGATGCGCTCCGGCTACCGATCCTTGAATCGACGAAGCTGTATAAGAAAGTGTTTCCAGCGGCTTAAACAACAGGGCGGTGTAACCGACCATCAGAACGATATCGCCAGGTGACAACTGCCCGGCCAGCACCCGGCGAGCCGTCACCCATATAATGGCGGCGGTACCGCAAGCGAACAAAACGGCCACGCCGCTTTGACTGGCGGTTTGCAGAAGCGTAAGGCGTAAATTGGCCTTCAGGCTTTCATTGGCCTGCTTGGCAAAGCGCGTTGACTCCAGGGCCTCCCGGCCAAAGGCTTGCACCGCGCGAATACCGCCCAGAGTTTGCTCCACGCGCGTACTGACCCGGCTCTCATATTCATGCACACGCGTAGATAGCTCGGTTGTTGGCTTTTCCAGCTCACGCACCAGCACCAGCAGCACGCAACCGATAACCAGAGCCACCACCGCGATCTCCCAATCCTGTCCGACCATCACGATCGCAATGCCCACGAGTGTGACAATCGATGAAATCCCCGGCACCAGCCCTGCATTAAACAGGGCCTGCACCGCATAC
>DAHVEJ010000116.1:0-6730 GCA_027313145.1 Phycisphaerales bacterium | reverse complement strand
AATGCGGTACAAAGAGTCGCCGACCGTGGTGGAATCATGGAAACTCAAGGGCAGGCGTTGCATATGTTCAAAGACGCGGCAGCGGAGTTTAAAGACCATGCGCAAGCCGGATGAAACCAGAAGCCAGGTGCTTAGGACGGTTATCGCAGCGCTTCCCACACTTAAAAGCAGCAACGCCAGGCATAACAATCCGATTAACCCCAACTTGCTATTGCCGATGGGAATCAAATGCGCGATAAAGTTTTGTGTGGCGATCAGAAATCCGGGCGGTGCGGATTTTGTCGCCACCACATTCATGATGTATTTCAGCGGCCACGGCTGCAAAAGCCCGATTAATGATCCGGAGAGCATCAGCACCAGACCCACACTTGTTGTTCGTACTTCTCCGCCCATGCACAACGCCAAGAGCCGTGCCGCCGTGCGCAAGGCACCGGGCCGGGCGGGTCGAACCGTTTTGGCCGGCACGTTCATGGATCATTCCTGACTTCGCATTCACCGGGCCGATTCTGACGGATGTATTTGAAGATGACCGCCAACGCCGCTCCCGCATCCATGGACACCCGCAGTGCCAGCGCCCCAGCCACCACCAGCATGGGAATAGCCCCGGGCCAACTGCGGGCACTAAGATCAAAAATCCCCAGACCAATTAAAGTAACCAAAATCACCACAATAACGCGGGGAACTGTCGGCCAGGTGCGCAATCGGGCCAGTTGCCGGCCATTTCCATGCTCTTCCATGACCAGCCGGATGCGCAGGGAGCCAAATGTACCGCTGCGACACGTCAGGTCCCAGCGGTCAAAATCGCCCCCGCGCTGCACACACATCCCCTCCTGTTTAAGGAAGGATTCCAGATCAGTCAGGCGATCTTCGGCACTGCGCCACGCTTCGCTCCAGAGAACAAATTCCCGCGGCACAGGAATATCCAGCCCGCTTGGCATACGCATCCGCCAAGGTGATAACCCTCGAGAAAGTCTACCACGCAAGCGCGCCACCGGTTGAATGAGATAACACCACATGGTCAGGAGCCGCAATTTTAACACGGCCTTTCGCGTGCGGGGAACCTCATCAAAGCGGCAGTAGAAAGCACCAATGACCGCCTGGGTCACGGTCGCGGTCAAGGCCGCCAGAAGCAGTATGCCCAGTACGACCGGATGCCAATAAAAGCCCACCATGAACATCACACTTAACATCAGCACACCCAGATACCATTCGGGCGTCATAGCCAATGACATCATAACCCCCGGTGAGCCGTGATACACGCTTTGAAACAATGCTCCGCCCCAGGAGCCATGATATATTCTGCGGTGTCCCCAGTTTAGGAACTGCCACAATCCGCGGCCATAAATCCGCCCGTGCCACGCGATATGGCCGAAGGCATTATATTTTTCCGGCCATTTACGTTCCAGCATGGCTTCGGCTTTACCGTAATTCAACTGTTGCCGCCAATACGCGCGCAGCGAATTTCTGCGTTTATGCCACACTACCGCCGCCGGACTAAAGCCCAGGTGCCAGCCGCGAGCCTGCAGGCGCCAACAGGCATCCACATCATCACCGGCAATTCGAAATAGCGGGTCAAAACCACCGATCGCCCGTAAGGACTGCGTCATAAACGCCATGTTGCAGCCGGGAATGTGCTCGGCCTCCGTATCGCTTAACAAAACATGAATCGGGCCGCCGGGGGAATGGGCTACCGCATCGGCAATATCCGCATCGCCGGGCGGGGCAATGTTCGGTCCGCCCACGCCGACATATTTCCCGGTGCGGAAAGTTTCCACCAGAAAATGCAGCCAGTACGGCGTGGGACAGGCGTCATCATCCAGATACGCGACAATTTCCCCGGTGGCGGCCTCTAACCCGATGTTGCGGGCATTGCTTAGGCCCTTATTTTTCGATTGAATTAATTTCACGGGATATTCCCGCACTATCTCCCCCAGCCCATCCGTTGAGCCGTCATCCACGACAATGACTTCATAATCCGCATAGCGCAAGCGTGAAACACCATCCAGGCAAAAACGAATGGTGCGCGAGCCGTTATAACTGCAAATGACAATTGAAACTTTCGGCCATTTCGCATCGACCCGGAATGGCAATTTTGAAAAGGCGTCGTGCGCGGCAGCTAAAGCGGGCTTGGGGCGGCGCTCACGTGTGGTAAGTCCGAACTCCCAACCGGTAATTTCGCTTCCGCCGCGGTACCATTCATCGGTCCAGGCGAACAGGAAAGTCCCGGCGCAGCCGCTTTTAAACACGGCGCGAATCTGCCAGCCCAACGTGCCGGCCTGCTGTAATTCTCCTTTCGATAAACTGTCCAGCCCGATTTCCGCCAGCAACAAGGGCTTGTCACCGGCGATATTGTGCAGGCGGCTGATATAATTGCGCAGCTTCTGCTTATCTTCCAGATACACATTCATCGCCATGAAGTCCAGGAAGGGCAGATACAAGTATTCGGTGGTGGGATAATTGACATACGTAACCAGAGCCGCCGGATCAACCTCTTTCGCCACGCTGTAGAGTTGTTTGAGAAAACGCTCAATGCGGCGATATCCATACCAGCGGACAATAGGAGCCGGAATTTCATTGCCGATGGCGAACGCCAGTAAAGCCGGGTGCCCCGCGCACTGCTGCACGCCCTTGCGCACGCGATCTATTATTGAATTTCGCGTTCGCGGATGATCCAGAAAGGCAATATGCTGCTCCCATGGCAATCCGACAAACACGTGCAGACCATGCCGTTGGGCGGTATCCAACAGCCAGCGGGGAGGAACCGTATATACCCGCACGGAGTTAATGCCGTGTTCGGCCATCATGGAAAAATCGGCGTCCACCTTTTCAGGGGTGTGATATTCACACCCATCCGCCTCCGGGCGAAATGGCCCGTAGGTTACGCCTTTTATAAGAAATGGCTCATCACCACAACACAAAAATTTCCCATGGACCGATAACCGCGCGGCTGGCTGAGTGAAATAAATCACTGGCGACGGCGTTACTATAGGAGGTGATAAAGTTGTTTGTGTCATTAATCCACTTCTCCTCGCCTCATCCCCACGTTCAAACCAGTAATTATAGCATATTTTATCGAATTGCCATAAGGTGTGCGATTTCCAGTGCCACACGCCGCGCCGCGGGCATTTGATCTGAATAAGCGGCCATGGGAGCCGTGAGGGCTGCTAGTTCCTGCGACATAGCCTTGCGCTTGTCGGGATTTGCCAATAAATCGCCGGCGGCATCAATGACGGGTTGCACGGGACCGTAAAAAGGCATAAATTCCGGAACAATCTCGCGATCCGCCAGAATATTTACCAGGCACAGGAATTTGCTTTGAATTAAAAACCGCCCCACCAGATTCCACTTCCACCATGCCACATGATACAACACAATCATGGGCTTATGATGCCGCGCTATTTGCAGAGTCGCCGTGCCACTGCACGTAATGACCAAATCCGCCCAGCGAATAACGGCATCTGTAACTCCCGTGCGAACGTCAATTTTAGCGCCGTACCGCGGCAGAAAATTCCGGATTTGCCAGGCGCGCTCCGCATCGGCTGCCGCCGCCACCGCCGCAATGCTCGGAAACTTGCCACGCAGGGTAAGAAATGTTTCCAGCATCGGCGGCAAATTTGCGGCAATTTCCCCTTTGCGCGACCCCGGCAGCAACGCCAGACGCAGCGGGGCAGCCGGCAGCGGAGGCTTTACCAATTCCGGATCAGCTTCGGGCCGGTTGGCCGCCTGATCAAATAACGGATGCCCCACATACACTGTATGCACACCCTGGTGGCCAAAATAATGCTGCTCAAATGGCAGAACGCAACACAGCGTATCCACCGTGGCACGAACCTCTTTTATGCGCCAAGGTGCCCAGGCCCAGAGTTGCGGGGCTACATAATAGCAAACCGGAACGCCCAATTTTTTCCCTAAGCGGGCGATACGTAAATTCACCGTGGGGGAATCAATGGGGATAATCACGTCGGGCTTATCAAGCGCCAATTCTTTTTTCAACCGCTTCAGCAGGTCCAGCCAATAGCCGGCTTGAGCCAGCGCCCCCACCAGCATCGCTGAATTTTTGGTTGGGTCGGCAAACAGCCGACATCCGGCTTTGGCCATTTTTGGTCCGCCGATACCAATAAAGCGGGCTTTGGGAAATTCTCCGCGCAACGCCTCTATCAAGGCGGCTCCCAAGGCATCGCCGCTGTGCTCAGCAGCAGAAAGAAAAAATACCGGCGAACTGATGACTTACGACTCCTTTACGCCATATTCATGACGAACCTGCGGATAGGCCCGCGTTTCCACCGCCCGTACATACGCACTGGCCGCTTCCGCCACCGCCGCCGGAACCGTGCCGAAACGCTCCACAAACCGCGGCACTTTTTCCGAATAGCCCAGCATATCATGCAATACCAGTACATGGCCATGGCAGCTTGGCCCAGCTCCGCACCCCAGAACAGGGCAGCCCACCGCTTCCACAATTCGCCGACTCACGCGGTCCGGAACCGCTTCCAACAGCAACAGTTCCGCACCGGCCTGCACCATGGCTACAGATTCCCGCACAAGGCGATCGGCCTCCGGCTCTGTGCGCCCCTGATAGCGATATCCCCCCTGCTGCACCGCCCGTTGCGGCAACAGGCCCAAATGAGCACAAACCGGAATGCCCGCCATGGTCATCGCCCGCACAATTTTTTCATGCCGCAGATCGCATTCCAATTTCACGCAATCCACATCGGCCTCGGTCAAAAATCTTTTTCCATTACATACCGCTGATTCCTCCGTGGCATAACTGCCAAACGGCATATCTCCCATCAGAAAAACATCCGGTGCCCCGCGCCGCACAGCACGGGTCAGCAGGACCATAAAATCCATCGTCGCATAAATCGTGGAAGATTCACCCAGTACCGTCGTAGCGGCAGAATCTCCCACCAGCAGAACCGGCACGCCGCAGGTGGCTAAAATTTTGGCGGTGGGAAAATCATAACACGTCAGCATGGCAATGGGTTGCTGCTGCTGCCGCATGGTTTTCAGCGTGCCAAGCGTAATTTTACCAGCCGGGTGTTGTACCGGCATTTGCGACGTCGGCGTGCCATCAACAGAAGTTACAGTCATAGGACAACTCTTTTCCTGGCCCGATGTTCTAAGCAGTATTATAACGAGTTGCCCGGACTGTTATAGTATGCTAATCCGGTACGGCCCATCTGGTGCGGACTTTTTTTCAAAATTGCGCGCCGCGGGGAAAGCCGCCATAAAATATGTCCGGAATTTCCAGCGGTGGCCATATAACCATGAGAACTGAATCCGGGAGCGAGCATGAACAGCGCCAACGCCCCACATCATCGCCTCCGCGGCATTTTGGCCGGCTCCCAGGAGCCAGTCCGATTAATGGCGGATCAGAATAATTTTGAAGCGCCACGGCAGCTTGCTCCACGCGCGCTCGGCTGTGTAGACGACGGGAACCTTGCTGGTTTCCGCCGCCTGTTCGGCAAGAGCCAGGCATGCTCTGTCACCCAGCGAAGCGCCTATGGCTTTCGTGGTATGCCGCAGGGCAGCGGCCCGGCAGGCGAGATCCTGGTCGAAATCAATGATTTCCAACCCCAAGTCCTCCGCCGCGAAACGAGCTTCCGTCTGCGGCATACCCTTTTCCATGAGTTTACCCAGTATTTCGCAATAATTCACCGCGGTTATCCATGACGGACATTGATCCAGCGCTTCGTCCATTACTTCAGCGCCCTTTTCGCCCTGCATGTACGCTAAAGCCGCCGAGGCATCGATGATGTTCACCTTACTCACGCCGTGCATCCCGCTTCCGCTGGGCCATCAGTTCAGCGCTGAGGCTTGCTTTGCCGCGCAGGTAACGCCGCACCCGTCGGCACGCCCTGTGTCGCGCGGCTCGCGGACTGATCAGCGTGGCGTGATCCGCCTGGACATTCAAAACCACGCTGGTGCCGATCCGCATATCCAACTGTTTGCGGGCCCATGCGGGAATAATGATTCGCCCGCCCTGTTGTACTCGAAGGTTGATGGTTGCCGGTGCACTCATTTCGCATTCCCCTGATTATGTCATATCGGCCCCAATATGACATAATGCTTATAAAATGTCAATTCGGAATGTCGCACTTGCCCGCGGGCCGCTTTGTCAGCCATCTCTTACAAGCAGCGAAGCCAATGTAATGTAATCTCGGCAGTAATCTGCAACACACGTCCTGGAAAGGGTGGGGAAAAATTAAGGCCATGTCCGGAAATTCCGCGGGCGTCCGTTATCATAAAGGGGAGCGGCCAGTTCGGATCGCTCTACCGGAGGATACGCCAACCATGCCCACGACGGATAATCCATTAACGCAGTTGAATGATTCGCCCGGGGCGGACAGATTTGCCATGGTGGTCCAAGATCACATTGGGTGGGTATATGCTTGCGCGCGGCGACACTTGGGAGATGCGAGCTTGGCGGACGATGCGGTACAGGCAGTTTTCATGGCCCTTTGGCGAAAGCGCAAACGCTTGGCTGCGGACGCCAAGCCCATAGGCGGATGGCTGCTGCGGGCCACCCGCTACGCCTGCAATGATTTGCGAAAAATGAATCGAAGGCGGCATCACCATGAGCGAAAGGCGGCGGCCATGCGAAGTGAAGAGATTCGACCGTCCGATGAAGCGCACGCGAAAAGGTGTCAGGTACGAATGGCACTTCCTTAAGGATCTCTATCATGCGGCAATGGCCTTTCGTATCAGTTGGTGCCGAGCTTGTTGGCGC